>VYAQ01000279.1 GCA_009844885.1 Gemmatimonadota bacterium
TGGTCACCCACTCGCACCCGCTCTCGATCGCCATGGCGGCGAAGTACGCGTCGGGAACGAGGTTGCCCTTAGCGGCAGCCTGGTGGCACAGCCGCACGAAGATGGGCCAATGGCGAGCACCCGGTGTCACTTCGATGCAGTTGGGCCGCGCGCGGAGCTGTTCCGCAAACCTCGTCGCATCGGCAAGCGTGCTCGGCACCTTGAAGACCCTGGGGTGCGTGACCACGCGGATGAATCCGCTCAAGACGAGCGGACTCAGCCCGAAGGCCGCGTCGGAGTCGACCTCGGCGACCAGCCATTCGAGGTATCGGTCGTGATCCCGGGCGTCCCGGCGATGGGCGTACACGAGGACGTTGACGTCGGGGAGGATCAACCGTCGACCTCCATCAGGTCCATGAGCGTTGCGGAATCGTCAAGGTCGACGCCGGGTAGCAGGCCACCCTCCCCCGTGGTGGCAAGATCCAGCGGCGCAGGCGGGTTCGAGGTCCGGTCCCTGTGTCGCTCCAGCCGTTCCCGCAGCGCCTCCGTAATGACGGCGGTCACGGTCGTTCCCGACTCGAGGGCGTGACGCTTCACCGCCCGCATGAGATGGTCGTCCAACCGAATCGTTGTTCGCATGACATAAAGTCATATGCTATTGATGACAATATGTCAACCTTGCAGATTGTCAATCCACATGACAATCGGCAAGGCTGCGACTGACCCGCCGCCCTCCTACGACACCGGCCGCCGCCTCACCGGCACACTCAGCCGGCTCTGATACTGGCCCCCATGATGGAACGTGATCGTGGCCGTGCGCGCGTCCGCCCCCGACTCGTGCGTGACCCGGCCGCCGCTGTTGTAGTTCTTCTGCAGCCACAGGGAGTTGGGTGAGTTCAGGATCAGGCGGAGACGGCTGCCCGCCGCGATCTGGCGCGCGAAGAACTGGAAGCCGTCGAAGCGGTAGAGGTCGACCTCGCCCGGGGTCACCAGCTCCTCGACCGTGCGCGAGTTGCGGTAGCGGGCGCGCATGATGTCACCCGTCAGAAAGATGCTCGTACCGTCGGGCATGATCTCGTAGACCGTGACCATGAAGTCGGTGTCGGGCACGTCGAGGCTCATCCACGCGTCGAACTCCATGAAGCCCGCGAGGTCGGTCTCGGTCTCGAACGGCTCGGTGTGGTAGACCAGGCCGTTGTCGAACATGTTCAGCGCGAAGTGCTGGTTGAGCGGCTGCTCGCCCCAGAAGAAGTGCGAGAGGTTGTTGCCGGACTCGAAGCTCTCGAAGCGCCCCGGGCGGGTGTCGAGAGGGTCGTAGACGTAGGAGTCGGCCCGCGTGTTGCCGGTGGGCTCCGGTGCCAGCGTCCCTGAACGGAAGACGTCGTTGGGGCGGCCGTCCGCGGAGTCGAAGTAGTAGACGAGCTGGTCGTTCGCGACCTCTTCCAGGGCGTCCGCGTACTCCCAGGCGTCGCGGCCGGCGATGTAGACCGCGACCCGCTTCTCGAGGAACCAGGGGCGCGGGCCGTCCTTCAGTGTCCAGTCGTACCACGCCTTGCGCAGTGAGTCCTGGGGGAGCAGCGCGTTGGGGCCGAACTCGAGCCCGCCCACCTGGTCGACCGAAGTGCCCACGCCGCCATGGTTCCAGGGGCCGATCACCAGGTAGTGCCGGGCTTTCGCCGCCTCGTTGCCGTGGCGCATGTGCATGCGGTAGTGCTGGAGCGCGCCCCGCTGGTCACCATCGTAGTGCCCGGTGATCGTCAGGATGGGGATGTCCATCGCGGCGAGCTGTTCGGGAGAGGGGGCCGACGCCAGCCAATACTCGTCGGGCGTGGGGTGCTCCATCCACGTCTGGAAGCGCGTGGTGAGGTTGCCGACAATCTGGTCCAGCTCCGCGAAGGGGCGGTGGTTGAAGTACCGCTCGCCGAACGCGTCGGCCCAAAGCTCCGCGTCGCCGAAGATGGTGCTCTGCGCCGCCTTTCCGCTGGTGAAGGTCAGCCAGGTCATGTTGTAGGGCACGAAGACGTTGTGCACGAAGGGGAAGTCGGTGCCGAGATAGGCCGCCGCCGCCGGCACGATCGACTCCAGGCTCGGCGGCAACTCCTTGGCGGTCGCCCACTGGTCCCAGCCGCCGTACGACGCCCCGTACATCGCGACCTTCCCGTTCGACCATGGCTGCGCCGCGAGCCACTCCACTACGTCGTGGCCGTCCCTGTCGGCGTCGTGGAAGGGCTCGAAGACGCCGTCGGAGTTGCCGCGGCCGCGCACGTCGACGGCAGCGAAGACGTAGCCGCGGCGGGCGTAGTACCGCGCCTTCCCGTGGTAGATGTCCGCGATGTAGGGGGTGAACCCGAGAATCACCGGCAACGGTTCCGTCTGGTCCGCCGGGCGGTAGATCGTGCCGCGGAGTTCAGTGCCGTCCCGCACGGGTATGGTCACGCCCCACTCCATCTGCACGTCGGAGAGTTGCGCGGAAGCGGGGAGCGGCGTGAGCAGGAGAGTCGCGGCGCTCAGCGCTGCGCTCAGCCGGGCGGCGCTCAGCGCGGCGGCGCCTAACGCGGCAGGCAGGCTGACAAATCGTCGGACGGTCATCGATGTCTCGCTTTCGACGGATCCTTGGGGAGGAAGAGCGGCGCTGGCCGCCACGGCGACCACACCGCGCAAACTCGGCCACCCCGTGACGGCGGGCAATGGATGGCCGCGCTGTCCGCCCCTGCTACATTTCCCGGCGCAATCATGCATACGCTCGCAGCCCCGATCCACGCCCTTCCGCTCGACATCATGCGCGTCGTCGCGGGAGGCGTGCTCTTCGTCTACTTCGCCAACGCGCTCCGCCAGGCCCGCGACTTCAGCGACCCCGACGGCCTGATCGACCACCGGCTGTCGGCCCGCCTCTTTCCCCCGACCCGGATCAGCCTTTTCCAGCCGGGAATGCCCGGATGGGTCTTCCGCACCGTCTACCTGTGCGCCTGCGTGGCGGCGGTTCTGGTCATCCTCGGCTGGCACCCCCGGACGGCGGCCGCGTTTCTCTTCGTCGCGGCCGTCTCCACCTATCGCTGGAACGCGCTCGTCGCCTATCTCGACGACTGTATCGTCCACCTGTTCTGCCTGTGGCTGATCCTCCTGCCCGTCGGCTCGACCCTGAGCCTGCCGGATCTGGTGGGTGCCGGCGCGGCCGTAGCAGGACCGACCGCCTCCGCCTGGGCCACCGAGACCGTCCCCGGCACCGCCCCCCGCGCCTTCATGATCAACATGGCGCTGATCTACCTGGTGGCCGGCCTCTACAAGTTCTCGAGCCCCATGTGGCGGGGCGGTTCCGCCATGCACGCCGCGCTTAAGATGCAGATCGCCCGCACCCCGGACTTCTGGTCGATCCGCCATCGACGCATTCTGCGCCTGGTGACCTGGGCCGCACTGGTCCTGGAACCGCTTTTCGTCCTGATCTTCGTGCTTCCCGCGGGCTCGGCGGCCAAGTGGGCGCTGCTGGCAGCCGCCGCCGTGTTCCACCTGGGCATCATCGCCACGCTCAAGATCCCGTACTCCAACGCGCTCATGCTGGCCGCGCTGGCGCTCCCGTTCGCGCCCGAGATCATGCAGGGTATCTCGCCGGACATCACGGCGCTCGCCGCCGGATCCGCGTCCGGGCTGGCCGCGCCGGCGCTCGCCACCACCGCGCCCGCCGCCAGCCCCGGTCCGGCGGACATCACCGCGCTCACGCTGGTCGCGCTCCTGGCGATCATGAGCGTCTGGCAGGCCGTAAGGGCGTGGCGGCACCTGCCCAAACCGGGCCAGCCCTATTCCGGCAAGGCGTGGGCAAACCCCGTGCGCGCCCTCCTGTGGCTCGCGGGGCTCTTCCAGAGCTACCGGCTGTTCGACTGGGTGGACGAGCGCAACTACCACGCCCGCTACGAGGTGCGGAGCCTCCGCGCGGGCCGCGAACGAAGCATCGAGCCGCGCAAGCTCTTCCCGGAAAGCATGCGACACCTCCTCCTCCAATCCTACTTCCTCGGCAACGTCTGGCTGCAGATGGAGCCCGAGAAGCTCGCCGCCGTCCGGGGTTCGCTGCTCGAGCGGCACGCCCGCAGATTCGCGCGCGCCCACCCCGATGCGGGCGACATCGAGGCGGTCGCGTTCGTCCAGCGGATCACTCCGGACAACCTCGAGCTTACCCGCGGCGAGCGGCTCCCGCTGATGCGTTTCACCTGTGCCGACGGGCAGGCCGTCGTGCACCTCCCCGACGGTCCGCCACCCGAGTCGGCCCTGCGCCGCGGCCCCGACTGACCCGCCCATGTGTGGAATCGCCGCGATACTGTCGCCCGACCCCGGCCGCCCGGTCCCCGAGCAGGCCCTGCGCCGCGCCACCGCCGCGCTGCGCCACCGCGGCCCCGACGGCGAGCGGATCTGGGTCTCCCCCACAGGACGCGCCGGCCTGGGTCACAACCTCCTCGCGATCACCGATCCGGAAGGACACCAGCCGATCGCCAGCGAGGACGGGCGCCTCCACATCGTCGTCAACGGCCAGTTCTACGACTACAAGCGCATCCGGACGGCGCTCGCAGCGAAGGGCCACCGCTTCCGCACGCGCTCGGACAGCGAGATCGCGCTCCACCTGTACGAGGACCTCGGTCCCGCGTGCCTGTCGCACCTGCGCGGCCAGTTTGCCATGGTTGTTTGGGATGAAGAGAGCGGCGCCCTCTTCGCGGCGCGCGACCGGTTCGGCCTGAAGCCGCTCTTCTACGCCGAGAAGGAGGGCCGCCTCTACCTCGCGTCCGAGGCCAAGGCGCTCTTTGCCGCCGGCATCCCGGCTTCGTGGGACCCGCGGGGAGTCTACCACGCGCTCCACGCCTGCCCCGACGAGAGGATCTCGCTCTTCGCGGGCGTCTCGCAGGTGCCGCCGGGCCACGTGCTGCACGCCGATCGATCCGGTGTGCGGCTGGAACGCTACTGGGACCTCCCGGTACCGCCGCGGCGTTCGCGGTTGGTCCCGTTCGGTGCGGCACACGGCCCCCGAGCGGCCCGGTTCGGCCGCACGCGAGGCACCGCCCCCCGCCTGGACGACGCCATCGCGCGTGTGCGCAAGCTCACCGAGGAGTCGGTCTCGCTGCGCATGGTCGCGGCCGTGCCCGTGGGGTGCCTGTTGAGCGGCGGCCTGGACTCGTCGGCGGTGCTCGGCGTGGCGGCGGCGTGTGTCGACGACCCGGTCGCCGCCTTTACCGTCGGCTTCGAGCGCCGCGACTACGACGAGAGCCGGGGCGCGCGCGAGGCGGCCGCGGCGGCCGGCGCGAGGCACACGGTCGTGACCGCTGCGGACGCCGACCTGGCCGACCACTTCGCCGACGCCGTGTGGCACGCCGAGACGATCCAGTACAACACGCACGGAGCCGCGCGCTACCTGCTCAGCCGCGCCGTGCGCGACGCCGGCTACAAATCCGTGCTCGCCGGCGAGGGCGCCGACGAGGCGTTTTTCGGCTACGAGTTCCTGCGCGCGGCGGCAGGGGCCGGCCGGGGTTCCGGCGCTGGCAGCCTCCCCCGGGCCCTCACCCGACTCCCGCACATCCTATCGGCCCTGCTGCGCTCTCCCTCGCGCCACTACCCCGGTCTGGCGGCCGCTTCACCCTGGCTCGCGCGCCTCGCACTCCTGCTTCCGGCGGCCCCCTCGCTCTTCACGCGCCTGGCGGGCGGCCTTGGCCAGCTCCACGCGGCGTGCTCCCGCGACTTCCTCGACGCCTTCACCGGGTACGACCTCTACCGCGCCTACTACCGCCGCTGCCGGCGGACCGCCGACCTGTCCCGGCGCGAGCCGTCCCGGCGACTGCTTTACCTGTGGCTGCACTCGCTCTTCGCCAACTACCACCTGGCCGCCGATCGGCTCGACATGGCGCACGGGGTGGAGGTGCGGCTCCCGTTCCTCGACCACCACCTCTTCGAGTACACGAACAGCCTCCCGGTCTCCCTCCTCGCCCACCATCCCCGCGACAAGCACCTGCTGCGCGAGGCCATGCGCCAATACATCCCCGACCCCGTCTACGACCGCGTGAAGCGTCCGTTCATGGGGCCATCGGCGGTCGGCACGGACGGCCCGCTCCACGACTTCCTGCAGGACACGCTGCGCGGGGAGGCGCTGCGCGCGGTGCCGTTCCTGGATCACGCGGCGGTCGAGCGACTGCTGGACCGGCTGCCCACGCTAGCGGCCGAGGAACGTCCCTCCCTGGACTCGCTCCTGCTCATGCTGGCGTCGGTGGCGGTGTTGCAGGAGCGGTACCGGCTGTAGCGGGTTCTTGCTTTCCTGTACTTACGAAAATATTATTTTACGTAAGGATTGTTTATAGGACGGAGACCCATGCTGATCAGGATCACATCGAAGCGCCAGGTTACGTTCCCCGCCCGCGTGTTGGAGGCGATGGGCGTGCAGCCCGGTGACCGTCTCGAGTTGGAGGAAGGTCCCGACGGCTTCGTCGTTCGCCCGCACCGAATCGACCTCTCCCGCCTGGCGCCGCTACGCCGCAAATTGCGACCCGGATACGAGGCGTTCGATATCCATTCCTTCCGTGCGCAGCCCCGTGATCCGACGCTACGGGATTGACACGTCCGTACTGGTGCGCCTGCTGACCGGCGTCCCCGAGGCTGACTTCGCGAGGTCCGTGCAGTCACTGTCCGTCCTCGTGAGGGATGAAGGCGCCGGCGTGTTCGCGTCGAACCAGGTGATCGGCGAGGCATATGTAGCGGTCCAGCACCACTATGGCGTGACCAGGGCGGACGCCCGCGCGGGGCTGCTGCATGTGCTCCGCAGCGGTCTCGTCGCTCCCTTGAACGGAAGGAGCGTCCTGGACGCGCTAGGGAGCTCCGGCGGTGCCGGCTTGCTGGATCGCCTCATCGCCGACGACTACATACGTGAAGATCTGGATGTCCTCACGCTGGACCGGGCGATGGCCAAGCTTCCGCGCGCCCGGATTCTGCAGTTGTGAGTCGATTGCTGGTCCCGGAGACCACCCGGACCATAGTGCGCGTTCGCGAGGCCCGACGGGCGTATCGCGAGTTTCACGCCCAGTGCTTCTGGTCCTACCGGAGGGACTTGGAAATCGGCCTCACCGACGTGGACTGGGTCGCCGAGACGCTGAAGAAGAACGGAGATATGAGGGCCTGGAGGATGGCGGGACGACTCATTGGCACCAGTGATCCGACGGCGTGCCTCAATTGGGCTCACGACTCGGCCTGGCGCTTCATGCCTCTGGTGCGAGACGAAATGGGCGGCCAGGTGCTGCACGAGGTGGATTTGGCGATCAACAAGGTGCTGACGCTCGCGGGTCGCGACGAGGCACGTGACTTCGTGGACATTCTCCACGCGCACGAGCATGTCCTGCCCCTTGGCGCAATGGTCTGGGCGGCCGTCGGCAAGGATCCCGGCTTCACACCGGCTTCGCTGCTCGAACAGCTGAAGCGCCGGGGCCGTCACCAACCCGAGGAGATCGCCCGGCTGGCCCTCGCCCGGCCCTTCGACCTCGTCCAAGCAAGGACCGTTTGGCAGGCGGCACTATCGGATGCGGACGAATTCATCCGCGGAAGGCCCCAAGAAGAGGTCGGGTGCCTGTACCACGCGCCGAGACGCGGTCACTTCGCGACGCCGTCGCCGGGGCTCTCCCTGCAGGAACAGGGTCTGGTGCCCCATTTCGGTCAGCCGGGAGGGATCCTGCCGAGGGTCGCCGACGGACCGGCTTGACTCGCCGCCAGCGGCTGTGGGCACCGACGACCGGCCCCCTCCACGACTTGCTGCTCCCGTGCGTGCGGATTCGTCGGCTGTCAGGGACAGACATTGTCCATGAAATCACGGGGACGGACCACGGCAACATTCCCATAGGGAGAAGTTGCCAGGAGCGCACGGTCACCACTCACGACATACCTGGCCCCCGCTGCCGCCGCGCAGGCGAGAAACTTGTCATCGTCCCTGTCCGCACAAACCGGTTCAGGTAGGGGCGCCGCCGACACCGGGGTGGCGAAGGCAGCGACCAGTCTCAGTGCGGGTCCAGCATCCACACGGGGAAAACGCGCCGACAGTCGCTCGCCGACCCGGACGTATTCCTCGAAGATCTCTGGGGAAACGACCAACTCGATTCGCTCGTCCCGCCAGGCCGCAAGCACGTCGCCCGGTGGTCCGCCAAAGAAGACTCCCGAGACGAAGACGTTGGTATCGACGACGACCTTCACGCCGATCGTACGGCGCGGATCGCATCAGCGATGTCGAATTCGCGCAGTCCGGCAAGCCGCGCATCGTTTCGCGCCTTGGCCACAATCTCATCGAAATCCCGCATCGAAGGCGGCTCGATCACCTTGAGCACCACCGTCCCATCTTCGCCGACCACCACGAACTCGGTGCCCGCTTCGAGTCTCATCCTCTGTCGGATCGCTTCCGGAATAACGACCTGACCTTTGGACGACAGTCTGGTTGTTGCGATGTCGCTCATGACAGGAATCTTACTGGTAAGATGGCACCGCGTCAACCCCAGGCCTCGGACCGGAGTCAGCTCGCCACCGGCCTCACGGTGACCGTCACCTCCACATCCGCGAACAGGCCGCCGTCGTCCGCGCGCCCGCGGAGCAGGTAGGTCCCCGGGCGGTCGAAGGTCACGTTTACGGTCCAGCGGCCGTCTTCGGGCAGTTCGGGCGGCACCCACAGCGGGGCCCAGGGCGAGTTGGCGCCGGCGCGCGTGTCCTCCCACACCTTGATCTGAGGCGGATCGAAGGTGACGGGGCCCTCAGCGGTCACGGGGCTCTCGCCGGTCGCGGGGCCCTCGCCGTCCCCGGCCTCGTCCTCGCCCCGGTACAGGAACCACGACATGAACAGGCCGTTGGCCTTCTGCACCGTGATCCGGGACGGCGGGGTGAGCTGGCGGCGGCTGAAGGTCGGCGGCGCGTTCCAGATCGAATCGGCGCGCGCGGAGTCGGCGGCAGTTTCGGGGGGCGGGGGCGGAGGTCGGCGGCGCGATCTCAGCAGGCCATCGTCTTCCACGAGCACGGTGATGCCGAGGGGGACGCCCACGGTGGCCTGGCGCGCGACAGGTCCCTCGAGCGTGATCGTCGGAGGCTCGTTCCCGCGCATCTGCGCGTTGCTCGATCCCGCGCCCAGCGCGCCCGTCTCGGACATGATCACGACGTTGTCCACGACGTAGTCAGGGCGAAGCGTCGCGTAGGCGCGCTCGGTGACGCCGTTGCTCGTCAGCGTCCACACGAGCTCCCGGTCGCCCCAGTCGGCGGGCACCCGGACCTTGAACACGAAGCGGTTGCGGCGCGGGAGAAAGTGCGTGGGCTGCCCCCGGTCGGCCGGGCCGGGGGAAAATGCGTTGTGTTCGCCGAGCGGTACGTCGACCTCTTCGAGCCAGTTCCGGTTCATGTAACCGAAGAGGAGGCTGAACGAGCCGTCTTCGTTGCGCTCCCAGCCCTCGTACGCGGGCGCCACGTTCTGGCCGCGCTGGTACGTCTGGGCGGCGGCTTCGGGGGGCACCGCGAGGGCAACCAGCAGCGGGATCGCGAGTTGAGCGGTCGCAGGGGCCACCCGAGGCAGCGCCCGCATCGCGGCCAGGCACCGCACTCCGGGCAGCGCGGCTACCGCGAACCTTCCTCCCATCCCGCTACCGGTTCCCGCGGCCACGGTTCGCGTCCGTCGAGTTGCCGGCCCGGTCGCTCTGGCCTCCGGCCCCATCCTCATCCGCGGCATAGTAGCGCGGGTTCCCGTTCTCGGGGATGACCATGCAGAGCGGACACCCGATCACATGGTCGTTGGGACCGAGTGCGAGGCGCTCGCGGCGGAGCGCCATCTCCTCGACGAACTGCTCGTCGGTGAGGGCGACGCGCATGCCGAGGTCGATGAACATGTTGGCGACCGAGCGATTGCCGGAGCCCTGCCAGTTGCGGGTGTCGGGCACGTTGCGGTTCGCTTCCGACGTGTCCATGTAGCCGACGATGTGCAGGACCGTACCCTTGGGAAGCAGCGGCTGGTGGTCCTGGGCGTAGGTGTAGCCGCGGACCCAGTTGTGGTCGTAGCCGACGCAGTTGATCGTCTCGACGTTGAAGCCCCAGATGGCCTCGAGGCACATGCGCATGCCGGGCGCGTGCAGGTGGGGCTCGAAGGTGACGATCTTGGTGTGCTGGTTGAGGACCTGGTAGGCGTGCAGTTCCTGGCCCGCCACGCCGGCGCGGATGTCGATGTCGCTGCCGTTGCCCAGACCGAAGAAGGCCCGCTGGTACTTTGGCTCGTAGTCGGGCGGGTGGAAGCGGAAGCCGATCTCGAGGTGGGCACGGGTGTCGCGGCCATTGGAGTGCAGGTGCAGCGAGTTGGACACGACGGAGGATCCGGCCCGCAGGAGGCGCCCGGCGTCGTTGTCGAAAATGTCCGGCTCGCGGCCGACTTCGTGGACCGGCCAGCTGGTGCTTCTGGGGCCGTCGCCCGCTTCGTCGGCGGGGACGCGCGTGCTCCAGATCATGTGGTGGACGACGAACCGGCCGCCGACGGTGTGTCGTCCCTCGTGTCCGCCGTCGGGATTGCGGCCGACGTCGTTGACCTCGCGGATCTCGACGGACTTGACGTAGCGGTCCTCGGTGAGGCCGGTCGGGATCGGTTCGATGTCGCCCCACCAGTCGGGCACGTCGCCTTTGACGAGCACCTCGGGGAGGCGGACGATCAGGTCGGGTTCGCCTGCAACCCACACGACTTCGTCGTCGAACTCGAGTGGCGGCGGGAGGTCGGCGGGGTCGCCTTCGGGGGTTCCGGCCCGCCACCACCGTTCGAGCGCGGCGATCTCGCCGTCTTCGAGCGACATGTCGTCCTTGAAGTGCTGGATGCCGATGTCCTTCTCGACGTACCACGGCGGCATCGCGCCCGCGCGGTCGCGTATCTGCGTGCGGCGGGCGATCCGGCTCGCGTAGGGCTTGACCTCGTCGTAGGTGACCAGTGACATCGGGGCCACGCCGTTGTCGCGGTGGCAGCGCACGCACGCACGCTGCAGGATCGGCGCGATGTCGCGGCTGAAGGTGACGTCGTCCGGTGTCGTGGCGGCGGTCGCGGTCACGCCGGCCCCGGCTTCCGACTGCGCGGCAAGGGAGTGCGGTGCGAGGGCCGTGGCGGCGAGCCCCGTGGCGGCGAGGACCGGGACGCTGAGCACCACGGCCAGCAGGGACGTGCCGGACAGCTTTGCGATCGACATGCGGTACGCTTCTTCCGTTGGGGCCAGTTTGGGGGGCCACGGCCAAAGTCTATCCGGCCCGTCCGCGCTACGCAAAACAGTGGCGGCCACGTCCGGTGGCGGCTCCGTCTGGTTGACCCGGCAGGAGCGCCACCCAACCTTGTCCCCCGTTCCATCCCTGGCCCTCACGAAACGGGACACCGCATGCGCCGCTCGCTCCTGATCACCGTTCTGTCGTCTGTCGTACCCTTGTCCCCTGCGTGCGGCCCGGCCGACAGCGGTTCGGGCGACGCTCGGCCCGCCGACGCCCCCGATGCCGTCGTGGCAGCGCTGCCCGAAGGCGCGGAGGCCATTTCCCTCCTGGGCGAGCCGCTATACCCGCCACAGCCATCGCCCGAGGTAGCAGCCCGCCAGGCGGAGGACGAAGCCGCGGCCCGCGCCGACTACGAGGCCAGTCCGGACGACGCGGACGCGATCATCTGGTTGGGCCGGCGCATCGGCTACACCGGCCGGTACCGGGAGGCGATCGACGTGTTCTCCGAGGGAGTCCGCAAGCATCCCGGCGACGCACGCATGTACCGTCACCGCGGGCATCGCTGGATCAGCGTGCGCGAGTTCGACCGGGCCATCGAGGACCTGTCTCACGCCGCCGGACTCGTCCAGGGCCTGTCCGACGAGGTGGAACCGGACGGCCAGCCGAACGAGCGCGGGATCCCCACGAGCACGCTGCAGTCGAACATCCATTACCACCTGGCCCTCGCCCACTACCTCAAAGGCGACTTCGAAACCGCGCTACGGTCGTACGAAGCCTACTTCGCCGTGACCACGAACCCCGACCAGCTCGTCGCGATCTCGCACTGGTGGTACATGGCGCTGCGGCGCCTGGGCCGCGACGAGGAGGCCGCGGCGGTCCTGGAGCGGATCACGGCGGACATGGACGTGATCGAGAACACGAGCTACCACCGTCTCCTACTGATGTACAAGGGAGAGATCTCGGCCGACGAGCTGTGGAACCCGGAGGAAGACAACCCCGCCGGCGTGGCGATCGCGTACGGCGTTGCCGCGTGGCACCTCTACAACGGGCGCCCCGAGCAGGCCGAGGAGATGTTCCGCCGCATCCTGGAAGGCTCCGGCTGGGCGGGCTTCGGCTACATCGCCGCGGAAGCGGAGATCGCGCGGCTCTAGGGGACGGCACGAAGGCTCCAATGGGCTTATTTTAGTGGGCTGTTTTCCATCCCGATGTGTCGTCGCGAGGCAAGAGGCCTGTACGACCAGGTTCCCCCCAAAACCGATCCGAAGAACTGGAGCTCACCCGTCCGATGCATGTGTTTGAGCGTCTTTCCGAATACGACTATGAGAAGGTGGTCTTCTGCAACGACAACGAGTCGGGACTGCGGGCGATCATCGCGATTCACGACACGACCCTGGGTCCCGCGCTCGGCGGTGTGCGCATGCTGCCGTACCGCACCGACGAGGAGGCGTTGACCGACGTGCTGCGGCTGTCGCGCGGCATGACCTACAAGGCCGCAATCAGCGGCGTCGATCTGGGCGGCGGCAAGTCCGTGGTGATCGGAGACGCGCGGACATCGAAGAACCCGGCCATGCTCCGCGCCCTCGGCCGTTTCATCGAGACGATGGGGGGCGAGTATATCGCCGGTCAGGACATCGGGACCAACTCCCACGATATGGCCGTCATTCGCGGTGCAACGAAACACGTTGCGTGCGTTAATGAGTCCGCGGGAGGCGCGGGCGACCCCTCGCGGACGACCGCGTACGGTGTCAGCTGTGGTATCAGGGCGGTGCTGAAAGCCACCACGGGCAGTGATTCGCTCGCCGGGCGTCACATCGCGATCCAAGGGCTGGGCAACGTCGGCTTCGCGGTGGCGCGGTTCTGCCACGAAGCCGGCGCGAAACTCACCGTGGCCGACATCTACGAGCCGGTGGTGGTCCGGGCCGCGAGTGAAATGGCGGCCGAGGTCGTGCGCACGGACGAGATCTACGACGTGGAATGCGACGTGTTCTCACCCAACTCCATCGGGGGCGTGATCAACGATGACACGGTGCCGCGGCTTCGCTGCCCGGCGGTGGCGGGGGGCGCCAACAACGCGCTGGCAGAGTCCTGCCACGCCGACGCGCTCACGGCGCGCGGAATCACCTACGGGCCGGACTACCTCGTCAACTCCGGCGGCCTGATCCGCTGTCAGGAGGAAGTGTTCGGGAGGCCCACCGAGGACTTCACGATCTACTCGAAGGTGACGCAGATCTACGACCAGACGCTCCAGGTGATCAAGCTGGCCGAGGAACTGGGAATCAGTACGGCTGCCGCCGCCGACTGGATGGCCGAAGAGCGGATCGCGACCACGAAGTAGGGGCTCGCGGGGCCGGACGCGGGCCACCGGGCGTCACACCTTGTACACGTGCTCCGGTCCGGGGAATTCGCCCTTCCGTACCTCTTCCGCATAGCGCTTGACCGCGCCCTCCACCTCGGCACCCAGCTCGGCGTAGCGCTTCAGGAAACGGGGGTTGAACCCCTCGTTCAGGCCGAGCATGTCGTGCAGCACCAGCACCTGTCCATCGCAGCGCGGTCCCGCCCCGATGCCGATCGTCGGCACCGCCAGCGCGGCCGTCAGCCGTTGCGCGATCAGCGCCGGAATGAGTTCCAACACGATCGCGAAGACACCCGCGCTCTCGAGTGCTCTGGCGTCGCGCGACAGCTTCTCGAACGCCCCTTCGCCCCGTCCCTGGACCCGGGGTCCGCCAAGCGCGTGGACCGACTGGGGCGTGAAACCCAGGTGTCCCATCACCGGAACCCCCGCGTTCACGAGCGCTTCCACCGCGGGCGCGATCTCGGCGCCGCCCTCCACCTTCACCGCGCCGGCGCCCGTCTCCTTCAGGATCCGTCCCCCGTTGCGAACCGCCTCCTCGGGCGACACCTGGTAGCTGAGATAGGGCATGTCGACCACGACCAGGGCCCGCGAAGCACCCCGGCGGACAATGCGCCCGTGGTAGATCATCTGGTCGACGGTCGCCGAAAGGGTCGTCTCTTCGCCGCAGAGCACCGACACGAGCGAATCGCCCACCAGGATCGCATCGACCCCGGCCGCGTCCACCAGCGAGGCGAACAGTGCGTCGTACGCGGTGATCATGACGATCGGCTCTCCCGCCTTCTTGCGGCGCGCGAAGTCGAGAACGGTCATGCCGGGGTAATCCTGTCCACGGGCCCTATACCTCGTACGGCTCGCCCGTCGCCGCGTCGCTCAGCCGGATGGCGGCCGTCGGGCAGTTTTCCGCCGCCAGGATGATGTCAGCGACCGCGTCGCCCTCGGGGTCCACGACCTCGCTCTGCCGACGGGCGTTGTGCGCGAACACGCCCGGCGCCAGCGTCAGGCACATCGCGTTGCCGACGCAGCGGTCATGATCGACGTAGATGTCCAGCGCCACGGGCGCGCGCCCCGGTGACTTCGTCATGCAGGCCACCTCACCGGCAGCGACTTGACCGAGCGGAACTGCAGGCTGGGCTGGTACTCGATCCGGTCCGTCGCCAGTTCCAGCCGGGCGAATCGTTCCGCAAGGCCGCGGAACACTTCCTGTCCCTCGATCCGCGCCAACGTGGCCCCCAGGCAGTAGTGGATGCCCGAACCGAACGACAGATGCGGGTTGGGCCGCCGGCCGATATCGAAGGTGTCCGGATCGTCGAAGACCGCAGGGTCGCGGTTCGCGGCGGCCATGATCCAGCGCAGCGGCTCGCCCTTGCGGATGGTCCGGCCCGCGATATCGACGTCTTCGGCAGCGATCCGCTGGGTCGACTTGACCGGCGGATCGTACCGCAGGCATTCCTCGGTGGCCAGCCGCGCCGCGCCCTCGGGATCGGCCCTTAGCCGCTCCCACTGGTCCGGATTGCGAATGAGGGCCAGGAGTCCATTGCAGATCAGGTTCATCGTCGTCTCGTGGCCCGCGAAGAGCAGCAGCCCCGTGTTCACCAGAACCTGGCGCCTGTCGAACACACCCCGGTTCTCGCCCTCCGCGAGCACGGAAATGAAGTCCGTCCCCGGTTCCAGGATCCGCTCCTTCACCAGCGGCGACGCATAATCGACGATTCCCCGCACCGCGTCGACGAGCGGGCGCAGACGATAGGGCTCGCCCCGATTGATGTACAGGATACCGTCGGCCATGGCCCGCAGGCGGTCCCGGTCCTCGTACGGAACGCCCATCATCTCCGCGATGATGCGAACCGGGAGGGGCGCCGCGAGCTCCGTCAGCACATCCATCGACCCGTTGGCGTGCACGCCATCGAGGATCTCGGCGACCGCGGCGCGCACGAACGGGCGCCACCGCTCCATCGCCTTGGGCGTGAAGTACCCGTGGACGACGCCTCGCTGGTGCAGGTGCTCCGGCCGATCCTGCTCCACCAGCTGGTTCGCGCGGAAATCGCGGATTTCGTCGAAAAGGGGCAGATCGGCCGCGTCGACCGGCGGGTAGGGCGGCGCCTCGACGTGCCTGATCACCGCCGACGAAAAGAGTTCGTGGTGGCGCAGGATCCACACGAGTTCCTCGTATCCGGTCACCAACCACAGGCCGAAGCGGTCGTTCCGGTGCACGGGTTCGATCTCGCGGAGGGCGCCGAAATAGCTGTATGGGTCGGCGATCACCTCGGGCGCGAAGAGGTCGTCGGTGAGGACGGCCTGCATGACTCAGCGGTCCCCGACCCGCATGAATCGCAGGTTGCGCACGCGGCCGGCGTCGACCATGAGCGACTGGAAACGGCCGCCCGCGACCGCCGAGAACCGGAGCGTGAGTCCGAGTTCGGACACGAGCGCCCCGTCCGCTTCAGCCCTGGCCCGCAGGGTGAGCGGCTCCAACCTGCCCGCGTGAAGCGCGAGCCCGGCGTCGCCCTCCGCCAGAATCCGGTAGGTGGTATTCAATTCGGGACTGTGGAAGGATCCCGCGTAGCGCGTGCGGTCCGGAATGTCGCGGCCGGGTCGATCCTGCGGAGCGTCCCCCTCCTCCTCCGCGGCCTCCGCCGGCGCCTCGCCCTCCGCATCCGGTTCCGCAGCCTCCGCGTCCGGCTCCATCCGGTCCTCCAGGTAGATCTCCGCGGTGCTCGCGATGAGCGCCATCGGGTCGATCTGCGAGCGGTTGCACAGCGCCACAAAGGAATGGCCGGTCTCGGGATAGCGCGACATGCCCGCTCGGTATCCGACCCACGCGCCTCCGTGGCCGACCGTCGCCAGCCCCCGATGCCCGCCGTGCACGATGCCGAACGCATAGGGAATCGTATCGCCCGAGTTGAGCACGCCGCGCTGGTGCATGAGCGCCACCCACTCGGGCCCGCCGACCGTGCCGTCGGTCAGGTTGCGGTCCCAGGCGGCCCACTCCTCGACCGAAGTGAAGATGCCCCCGTCGCCGACCATGTCGAGGGTGGTCACGTTGATGCGGAAGCCGTGGCCGTCGGTGACGCCGTCGCCCTCCCCGCCGGTAGGCGCGTAGCCGATGGCGCGGCCCGGCACGATCTCGTTGTGGTCGTCGTGGAAGTGCGTGCGCGGCATCCCCAGCGGCTCGAAGAACTCGGCCTCGGCGAACTCCCGCAGGCTTTGGCCGGAGACGCGGGCGACGATCTCGCCGAGCAGGAAGTACCCGGAATTGCTGTACAGGAACTCGGAGCCGGGCGTGAAGTTGAGCTCGCGCTGGCGGACGATCGCGTCCAGAACCTCCTGGTTGGTGAAGAAGTCCTCGCTCCGCTTGCCCGCCAGCGACATCAGCACGATGTAGTCGCGCACACCGGACGTGTGATACACCAGGTGTCTGATGGTGGGAGGGTCGGGGTAGTCCGGGAACTCGGCGACGTAGTCGCGGACGGGGGCGTCCAGGTCGAGGTCGCCACGGATGCTCAGGAGGGCGATCGCGGCGGCCGTGAATTGCTTGGAAACCGAGCCAATGCGGTGAATCGTCGCGGGACCGTTCGGGATGCCGTGGTCGAGGTTGGCGGTGCCGTAACCGGTGGCGTGGACGAGCCGGCCGTCCCGGATCACGCCCACCGAGCAGCCGGGCCCGTCGGGGCTCGCGTAGTCGGCGAAGACGGCGTCGACGCGGGCCAGGATGGTGGGGTCGGTGGCCTGTGGGACCTCGCTGTCGCCAGGCGGGCCGCAGGCGGCGAGCGCGGCGATGGCGAGCGCGGTTGCGAACACGGTTGCGCGCGCGGCCGCGGCGGTGGCTGGGCGCGCGGTCCCGGCGGTCGCTGCGAACGACGCCGTGTGCCCCGTGCGGATCGCGGAAGTGCTTACTTTCATCCATGAAACGTGATGGTCGCCGCAAAGACGCCGCAAGCGCTTCCCCCGTAGCGGTCTACGCGGAGCGGGCGGAGCGCTTCGACCGGGAGGCGGCCACGAGGACGGCCACGGTCGGTGCATACGGGACGTGGCGCCTGATCCTCTTCGCGGCCGCGGTGGCCGGCGCCTGGTGGCAGTTCGCCTCGGGAAACGGCACGGCGGCGTGGGCGGTCCTCGCTGCGTCGGCGGTCGCGTTTGGGGTCCTCGTCGTGCGGCAGCGGGCCGCGCGGCAGCGCCTGCGGCGCGCCGAGTTCATGGCCGACTTCAACCGGGCCGGGATCGCCAGGGTCGAGCGCCGCTGGGCGGACCTGCCACCCGCGCCCCGGATCACGGCCCCGGGAAGCCACGATTACGCCGCGGACCTCGATCTCTACGGCGATGCGTCGCTCCTGCGGCTGGTCGGCACCTGTGGGACGGCGCCCGGGTGGAGGACGCTGCAGTCGTGGCTGCTCGGCCGGGCCGATCCGGAGACCGTCGCGCTCCGCCAGGAGGCCGTCCGCGAGATGGCCGCGGCGCTGGACTTTCGGGATCGGCTCGCGGCGGAAGCGCGGCTCGCAGCGGCCTCGGCGCCCGGCCAGAAGGCCCCGATGCCCGGCGAGGAAGCCCCGACGCCCGTCGGCACAGCATCGCGCCCGAACGACTCGGACGCCCCGACCGAACGCTTCCTGCGCTGGGCCGAGGGCGATTCCTGGTTGCCGAACCATCGGTGGGTCCGGAACACCGCGCTGGTGCTCACGCCGGTGAACCTCGCGGCGATCGCCCTCTACGTTGTCGGCGCGGCACCCACCGCGGCGCTGGCCTGGACGCTGCTCGTCTCGGTCCTGGTGCGCACGCTGAGGCGCAAGGCGATCCGCCAGGTCTTTGCGGAGGCGGGCGACGGCGAATCCGGGATCCGGCGGTACGGCGACCTTCTCGGCCACCTCCACCGCGCACCCCTCACGTCGCGCTACATGACCAGGGTCCGACAGCGCATCGGCGAGGGACCGCGGGCCGCCCCCGAGGAGATCGCCAGGTTGCGGCGGCTCCTGGACCTGGCCGATGTCCGCAGGTCGCCCCTCTTTCACCTCCCCCTCGCCATCGTGCTGCACTGGGACGTGCATGTGCTGGCCGCGCTCGAGCGCTGGAAGGCGCGGTCGGGCCGGCGGGTACGGGACTGGCTCGACGCGATCGGCGAGGCGGAGGCGCTGGCGGCCCTCGCCGCCGCCGCTGCCGACCACCCCTACTGGACCGTGCCCGCACTGGACGCGGACGCCAGTACGCTGCGGGCCCGCTCACTCGGCCACCCGCTTCTCGCGCCAGGCGCCTGCGTGCGCAACGATGTCGAAGTCGGTCCCGCGGGCTCGTTCCTGCTCGTCACGGGCTCCAACATGTCCGGCAAGTCGACGCTGCTCCGGGCTGTCGGCCTGAACGCGGTGCTGGCGCAGGCCGGAGGACCGGTGTGCGCCGCCGAACTGCGGATGCCGCCGCTGCGCGTCGTGACCAGCATGCGCGTAGAGGATTCGGTCACCGGCGGCGTGTCCTTCTTCATGGCGGGCCTCCACCGGCTGAAGGAGGTCGTGGATGCGGCCCGCTCCGCCGCGGACTCGCCCCAGCCGGATTCCGCATCGTCCGGGGCCGGCGCACTCCGCACCCTCTACCTCCTCGACGAGATCCTGCGGGGCACCAACAGCGCCGAGCGGCGGATCGCAGCCCGCACGGTGTTGCGTCACCTGCTGGAAACGGACGCCATCGGCGCGGTGACCACGCATGATCTGTCACTCGCCGACGCCAAGGACCTCGTCGCTCGGGCCGTGGCCATGCACTTCACGGAATCGGTGGGCGACGGAGCGGACGGCCTGGCCTTCGACTACCGGCTGCGCCCCGGCATCGCGACGTCGACGAACGCGCTGAAGCTGCTTGAGATGGTGGGGCTGGGACCCGACACCGGCGGCTAGCAGGCCACGGCCCGGCACGTGCAGCGCCAGACCCTATCGCGGGACGCGGGTCGATGCCCTAGCATTCCTGCGTGACCCCTCCACCGCTCACCCTCGTCATCCTCGCGGCCGGACGCTCCACGCGCTTCGGCCGTCTCAAGCAACTCACGCCGATCGGTCCCGGCGGCGAGGCGCTCCTCGACTACGCCCTCCACGACAGCGCGCTCGCGGGGTTCACACGCTTCGTGCTGGTGATCCAGGAGGACAAGCAGGACGACTTCGACGCGCACCTGGCCCCCGCCGTCGCGGCCGGACTCGACATCTGCTACGTGTACCAGCGGCTTGCGCATCCCGGGCTGGTGGACGACCCACCGTCGGGCCGTACTCGTCCCTGGGGCACGGGCCACGCCGTTCTCACGGCGGCGGAGCGCATCAGCGGCTCCTTTGCGCTCTGCAACGCCGACGACTTCTACGGCCGCGCGGCCTATGCGGCGCTGGCGCTGGCGATTCGCGACGGGGAGCGTGTAGCGGCCCCCGATCCGCTGGCCGCATTCATGATCGGCTACCCACTCGAGGTCACGCTGTCCGAGAGCGGGGGCGTATCCCGGGGTATCTGCGAAGTCGATGGGGCCGGCACGCTCCAGCGCCTGGCCGAGGGCTTCGAAATGCGCCGCTCCGGGAACCGGGTAAGGGGCCGCAACGTGGCTGGAAGGCCCATTGACGTGCCCCTGGACACTCCGGTTTGCACAAACTTGTGGGGGTTCCCGCAGGTTACAAATAGTGACAAAATCAAGCATGAATCTGACAAAAGTGCTCGTGAATCCGATCACAAGCCCGATAGTGAACGTGTTGCGAGCACTTCTGAAGACAAATTCATAGATGATTCTGTCATTCCGTCCGGTAGAGGAAGTCATTCAAAAGGGCTGGCGGCCGGCTCCGGGATCCTGTACCAGCTGCACCGCCTTTTCTCCGAGTTTCTCGCCTCGGGCCCCGGACTCGACCGCGAATTCTACCTCACCGAGGCCGTGAATGACCTGATCGCCGACGGACTGGTTCACTGCAAGGTGCTGCCCACCCGTGAACGATGGCTTGGGGTCACGTTCCCCGAAGATCACGCCGGAGTGGCCGAATCGCTGCGGTCGCTGGTAGACTCGGGGGTCTATCCGATGCGTCTTTGGGACGCTCCGCCAACCCTTCCCCACCAAGGCTGAAGCCGATGCAACTCGCCCCCCTCGACTGGATCGTCGTCGCCCTGTACGGGCTGACGGCTCTCGCGATCGGCCTCTACTTCGCGAGGCGCGCGGGCACGGGCGCCGACGAGTTCTTCCTGTCGGGGCGCAAGCTGCCGTGGTGGCTGCTGGGGACGTCCATGGTCGCGACGACCTTTTCGACCGACACGCCCAACCTGGTCGCCGACTTCGTGCGCACCGGGGGCGTCGCGCAGAACTGGTCGTGGTGGGCCTTCCTCATCACCGGGATGTGCACCGTCTTCTTCTACGCGAAGCTGTGGCGCAGATCGGGCGCGCTCACCGACATCGAGTTCTACGAGCTGCGCTATTCGGGGCGCCCCGCCGCTTTCCTGCGCGGGTTCCGCGCCCTCTACCTGGGCATCTTCTACAACGTGATGATCATCGCGACGGTCACGCTCGCCGCGACCAAGATCGGGGGCGTGCTTCTCGGTCTGGACCCGCTCACGACCGTGCTGATCGCGGGGTCCGTGACCATGCTCTATTCGGCCACGTCGGGGCTCTGGGGGGTGGTGGTCACGGATCTCGTGCTGTTCGTCGTGGCAATGGTCGGATCGGTCGCCGCGGCATACTTCGCGTTGGCGCAACCCGAGGTCGGCGGCCTCGCGGGACTCGTCGGCAACCCCGAACTGCGTTCGGCGATGAGGTTCTTCCCCGACTTCTCGAACTGGAGCGTCGCGGCGGGCATCTTCATCATCCCGATCGCGGTGCAGTGGTGGAGCGCGTGGTACCCGGGATCCGAACCGGGCGGCGGCGGCTACGTCGCCCAGCGGATGCTGGCCGCCAGGAACGAGAAGGAATCGATGAAGGCGACGCTGTGGTTCAACGTCGCGCACTACGGGCTGCGGCCCTGGCCGTGGATCATCGTGGCGCTCTGCTCGATGGTGATCTACCCCGAGCTGGCCGACATCCAGGCCCGATTCCCGGACCTCGATCCCTCGCTGGTCGGCAACGACCTCGCCTACCCCGCGATGCTCGTCTTCCTGCCGGCGGGCCTGCTGGGTCTGGTGGTCGCGTCGCTGGCGGCGGCGTACATGTCGACGATCAGCACGCAGCTTAACTGGGGTTCGTCGTATGTGGTGAGCGACTTCTACCGGCGGTTCGTGAACCCGGAGGCGAGCCAGCGGCGGCTGGTGGCGGTGGGTCGCCTGTCGACGGTGGGGCTGATGGTGCTCGGCGCCTTCATCGCGCTGCAACTGGACACCGCGGGCCAGGGATTTCAGATCCTCCTGCAGATCGGGGCCGGGACCGGGCTCATCTTCCTGCTGCGCTGGTTCTGGTACCGGGTGAACGTGTGGAGCGAACTCTCCGGAATGACGATTTCGTTCCTCGTCGCCATCTATTTCGCGTGGGTGCACGGGGCGCTCGGCTTCGCGCCACTCACCGGCTGGCAGCAGCTGGTCATCGGCGTGGCGATAACGACCGTAGGGTGGCTTGCGGTGACCTTCGTGACGCCACCCGCGCCCCGGGAAACCCTGCAGCGCTTCTATGACCGGATCCAGCCGCTCGGCAAGGGGTGGCGGCGAGTCGTCGACGTCGGCACCGGCCCGCGTGACGCCGAAACGATCACCGCCGCGTTCCTGGCCTGGTTCCTGGGGTGCGTGCTCGTCTACGCGGCACTGTTCGCGACCGGTTACCTGCTGTACGGGCAGGCGCTCGCGGGGGTGTTGGCGCTGGCGGTCTCGGCGGGGGCGGGGGTGTGGCTCTTCCGGCTATTGCCCAGACTCGGCTTTTCGGATTGAGCTGGCTGGCCATCGCGCCTGGCCGCGTCAACCTGATCGGCGAGCACACCGACTACAACGGCCTGCCGGTGTTCCCCATGGCCATCGACCGGGACGTGCGCATCGAGTTCGCCGTGGCGGACGGCCCGGTCGTGCGGCTGGACAGTGCGCTGGCGCGTTTCGACCCGTTCACGTTTCAGCTGAAACGTCCCATCGAGGCGGCCGGCCAGGGGCACTGGTCGAACTACGTGCGGGCGGCGGCCAAGGGGCTGCTGGAGCATGGCGTGCGGTTGGAGCGCGGTATCGAGGGCATCGTGACGGGCAACGTGCCGATCGCTTCGGGGTTGTCGTCCTCTTCGGCGCTGGTGGTGGCGTCGGCGCTGGCGCTGCTGAAGGCGAATGGGGTGGAGGTGGCGCGGGATGCCGGGCCGGCCCCGACCATCTCCCGGCTCGAACTCGCCGCGCTCATGGCGCGCGCCGAGCGGTTCGTCGGGCTCGAAGGCGGCGGAATGGACCAGGCGGCGTGCCTTCATGGCGTCGCGGGCCACGCGCTCCGCATCGAGTTCGAGCCGCTGCGGGTGACGCCGGTGGCCGTGCCGGAGGGATGGCGGTGGGTCGTGGTGTCATCGCTGGTGCGCGCCGAGAAGTCGGGGACCGCGCGCGACGCGTACAACGAGCGGGCGCGGCAGTGTCGGGAGGCACTGGAGCTGGTGCGAGGCGCCTTCGCCAACGACCGGCCGGCGACGACTACAGATGACCGCCCGGGTGCTGTGGCGCTCGGGTACGACGACCTGGTCGCCGACGCCGACATGGAGGTGCTGCTACGCCGGGCCCGCAGCGTCCTCGCCCCCGTGCTCTTTCGCCGCTTCCGCCACGTCGTGACGGAGGGCCGCCGGGTGGCGCTGGCCGAGGTGGCCATGCGCGATGGTGACATGCGCGCATTCGGCGATCTGATGGTGGAGTCCCACAAGAGCCTCCGAGGCGACTACGAGGTGAGCACGCCCGAACTGAACGCGATCGTCGAGGTCGCGCTCAAGGCAGGGGCCGCGGGGGCGCGGCTGACCGGCGCCGGCTTCGGTGGCTGCGCCGTCGTGTTGTGCGGCGACACCGCCGTCGGGCCGGTTATGAAGGAACTCGTCGCGCGCTTCTACGAGCCCCGCCTGGGACGGGCGCCGACTCACGATGAGATGTTTGCCCCGAAGCCGAGCGGAAGCGCAAGGGTGCAGATCGCAGACAGTTCCGGCGGCGGGCTTTGACCCTGATGGACGGAACAGCGTCACCGCACGCTGTCCGACTGTTAGTACAACTTAGGGAATAAACCAAACCAGGAGCAGGACGGCTCGCCAAAGGCGGTACGGGACACGCTCGTGCTGACCGGGGCTTTCCCCGTGAACGCCTTGGAAGCTGCCCTGGAAGCCGGTCGTGCTAGCTGGCCCCGGGCTTGGCCAATCGCAAGACCTGCGGATGCTCCACGTCGTTCAGGTCCCGCCGCACGCCGAACACCTCGCCCGCGCCCACCCGCATCAACTCGAACCGTGCCGGCGTCTCGACGACTCCCAGCCAAATCCCGGAGGAGTCCCACACATACCAGTCCTGGGGCTCGTCGCGGCGAACGAAACCCAGAAACTCGCCCGCCCAGACATTGCCCTCGGCATCCACGAGCATTTGCTGATAGGCCGGCTTCTCATCGGGCGCTGAAATGCCGGCGAAGATTTCACGTACCCGCGGGCTCGCACGGGGCCCGAGTCTTACCTGCTTCTCACGCTCGGCTTCCTCCCGTGAGACCTCCAGCGATACGCCGAGGATTCGTGCGATCAATTCCACACGGCCGGTTCGTGCATCGACCCGAGAGTATTCCACGGCGTCGGCCGTACCAATCACCAACCCTCCACGGCCCGTGGGCACCGCGTGGGTCCTCCGGCCCATGATCGGAATCGCATCAGCGTCCGGCAGGATCAACACTTCGTCGCCCGGAACGGTGACGATCGGGTCGCTCGACTCCCGGTTCGGAGACAAGCGTACAATGGTTATGGCGGGACGCCGCAGCCCCTGGATTGATCTGTCGTCCCCGAGGATCACCCGCTCATCCGTTCCCCAGATGTGGTGCGAAGGTACCGGCTGGGAGAGCGGATACACCAATTGTGGCCGGGAGAACGTGCCGATCAGGCCAGAGTGCAAGTCGAACTCGGCGCCGCGGCCTCCCGGCGCGAAGTCCTGGGCCACGAGCCGGCCATCATCCATCAGAACGAGCACCGCGAGGAAGCCGAACTCCCCCGGCCCCTCGCCTGGTCCGCCGAACACCCGCACAAAGCGTCCTTCCGGATCGTAGACGCGAACCTGCCTGGACACCCCGTCGGCAACGACGAGGTACTCACCCGTCCGCAGCACGTCCCGGACCCGAAGGAACATGTGCATGTCCCCAGAGCCGGTTTCGGCCAGGTCCACGACGGGCCGATCCTCGATTCGCCACTCGGCGCCCTCCTCCCAGGCGGGCGCGACCGACTCGACGATCCGCACGCCCAGGCTGTCGCGTGACGTACTTGCCGGAGCGGCGCCTTCCTCACAACCGGCCAGCCCGAGGACGAGCACGCTCGCCAGTCCTCTCCGCCTCACCCCTCCCGTCCACCCGGCCGCGGCCGTCCACCCCGCCGCCACAATTCACGCGCACTCCGCACGATCTCCGTGAAGCGCGGGTCACTGCGCAGGGGATCCCACATGGCGCTGCTCGTCAGGGAGACCAGCGCCGGATCGCGATTCCGGACTGCGGCCTCGAGGTGGGCCAGGGCTGCGGCGTGGTCACCCAGCCCGAGGGCTGTGGCCGCCATCTCCACGTCCGACACGCGCTCGCCGCGTGCAACAAGACCCTCATTGTGTTCGTGCCGCCAGCGCCAGTAGCTGGCCGGATCATCTTCCTCAAAGGTGTCGTGCAAGGCCTCGACGGAGGCCACTGCGTCGGGCGTTTCACCCTGGGTAGCCAGAATCCGCTGCTCGCGGACCTGGACGGCACCCGCGTGGTTGCCCAGGAGCAAGTGTGCTTCCTCCAGGCCAGACCAGGCCGGCGCCAAGCTGGGATCAGCGTCGAGGATTGCCGTGAACACGACGGCCGCGCTGTCGTAGCGGCCTTCCTGCAGCAGACGGTGGGCCCCGACCAATGGAGAGCCCCGGCCGAGCCGGCGCCCGAACCGTGTCGATTCCAGCAGGTAGCGCCGCCGCAGCGAATCGCCTGCGGCCTCCAGGGCCTGAGCCGTTTCCGCCACCACCTCCGCCCCTGCGCTCACCGCCGCGTCAACACCTGCGTCAATACCCGTGTTCACCCCCGCGAAGCCCGCACCCATCTGGTCGAGCAGGACCACCCTCGCCGCCGCCACCTCGTCCTCGGCACCCCCCATGGCCTCCGCCCGCCGCACATCCTCCAACACCTGCGCCAGGACTTCCGGCGGCACCGAGTCGCGGTTCGGCAACTGCATCAGGCGCACGCCCGCCCGCCACGCGACCGGCAGCGAGAAGCCCGAATCGAGCGCCGCCGACCGGTCGAAGTAGCCCAGAGCCGCCTGCAGGCCCTCGGGGGTCCGCCGCTCCAACTCGCTCTTGCCCCGCAGAAACGCCCGGTAGGCCTCCGGATCCACCTCGGCGACCCTGTCGACCTCTTCGATCATCTGATCGCCCAGTTCCCCCTGCACCGTACCGGCGATCTCGACCGCCACCTCGGTCTGCAGCCGCAGAATGTCCTTCATCTCGCGCTGGAAGGTGCGCGACAGCATGTGCGTATCGGTCGCGGCGTGCAGAAGCTGCAGCGTGATCCGCACGCTGTCGCTTTCGGACGTCATGGCCACGGAGCCCGTCACGACGGCCTGCACCCCCAGCTCCGCCGCAATCTGGGGCAGCAGCATGTCGGAATCCGCATACCGCTCCACCGATGTCCGCGATACGACCCTGAGGCTTGTGATGAGACTGAGTTGGGTGATGATCTCCTCGTGGAGCTGGCGGGCGAAGAGGTCGTCCCCCTCCGCGAAGTCCGCCAGGGGAAGGACCGCGACCGCCGTAATGGGCGCATTGGGATCCAGGCTCGCGAACTGCGCGTCCGCGGCCGGCGCGGCGTCGATTCCGGCACTCGCGTCCCCCGTCACCGCGCTCCGCTGAAACCACACCAACCCGAGCGCGACCGAGATCGAGGTCACGGCCAGCAGCGCCAGGCGCGGCGCCATGGTGACCTTCACGCCGCCCGGGGACTGGCGCGTCTTGGCCAACCCTTCGGGCGTCAGGTCGTAGACCCAGGCGAAGGCGACCACCACCGGCAAGCCCAGGAAGGCCGCCACCACCAGCGATTGCAGCACCCAGTCGGGCGCGTTGAAGGCCGGAAGCACGATCTCGCCGAGCTGCAGCACCACGAACGCCGCCGCCACGTACACGCCGCCCGCGCGCACGACGTGCCTCCGGCGCAACTCCCGCCAGAAGGCACCCAGCCCCTGCCTTGGCTTCATCTGTCGATCCCGTCCGGTCATCGCCAGCCGACAACGCACCATGCACACCGCAACGCGCACACCTCATTGATGCACGCCGCAGTCCCATTATGTGACCCCTGAGGGTTGGGTTTCGCTAGTAGCGGCCCCGGTTGGATGAGTGCGGTCGGGCCGCGATTGGTTGCCCGAAATGGTGATTCCGACCTCGGGGTTCCCATCCGTTAACCTTGCAAATCGCGAATCGACGTTAGCGATTAGCAAGGTTCGCAGCACGTGCCGCCCCAAGGAGGATCCCATGCGCCGCCGCCCGTCCCGCTTCGCCGCCCCGACCCTTTTCCTCGTCGCCGCGACCATGCTGGCCCCGCCGGCGCAGCAGTACGTCCACGCACAGTCGCGCTCGCCCATTGATTCCAACACCCGGTGGACGCTGGCAGCGGTGGGAGACGTGATCATGAACCGGCGGACGGCGCCGTTCGATCATCCGGGGGATCCGGGGTTCCACGAGCTTGCCAACATCATTCGCGCGGCCGACGCGGCGTTCATGAACCTGGAGCAGTCGGTGTTCCGGCTGCAGGAGTTCACGGGCTGGCCGGCTGCGGAGAACGGCGGCAACTACGAAGTCGGCTCGCCCGAGACGCTGCGGGACCTGGTCGACATGGGGTTCGACCTCTTCAACAACGCCAACAACCACACCACCGACTACGGCGTCGAGGGGATGCGGCTGACCAACCGGCTGCTGGACGATTGGGGGCTGGTGCATTCCGGGGCCGGCGAGAACCTGGGGTGGGCCAGCCGACCGGGGTACCTGGAGACGCCGAAGGGGCGGATCGCGCTGATCGGCATGGCGTCCACCTTCACGCCGATGTCGCGCGCGGGGAAGGCCGGGCCCACGGTGCAGGGGCGGCCGGGGCTGAACCCGCTGAGGCTGAGCACTCGGTACGAGGGTTCGACGGAGACGATGGCTGCGCTGCGGGATGTGGCGCGCAGGCAGGGCGGAGACGTGTCGGATGACGCGGATGCGCCGGTGCGCGTGCTGGGGCGGACCGTGTACCCGGGCGAAGAGGACCGCACGATCGTGTCGCTGAACGAGGTGGACCGCGAACGGGTCCTGCACGAGGTGCGCAACGCTACCGACCAGGCCGACTACGTGGTCGTCAACAGCCACTCGCACGAACCCGGCAACGCGTCGCAGGTGCCACCGCCGTGGATGGAGGAGTTCGCGCGGCAGGCAATCGACGCGGGGGCGAACACGTTCATCATTCACGGGCCGCACCAGTTGCGCGCGGTCGAGATCTACAACGGGCGGCCGATCTTCTACTCGCTCGCCAACTTCATCTTCCAGAACGAGACGATCGATCCGATGCCGTCCGACCAGCGCGACCGCTACGGGATCCCGCTGGACCGGCTGGCGTCGGAGATCTACGACACGCGTTTTCGCGTGGACGAGGACGGCAACCCCACCACGGGCTTCCCCACGGGCGCCGAGTGGTACGAGAGCGTGGTTCCGGTGGCCACCTTCGAGGGCGGCGAGGTGGTCGAGATCGTGTTCCACCCGATCGAGCTGAGTTGGAAGGCGCCGCGGGGGCGGCGGGGGACGCCCCGGATCGCGCCCGAGGAGCTGGGCCGGGCGATTATCGAGCACCTGGCCGAGCTGTCACGGCCGTACGGAACCGAGATCCGGTACGAGGACGGCGTGGGGGTGTGGCGGCGGTAGAGGCCCGTCGCGGGGCTCATCCCTGGGACGCGTGCCACGCCGCCAGCACCGTCCGCTCCTTCTCTCGGCTCATCCCGAATCGGCGCTGCTCCCAGCGTGAGGCGGGGCGCGTCCTGTGCCAGTCGAGGGTGTCCCTGGTGGTGACCGCGAGCGGACGGAAGGTCAGCCCCGCGGCCACCGCCCTGCTCACATCGACGTATTGGAGTTCGTCGCCTGGGACCCACGCGGGGAGGTCGCGCCAGGCAGTTGTGTCGTTTGCCTCGAGGAAGTCCGACGGCACCCATGTGAACTTCACCGGCCGGGTCGTGACCGAGCGGATCCCGTACAGCGTCTCCGCCATCGAGAGCCGGCTCGCGGGACCCGTGCCGTTGAAGTCGCCCATGATTCCCTGCTCGGCGACCCGCACCGTCCACTCGGTCAGGTCGCGCTGATCGATGATCTGGTTCGAGTGGTCGGGGTTGCCGGGCGCGAGCACCTCGCCGCCCTGCTCAATCCGCACCGGCCAGTAGGTGAACCGGTCGGTGGGGTCGGTGGGGCCGACGATCAGCCCGGGGCGGATTACGGTGGTGCGTCCGGGGAAGGCCGCGTGCGCGATGTCCTCGCTCAGCCGCTTCATCAGGCCGTAGTGGGCGTCGTCGCCGTCCTGCCACCCCTCCGGCGGCTCGAAGCGCGGGTAGTCCTCGGGGACGGCGGGATCCCAGAGCACGGTGCCGCTCTTGGAGAGGTCCATGCCCTGGATCGCGTAGGCCGAGATCGACGAGATGAAGATGTAGTGCTCGGCCGCGTCCTTGAGGAGCTCGGTGCTGAGCTGCGCCCAGCGATAGTTCTGGCAGTTGTTGTCGAAGACGACGTCCCAGGTCCGCCCCTCAAGCGCAGAGTGGTCACCGTTCCGGTCCCCGACGAGACGCTCGACGCCGTCGGGCAGGTCCGCGTCGGCACGGCCCCGCGTGAAGATCGTCACCTCGTGCCCGCGCTCCACCGCGTACCGGACCGTGTGCGGCCCGATGAATCCTGTCCCGCCCAGGATCAGGAATCGCTTCATGCTTCGTCTCTTTCGCGTGTAGTGGTTCTTCGCCTCGATCACCGTAACGTTTCCGCCGCGCTCGGGCCATGACGGGAAGCCGAACGGCCCCCGGCTTGCCTGGCCGCCCATCGACTGCGCATTGTAGGAAGGATCGGCTCCGCGTGATCGCTCTTGAAGGAGGATCTGCCCATGCGCAGCCTGCATGTCCGAACCGACCGCGTCTCAACTCCCCTGGCCGTCCTGGCCCTGGCCATCGTGGCGACTCTGGCAGCCCTTCCCGTCGCCGCCCAGCAATCCGCGGTCAACGGCGGTGCCCACACGAACGACGTGACGTTCAGCAGGGACATCGCCCCCATCCTCCAGGCCAACTGCGAGATCTGCCACCGGCCGGCGTCCGTGGGTCCCATGTCGCTCATGACGTACCAGGAGGTGCGCCGCTACGCATCGCGTGCGCGGGACCTCGTCTCGAAACGCCTCATGCCCCCGTTCCACCTCGACACCGGGGTCGGAATCCAGGAGATCAAGGATGACTGGCGGCTGAGCGACGAGGAGATCGAGACGGTCGTGGCCTGGGTGGACGCCGGAGCGCCCGAGGGGGATCCCGCCGACCTGCCGCCGCCGATCGAGTGGCCGAACGAGCAGAAGTGGCAGCTGGAGGACATCCTGGGCCCGCCCGATCACGTGATCCGGTCGACGCCGTTCGACGTGCCCGCCGAGGGCGGAGACACCTGGTGGCGCCCGCGCGTCCCGACCGGGCTCGACGAGGACAAGTGGGCGATGGCGTTCGAGACGCGTCCTTCGTTTCCGGCCGGCCGCCAGGTCGTCCATCACGCGATCCCTCGCCTCCTGCGGCTCAACGAGGAAGGCGAGTACCGGCGCATCCAGAGCCTGTCCGAGTACGCCATGGGGAAGGTCGGCGAGATCGTGCCGGGCGATGCCGCGCGGCTCCTCAAGGCAAGCGACATGGTCGAGTGGGACGCCCACTACTACCCGATGGGCTACGACGTGCCGGGGGACCAGGTGGAGCTGGGCGTCTGGTTCCACGAGGAAGGCTACGAGCCGGAGTTCCAGCAGGACCTGCGCCTCTACCCGCTTCGCGGCGACATCGCGCTGGCGCCCGGCGGGACCGCGATGACCCAGGGCTTCCATCGGTGGGACCACCCGGTGCGCATCGACAGTTACCAGCCGCACGGCCACGTCCACCTGCACGCGATGTCCATCCAGGCCGTGTACCCCGACGGCGACGTCGAGCTGATCAGCATGGTCACGGACTTCGACGCGCGCTGGCACCACAGCTACATCTACGAGGACGATGTGGCGCCGCTCCTCCCGGCGGGGACGGTTGTCGTGCTGACCGGGTGGTACGACAACACCGCCGAGAACGAGCTCACGCCGGACCCCGAGATCTGGTACGCGCGCGGCTCGCGGACGATGGACGAGATGTCGCACGCGTGGATCGCCGTCACCCACCTGACCGAGGACGGCTACCGGAAGCTGGTCGAGGAACGGGAAAGCCGGCTCGCGACCGACGACGAAGGCAGCAGCGGCAACTGATGCGCGGCACAATCGTGGCGCGCAGCATGCTCGCGGCACTGGTCCTGCTCGCGGCACTGGCGACCGTCGCCGGGCCCGTGCATGCGCAGCGACAGCGCCTGCCCCTGGCCCCGATCCTGCCCAAAGGGGACGAGGTGGCCCCCTTCTTCGAGGGCTGGTACCGGAACGACGACGGCACCTTCACGCTCTCGTTCGGGTTCTTCAACCTGAACAGCGAGCAGGTCCTCGACATTCCGGTCGGTCCCGACAACTTCATCGAGCCGACCGAGTTCGACGGCGTCCAGCCCACCCACTTCCCGGTGCGTCCGCGCCGCGACCGGGGCGTCTTCCACGTCACGGTGCCGGCCTCCTACGAGGACGGGGAGCGGGCGGTGGTGTGGACGATCACGGCGAACGGATGGACGAACGCCACCCCGGGGCGCGTCGGGATCCCGGCGCTGCAACTGGACTACGGACCGCGGGCCATGGGATCGGTGCCGCCGGTCGTGCGCTTCACGGCCGATGGGCCGGCGGGCCAGCACGTCCAGGGCGTGTGGGGGGAGCTGCGCACCGCGACGGTGGGCGAGCCGCTCACGCTGACGCTGTGGACGGAGGAGGTCTCGGTCCGCGCGCCCGACGACATGGTCAACCAGGTCGTCGACGTCGGGCTGAGCTGGTTCAAGCACCAGGGTCCCGCCGGGGCCATCACGGTTGAACCCAGGCGCGTGGTGGTGGAGGGCGGCACTGGCAAGGCAACCGCGACCGTCGTGTTCAGCGAGCCCGGCGAGTACGTGCTGCGCGCGCGCATCGACAACTGGGATGCGAACGACAGCACCGGCGGCGACCAGTGCTGCTGGACGAACGCCTACGTGCGAGTCACGGTTTCGCCGTGACATGCGGGTGACCGCCTGACGTGACCGTAATCGAGACAGCCGGGCTCACCAAGCGCTTCCCTGCGGTCCTGGCCGTCGACCGCGTCTCGCTCACGGTCGAGCAGGGCCAGGTCTTCGGCTTCCTGGGCCCGAACGGCAGCGGCAAGACGACGACGATCGGGATGCTGATGGGCATCATCAAGCCCACCGCGGGGAGTTTTCGACTCTTCGGCGCAGGCGCCCCGCGGGATCTCCTGGCCGCGCGCGCGAGGGTCGGAGCCACGCTGGAGACGCCGAACTTCTACCCCTACCTCAGCGGCCGTGACAATCTGCGGATCGCTGCGGCGATCAAGGGGATCGGCAAGGCGCGGATCGAGGAGTGTCTGGACATCGTGGGGCTGAGCGGGCGCGGCAAGCACCGCTTTCGGACCTATTCGCTGGGGATGAAGCAGCGGCTCGCGCTGGCGGCCACGATGCTGAACGACCCCGAGTTGATCGTGCTCGACGAGCCGGCCAACGGGCTGGATCCGAAGGGGATGAAGGAGGTGCGCGACATCATCCGACTGCTGGCGGAGCGCGGAAAGACGATCTTCCTGTCGAGCCATCTCCTGTGGGAGGTGGAGCGCACGTGCACCCATGTTTCGATTGTGAGGAAGGGTCGGGTCGTCGGCACGGGGACGGTGGCCGAGATCGTCGGCGGCGAGGTGACCGCGGTTGTGCGTGCGGAAGACGGCGAGAGGTTGCGCGCGGCCCTGGAGGCCTTCCCGGAGGCGACGTCCGTGCGCGCATCCGACGAGGGGCTGGTGGTCGCGCTGGCGTCGGACGACCTCGCGGCCCTCAACCGGTATCTCACGGGCCAGGGGATCTACGTGTCGCATCTGGCGCGGCGGCACCGGAGCCTGGAGGACGCCTTCATGGACCTGACCGGCGAGGACGGCGATGTGGGCCAGGCGTCGCTGACGGAGTTCGCGTCGTGAGGCTGCTCGGCGTCCTGGGCCGGGTCGAGGCGCTGAAGGCCGTCAAGCGCCCCGCGTTCTGGGTGACCGTCGGCGTGTTCGCCGCGTTCACCACCATCGCGAACTTCGCGCCGGGCGGCGGCTCCGAGCGGGCCGGGTTCCCCGATGCGTGGAGGGGCATCATCGAGCCGGCGATCAACCTCGGGCCCGTCTTTCTGGCGGCCCTGATGATCCTGCTCTTCGCGCCCGAGTTCCGGTGGCGGACTGCCCGGCAGAACGTCATCGACGGGCTGAGCAAGGAGCAGTTCTACTGGGCGAAGGTCCTGCTGCTGGCCGGGCTGGCCGCACTCTTCTTCGTCACTTCCCTCGTGATCGGCACCCTGCCGTTCGTCCTGGACCCGGGTGGAGGCGGCAGCGCCTTCATCGAGCCGATGGACCTCAACTACATGCTCGGGTTCGTCGTCGCGCTGCTGCTGTGGGGCACGGCGGGGTTGATGATCTCGGCACTGGTTCGGGCCGCTGGCGCCGGGCTGGGTCTGCTCTTCCTCTATTTCATCTGTGAGCAGATCGTTACGGCGTTGCTTTCGAGTCGCTGGAGCGCGCTCGAGCGCTTTTTCGACTACCTGCCGGGGCAGTTGTTCCAGACGATCACGGACTCGACGCTGTACTACCCCGAGGTGCTGGCACGCACCAACGCCGCCCGGGCCGAACGCGGCCAGGACCTGCTGGTGTACCCGGAACTGTGGATCCTGCTGGTGGCGGCGGCAGGCTACGTGGTACTCTTCCTGGGGCTGGCCCACGTGAACATGCGCAGGCGGGATCTGTAGCCTGACCCGGACGGGACACTCAACACGAAGGAAGTGCAAGATGGAGACGAATCGGCGTGATTTTCTGAAGACGACGGCGGCGGCGGGAGGTGCGCTTGCGGCGGGGGTCGGACCCCTCGCGCTAACGGGGTGCGCGGTTGAGGGCGACGGGCCGGCGACGAGCTCCGAGGATGGCGGGGAGTCCCGGGCCGCGAACCCACTGAAGATCCTGATCCTGGGCGGGACAGGCTTCATCGGCCCCCACCAGGTCGAGTACGCACTCTCGCGGGGCCACGAGGTCACCCTCTTCAACCGCGGCCGCACGAACGCGCAACTCTTCCCCGAGGTCGAGAAGCTCGTCGGCGACCGCGAAAACGACCTCACCGCGCTGGAAGGCCGAAGCTGGGACGTGGTCGTGGACAACTCGGCCACCAACGCCCCGCACTGGGTCGAGGCGAGCGCCAACCTGCTGAGAGACACCTGCGAGCGGTACATCTTCGTGTCCACCCGGTCCGTGTACGCCGACACCAGCCGTGTCCCCATGACGAGCGACGCGCCGGTGTGGACCCACGAGCTGGCAGGTGTGGAACCGGGCGCCGAGCGGCTGCCATATGGACTCGGCAAGGCGGTGTCCGAGCAGATCGTCCGGGACGTTTTCGGCGAGGACCGCACCATCGTCATGCGGCCCGGACTCATCATCGGCCCCGGCGACCCGACCGACCGCTTCACCTACTGGCCCGTGCGAATTCATCGGGGCGGCGAAGTGCTGGCGCCCGGCGACGGCACCGATCCGGTGCAGATCATCGACGTGCGCGACTTCGGCGACTGGCTGGTGCGCATGGCCGAAGCGGGCGAGTCCGGCACCTACAACGTGGTCGGCCCGCGCACGCCGCGCCCGATGGCCGAGTTGCTATACGGGATCCGCGCCGTGACCACGGCCGAGACCACCTTCACCTGGGTGGACACCGACTTCGTGATCGACGCCGGGCTCCGCCCCTACGGCGAGATGCCTGTGTGGCGTCCGGCACGCGATGGCGCCGAGGGCTTCGCACGCTTCGATCTCACGCCCGAGGTCGAGAAGGGGCTGACCTTCAGATCGCTCGCCGACACCACCGCGGCGACGCTGGAGTTCCACTTCTCGCGGACGGCCGAGCGGCAGGCCGAGGTGTTCGACAGGCTTAGCCCCGAGCGCGAGGCCGAGGTGTTAGCCATGTGGCATGAGTCCCAGCGTGGATAGGTACTGTAAGGCAGCGCTCGTTCTCGCCGCTCTTCCGTTGGCCGCCTGCGAGACGCGCGAAGGCGTCGATCTGGTGCTGCGGGGCGGTGTCGTGGCCACCGTGGACACGGGCAACACCATGGCCGAAGCGGTCGCAATCAACGACGGCTGGATCGTCGCGGTGGGCAGCGACGAGGACGTCGACACGCTGATCGGCGCGCAGACCCGGGTGATCGAACTCGACGGCCGCTTCGCCATGCCCGGCTTCATCGAGGGACACGGCCACTACATGAGCCTCGGCAACTCGAAGACCATCCTCGACCTCAACAACGTCGCCAACTGGGACGAGATCGTGCAGATGGTGGCGGATGCGGTTGCCGAAGCCGAGCCGGGCGAGTGGATCCGTGGCCGTGGCTGGCACCAGGAGAAGTGGGACCGGCCACCGGATCCAGCCGTGGAGGGCAACCCGACCCACGCGTCGCTCACCGCGGTCAGCCCCGACAACCCGGTGCTTCTCGGCCACGCCTCGGGACACGCCGGCTTCGCCAACGCCGCCGCGCTCGCGCTGGCCGGTTACGACCGGGACTCCGATCCGCCCCCCGGCGGCGAGCTGGTCCGCGACGAGAACGGCGAACTGACCGGCCTCCTGCGCGAAACCGCCCAGCGCCCCGTCTCCGGCGCCTTCGCCGATTCGCAGCTGGGCCGCACGGCGGAAGAGATCGAGGCCCAGTTCCGGCGCGAGGTGATGCTCGCCGCCGAGGAAGCGCTCTCCAAGGGCGTGACCTCGTTCCAGGACGCCGGTGCGGGATTCGGCACCATCGATGGCCTCAAGGAAATGGAGGCCGAAGGCGCGCTCCCCGTCCGCCTCTACATCATGGTCCGCCGCCAATCCAACGAGGAGATGGACGCGCGCCTGGCGGACTACTACATGCCGTCCGAGGGCGACGACTACCTCACCGTGCGCTCCATCAAGCGGCAGATCGACGGCGCGCTGGGTTCGCACGGCGCGTGGCTCCTGGATCCATATGAGGACATGCCCACTTCCGCAGGCCTGGTCCTCGAAACCGTGGAGGACATCACCGGCACCGCCCACGTCGCCTTCAAGCACGGCTTCCAGGTCAACACCCACGCGATCGGCGACCGCGCGAACCGCGAGGTGCTGAACATCTACGAGGCCGTGTTCGACTCGGCTGGCGCCCGCGACGACCTCCGCTGGCGAATCGAGCACGCGCAGCACGTCCACCCCGACGACATCGTCCGCTTCGCCGAGCTCGGCATTCTCGCCTCCATGCAGGGCGTCCACGCCACCTCCGACTTTCCATGGGTGCCGATCCGCCTTGGCGACATCCGCGCGGAGGAGCGGACCTATCTGTGGCGCTCTTTCCTCGACGCGGGCGTACCGATCAACAACGGCACCGACGTCCCCGTCGAGGACATCGACCCACTCGCCAGCTTCCGCGCGTCGGTCACGCGCCAGACCGCCGACGGGTCGATCTATTACCCGGAACAGAACATGACCCGCACCGAGGCGCTCCGCAGCTACACTATCAACAATGCGTACGCAGCCTTCGAAGAGCAGTACAAGGGCTCGCTCGAAGTCGGCAAGCTGGGCGACGTGGCCGTCATCGACCGCAACATCCTGACCGTGCCGGACGGCGAATTGGCGGACGCGCGCGTCGACGTGACCATCGTGGGAGGAGTGGTTCGGTATGAGCGGTAGAGAGCGCCGGCCGGCGCGCGGCCCCGACCTCGGCGAAGGACCGGCTGCGACCCCACCCGGCCGCGCCTGCATGATGCCCGCCCTGGCCGCGCTGGCCACGATCCTGGCCTGCGGGCCCACTCCCCCGCCCGGCGAAGACGCCCGGCAGGAAGACAGCGCAATGCCCGAACCCACACCCATCGAACACATCGTCCCCGAGGGCGTCGCCCGGCTCCCCGTCTTCACGCCGGCGGTGCGCGTCGGTGACCTCGTCTTCCTCTCCGGCGCGATCGGCACCCCGCCCAGCGGCGAACTGCGCGTCGTGGAGGGCGGCGTCGGCGCCGAGACGCGTGCAACCATGGACAACATCGGCCGCATCCTTGAAGCGGCCGGGCTCGGGTTCGCAGACCTCGTGAAGTGCACGGTGTTCCTCGCCGACATGGCCGACTACGCGGAGATGAACGAGGCGTACGTCACCTATTTCGAGGGGATCGAACCGCCGGCGCGCTCGGCAATGGCCGGAAGCGGCCTGGCGCTCGGAGCCAGAGTGGAGATCGAGTGTATCGCGCGAGGAAGGTGAGGTGACCGGTCGGCCGGTTTTACCGACACTCGCAGGGGTTCTGGTCGTCGGCGCCATCGCAGGCTGTGAGGAAGGCCCGGACCCCGCAAACTGGCCGGAGCAGCTCGCCTACGGAGTCAGAGACAGCGCCGGGGTCACGATCGTGGCGAGCGCCAGCCCAGCGACGGGTTCGCGCCTCGAGTGGCGGGTCGGACCGGAGCCGCGCGTTTCCGTCGGCGCCCCGACGACGGACGAGGACTACCAGCTGTACGAAGTCGGCGACGCGTCCAGACTGGCCGACGGCCGGATCGTCGTCGCGAACGGAGGTTCGAATCAGGTGCTGGTGTTTGACCACGCCGGCAACTACCTGGCCGCCTGGGCGGGCCAGGGCGAGGGCCCCGGGGAGTTCCGGTCGCTGGGGCTCGTGGAATCGTGGACCGCGGACTCCCTGATCGCCGCCGATTCGGAGCAGGGCCGGGTTTCCATATTCGACCTGGAAGGCAACCATGGGAGAACCACCACGCTGATGGGTGAACCAGGGTGGCGTCTCAAGGTTCATAAGCACCAACCTGAGAGAACACCGGATGACGGGCCTGCTTCCGGACGGAATGATCCTGACCCGGGACCCTGGTGCAGCCTTCACCGAGGGATTCTGGCGGTGGGACCATGCCTACGGTCTCGCCAACGCCGACGGCAGCCCCGCGGTGTCTCTCGGCGAGTACCCGGGACCGGAGGTCTACTCCGAAAGCGTCGAGGTCCCGGAGGAGAGGATGATCTACATCACGCCTCTGAGACACCCGTTCGGCAAGACCACGTTCACGGCGGTGTGGGGCGATCTGGTCGCCTTTGGGCGCAACGAGACCTACGAGATCAGAGCGTTCGCCAGCGATGGCTCCCTCGCGCGTATCGTGCGCCGCGAGCATGTGATCGGCAGTCCGACAGAGGCCCAACTGGATGCGGCCGTGCGCGCGTATCTTGCGGATCTCTCGGACGAGGATCGCAATCGCAGGCTGGAAGTCGCCGCCAACGTCCCGATGGTCGAGACCTTCCCCGCCTACTCCGGACTGCAGGTCGACGCGCTCGGTCACCTCTGGGTCCGTGAGTTCAGGCTACCCGGCGACGACAGCGAGAATCCGGTCTGGACCGTCTTCGATCCGGAAGGGCGGGCCCTGGGATTCGTCGAGACGCCGCCGGGCGTGACGATCTACGAGATCGGCGCGGATTACATCCTCGGGAAGCGCACCGATGAACTCGACATCGAGTACGTGGAGGTGTGGGAGCTGATTCGCCAGTAGGCCCAACCGGCCCTCGGTGCCACGCCAAGTTGCGGCGTGCGGACCAACCCTCCCCTGGCTGTCGCGCTCTTAGTTTAGTTTAGGCCATAAACTATACTAACAGCCGCACACCGCCGATCCTGTAGGCACAGGCTAGGCGCTGGCGGCGAGCACTCCCGACCAGGCCATGCTCGCAAACAGATCGCTCGCCGCTTGGCTGCGGATCGCCATCTGGACTTGCCAGGGCTCGCAGGTCGGCGCGTCCAGGACACCGGCTTCGGTCAGCAGCTCTCGGTCTCCGGTGCAGACGCCCCGGGAGATTTCGAGCAGCGCGGACCGCTCTGCACGGGTGACGTCCTCCAGGACCGCCATCTTCTTCCGATCGCGAGCGCCGTCCAGCACGCGTTGCGCGTCCGGGCCGCCATCGGCCGCGTCCACGAGCGCCACGCTCAGTCCGGTCTGCGTCGTGATCAGGTCACACAGCGCTGACCACCATCGCGCCTGGTGGGCAGGGTTTCCGCCATCGGGCAGTTCGATCAGGGGCTGCCGGGCCAGTTCGCTCGGAGCCACCAGGACGAAGCCGCGCGTGATTCCGGCCCGGTGCAGCCGTCGCAGCACGCGGGCCATCTCCGCCGGTGTGCAGGGGGCCGACTGGCGCGGAGTGGTCAGGAGCGGGATGACATTCGATGGCCGGGGGGATCGCGCGCCCGATCCGGTTTCCGGGGCATTCGTTGTCATGTCCATGCCGAACGTTCGCCCCACTCAGCGTACCAAAAGCCTCCGATCGTGTAACAATTGCGTCACGAACCACCGATTCCGTCCACTCCCGCGCCTTCCAACACCTCGTTCAGATCCGGCACGACATCGCTGACGACCTCATCCAGCTGCTCTTCCGCCGCGCGGGCCTCCTCCCAGATCCTCGCCATGCGGCGGCTCTGATCGTCCGAGGGCCCGGTGAGCGATCCGGTCGTCGACGGCCCGCCGTCGAACTTGCCGAGCAGGCCGGTCCACCAGTTGCGGATGTCGGCGTTGAGGCGGCGCCACTCGGCGGCGACCTCCTCGATTTGGGCGGCCAGCTCCTGCGCGCGGTCCAGGTCGTCCTCGTCGATGTCGTCGGCTGCTTCCAGGGCCTCGATCGCGGCCTCGGCCTCGCGCTCCAGGTCGTAGGCGGCGACACCCTCGTCGTAGGCGAACCGCTTCAGCTCGTGCAGTTCCAGCGTGAATTCGTACCGCGCGAGGCGTTCGGCTTCCGTGACGCGCAGCCGCTCGTCGGGCCGCACGGTGAGATCCTGCTGGCGGCGCTCGTCGCCGACCGTGAGGACCACGGTAAACTCGCCCGGCAGCACGAACGGGCCGTCGGGGCCGGAGTCCAGGTTGGGGACCTCGTAGCGTGTCGTGTCGTGCGGGATGGGCTCGTGTCGCAGGTCCCAGGTCACGCGGTTCGTGCCCGCCGTTCCGGGCCCGGTCAGAGTCCGCACGACGGCGCCGGAAGCGTCACGGATCTCGAACCGCGCGCCTTCTTCCACCGCGTCCGGCAGCCAGTAGTCGAAGTTTGCGCCGTACGCCGGATTGGCGGCGCGATACATCCCCTGCCCCTGCGACGGCACGTCGTTGCGGTACAGGAACATCGTTGCAGGCCTCGGCGGCGTGAAGATCGGCTCGTCGAGCGCTGTGATGGCGCCAGCCACCTCGTCGCCGTCGATGTACACGAACGGCGTGATCAGCCCGATGTCGTCCAGGACGTAAATGCCGCGCCCATGGGTCCCGGCAACCACGTCGTTGTCGCGCGGGTGGATCTCGATGTCGTCGACGGGCACGGCCGGCAGCCCCGAACCGAGGTGGCCCCACGTCGCGCCGCGGTCGATCGACGCGAAGGCGCCGTCCTCCGCGCCCACGATCAGCACGTTCGGGTTGGCGTGGTATTCGCGGATCACGTTGACGGTGGCGCTCCCCAACGTCCGCGCGACCGACCGCCACGTCGCCCCCAGGTCCTCGGTCACGAAGATGTACGGCGCGTAGTCGTCGTCCCAGTGTCCGTCGAGGCTGACGTACGCGCGCTCCGTCTCGAAATGCGACGCCTCCACCCAGCTCACGTAATACGGGAACGGCGGCGCACCCGCCGCGGCCATCAGGTTCTCGGTGACATCGGTCCAGCCGTCGCCCCCGGACCGAATCACCTGGACCGTCCCGTCGTCCGCGCCCACCCAGATCACCCCCGCCGTCACAGGTGACTCCGAAACCGCCGTGATCTCCCCGTACCCCGAGACCCCGTCGTGCTTAGACAGCGTCGTGGAGTCGGGCATCATCCCCATGATCGGCAGGCTGTCGGGGTGGAGTCCCCGCGTCAGCACCTCCGTAGCGTGCCAGCTCTCGCCACGATCCTCCGAAATGAACAGCCGGTTACCGCCCAGGTAGACTCGGCTCGAGTTGTGCGGAGACACCAGAATCGGCGACTTCCAGTCGAAGCTGTACACCTCCGTGGTGTCGCGCGGGAAGGGCCTCAGGGCCTTGCGGTCGCCCGTCGCCAGGTCCACGCGCACGATCCCCGCGTTCTGCGAGGTGACGTAGACCGTCCCCAGGTCGGACGGGTCGGTCTCGGCGTACATCCCGTCGCCGTAGCCGATCACCTGCCAGTCGCGGTTGAGGATCCCGTGGTACCGCGTCGTGCGGCTCGGTCCCCGGTACGAGTTATTGTCCTGCAGGCCACCGTAGACGAAATACGGATCGGCCATGTCGAGGTCGATGTCATAGAACTGCTGGATCGGGATGTTGCCGATGAAGGTCCAGTTGTCGCCCTTGTCCCAGGTCGAATACAGGCCGCCGTCGTTGCCGAGGATCATGTGCGCCGAGTTCTCCGGGTCGATCCACAGGTCGTGGTGGTCCACGTGCACGCCGGTGTTGTACACGACCTCCTGCGCTACCGTGTTGAAGGTCTCGCCGCCGTCCGTCGTGCGGTGCAGCGAGCCGGCCACCAGGTACACGGTATCGTCGTCGTTGGGATCGATCCTGAGCTGGCTGTAGTACATGGGGCGCTGGTTGAGCTCGTTGACCCGCGTCCACGATTCACCACGATCGGTCGACTTGAAGATTCCGCCTTCTTCAGCTTCGACCACGGCCATGACCAGCTGCGGATTGCGGCGAGACACCGCAAGGCCGATACGGCCCATGTCGCCCTCCGGCAAACCCTCGGTCAGCTCGCGCCAGGTATCGCCACCGTCGGTGCTCTTGTAGATGCCGCTGCCGGGCCCGCCCCCGATGAACCCGTGCGCCCGCCGCTGGCGCTGGTACATGGCCGCGTAGAGAATGGCGGGATCGGACGGATCCATGGCGAGATCGGTCGCGCCGGTGTGTTCGTTTATGTAAAGAAGCTTCTCCCATGTGGCGCCCCGGTCGGTCGTGCGGAAGACGCCGCGTTCCTCGTTCGGGCCGAAGAGATGGCCCACCGCGGCCACCCAGACTCGGTCCGGATCCGTGGGGTGCACCACGATGCGGCCGACGTGCCGCGTGTCCTCGAGCCCTGTGAGACGCCACGTCTTGCCGCCGTCCGACGAGTGGTAGACGCCCTGCCCCCACGGCGAACTGTTGCGGTTGTTGGCCTCGCCCGTGCCGACCCACACTTCCAGCGGATCGGACGGAGCCAGTGCAATGTCTCCAACGGACAGGTTGGGCTGGTCGTCGAAGATCGGGGTCCACGTGGTCCCGTGGTTGACGCTCTCCCAGACCCCGCCCGACGCGGCCCCGACAAGGATGTGCGACTGCGTGCCCGGCACGATCTCGACATCGCTGATGCGGCCGCCCGCGATGGCGGGGCCGATGTAACGCCAGGTCAGGCCGGCGGCGACCCGGTCGGGGGTCTGGGCGACCGCGGGCACGGGGGCGACGTGCACTGCGGCGAAATGCAATGCGGCGGCGCAGGTGAGGGACAGAACCTGGGTGGTCGTTGTGGAGCGCTGCATTTGTGGCTTCTCCGGCTGGGGCTGTGGGTCACCCGTGGGGCTCGGGGTGCAAACGTGGCGCGCGACGAGTCGTCGGGGCAACTTGGATCCCATGAGCCAGGACGAAACCCGTATCTCCGAAAAGGAGGCCCGCGCACTTTGGCGCCGTGCTGCCGAATTGCAGGCCGAGGCCGCTCGTCGACTCGAAGAGCGTTCGAGACAGCTGGCTCCGCGGGGGCAGCCAGCCGACATGGGCGAGGTCGAAGGGTACCGCCTGGCGGACGTGCGGGCCGCCGCCGAGGAAGCAGGAATTTCGCCCGAGTTCGTCGATCACGCGCTGGTGGAATCCCGCAACAGGGGCCTGGCCGAGGGAACCCAGGCCCAGCCATCGGCGATGGCGGCGCGTTTCCTGGGCCAGCCGCCGCTGACGCTGGAGGTATCCCGGGTGATCCACGCTCCGGCCGAGGAAGTCTACGCCGCCATGCAACGGATCCTCCCCGGACGTCCGTTTCGCCTGAGTCTCACCGATCACTACGGAGCCGACCCCCTCGACGGCGGCGTGTTGGCTTTCAACGTGCCCGCCTTCTCGTATACGGCAACAACGACGGATCAGTCGTTCGCGTACGAGATGGCCTGGGCGGACCTGAAGCAACTGCTCTTCAGCCTCCGGCGCCTGGACACCGATCCACCCGCGACCGAGCTGACCGTTCAGGCCAGCCTGGTCCGCAGCCAAAAGCTCAGCATGTGGGTCGGGGGCGGCTTTTCGGGGGTGGTCGCGTCGTTGAGCGGCGTCGTCGGCGGCTTCGCGGGCGGGGCCGTCGGGACCGCCCTCGGCATCGGGGGCTTCGCAGCCGGTACGGCGGTGGCGGGCTTCCTTGCCGGTGCGGCAGCGGTCGGGGGACTGGCGATGCTGGGTTGGCGCGGGGTGTATCGCTATGCGCTGCGCCGCGGGGAGAAGGCCATCCGGAACCTGATCGGCTCGATAGCCGTCGACATCGAGACCGGTGGGGGTTTTTCGAGCCCGAAACCTCTTCCGAGCGCCCTCAGCGGCTTTCTTGGGGAAGGTCCGGAGGCGTAGGTGGTGGAAGGTCCGGAGGCGTAGCAGTCAGGGCCGGACCCGGGGGGTGAGGCTGCGGTGGTCGAAGCCGCGGCTGGTGTGGACGAGGAGCTCGAGTTCGCCGTTCATGAGGTCGTGCAGGAGGCGGGTGGGCAGTTGCACCGCGCCGGTCGGCTCCGGCTCTTCGGGGCCGCCGAGCCGCAGCACGACCGTGGCGCCGCCACCGTTCTCGTCCTCGGCCTCGGGGGCGCGTCGGCGCAGCACGGTGCCGTAGACGTCGGCGGGGTCGGTGGCGGAGATGGTGATACGGTAGGACAGCGTGCCGGTGGGGAGGTCGACGGCCATGATGGCGTCGAGGCCGTCGCCGCTGGGTGGATCGGTGGCGAGCTGGACCGGGGACGGGACGGTGCCGTTGACCAGGGGTGGGGTGCGGAGCGGTGCGCGCCGCTTGGGATGCGCGGCCTCGTAGGCGAACGCGAACGCGACCAGGCGGGCGTCGTCGAGCGAGCGGCCCAGCAGTTCCAGACCGACCGGGAGGCCGCGCGCGGTGAAGCCGGCCGGGATGGTGAGCGCGGGCAGTCCTGTATGCGCGCTGAGGAAGCAGGTCGCGCCGGTGGGTGCCGCGCCGATGAGCGCGGTCTCCTGCCGCATGGTCGGGTAGGCCAGCGCGTCGAGATCGTGCCGGGTGAGGAGGTCGACGACCGCCGCCGTGAGCGCGCGCCGCCGTTCCAGGGTCTCGTCGAGCTCGGGAGAGTCGCGGGCGGTGCGTTCGTTGCGGCGGCGGAAGTTGCCGTCCAGGGCTTCGTGATGGAGGCCGGCTGCGAGGATCTCTTCCAGCGACGAGACGGGTGCGTCGGGGACACCGGCCAGGTAGTCCATCAGGTCGAACTTGAACTCGAAGTCGATCAGGCCCGTGTTGGCGAGCAGGTCGTCCATTTCGGGGATTTCGACGTCCAGGACCGTTGCGCCGAGGGCCTCCATCTCGGCGAGGGCGTCACGAATCACACGCGTCACGCTGCCCGCGCTTCCCTGCTCCGGCACCCATGCCTCCAGCACACCGATCCGCGCGCCGTCGAGGGCAGCCTGGTCGAGCGCGGCCTGGAAGTTCGGCGTCTCCCGGCCCTCCAGAATGGCTGTGGCCGGATCGGCCGGATCACGTCCCACCGTCGCGTCCAGCGCAATGGCCAGATCGGTCACCGTGCGCGCGAGCGGCCCGCCCGTGTCCTGCGAGTGCGACAGCGGCAGCATCCCGTCGATGCTCGACAGGCCCTTGGTCGGCCGCAGCCCGAAGAGGTTGTGCACGGAAGCCGGGATCCGGATCGAACCGCAGGTGTCGCTGCCCCACGCCACGGCGCCGAAGCTGGCCGCCACCGCTGCGCCCGTGCCGCCGGAACTGCCCCCAGGGTTGCGCGCCGGATCGTACGGGTTGCGCGTCTGCCCGCCCAGCGAACTGATCGTGGTGATCCCGGCCGCGAGCTCGTGAAGGTTCGTCTTGCCGAGGATCACCGCGCCCGCCTCCAGCAGACGTTTCACCTGAAACGCGTTGTCGACCGGACGGAGGCCCGCGAGCGCCAGACTCGAGCCCGTCGTCGGCATCCAGTCCATGTCATAGTTGTCCTTCATGAGGACCGGGACGCCGTGCATGGGGCCCCGCACCGTTTCCGCCGCGCGCTCCGCGTCCAGCGCCGCGGCCTGCTCCCGCGCGAGCGGGTTCAGCCGGATGATGGTGTTGAGCGCCGGACCAGCGCGGTCGTACGCGGCGATGCGGGCCAGGTACTGTTCGACGAGCACCACCGACGTGGTGCGGCCCTCCTGAAGCGCGGCCTGCAGGTCGGTGATCGAGGCCTCCGCGACCTCGAAGTCGCCTTGCGGCCCACCGGACGGACCGGCACAGGCCGCAACGATCAGGAAAAAGAGCAACGCTCCAGGTCTCATGGTCCGCCCAACAAATACGCTGCAATGGCCCCCGCCAGCGTCACGAAAAACGAGAAGAAGGCAAACACAAGCCACCTGCCCACGGTCCTGCCCCAACTCTCGCCGAAATAGCGCCGCAACGCCATCAGGTAGTACCAGACGTGACCGGCCGCGATGCCCACCGACATCACTGTCGTCGGCAGGCTGCGCGGCATGATCAGGTAGTGGGCCAGCAGGGCGACGAGCGAGAAGGACTGCAGGTGAATCACCAGTACCAGGTGCTCTACGAAGAACCTCCGCTCGCTGAAGTACACGATCGAAAGGATCAGGGCATACAGCGGAAGAGAAAGAATCACCACCAGTGTCGTATGCCGTGCTGTTCTTTCGATTACAGCGACCGGATCGTAATAGTAGCCGATCAGCACGCGATAGACCGCGGGAGAGGACCCTCCGGTCACGGACGAATCCAGCGCAATATAGTTGGCCATGGTGCGCCGGTTCATGTCGTCGGGTCCGCGCCCCATGATGTCATCCAGCTGGGCGCGTTGTTCCGGTCCCAACTGCGAGCGGACGGCTTCGATCTGCTCCGGGGTGGGCTCCTCGTACCCGAACCAATCCGTCGGTGTGGAAGCCGCGCGGTCCAACCAGCCGGTCGAGATGAACAACGCCAGCAGGCCGAGGTGTACAAAGCACATGAAGAGAAACAGCCTGATCGGCGACAGGTAGCGCGCGCGGCGGTTGCCCGCAAACTCGATCGACAACTGCCCCGGCTTGAAGAACAGCAGCTTCAGCGTGCGGAAGATCCTCGAGTCGACTTCAAAGGTGTCCGCAAAGAAGTCGCCCAGCATCGGCCGCAGCGACCGCATGTAGTTCCGGTCGCTTTGTCCGCAGCTGGCGCAGTAGGCGCCCGCACGCTCGTCGCCGCAGTTGGGGCAGACGACGGCGCCCGAAGGCTGAGCAGGGCGGTCAACCATCGGTCAGGCGGTCAGGAAAAGGACGACCATGGTCAGGGGAACCGAGATCGTGAAGTACAGGGTACCCAGCAAGAACGCCTTGACGAGGGTGAAGAACCAGCCGTTCGCGTAGAAGCGGCGCAGCGCGATGATCGGGTAGGCGAAGACCGTCAATCCGAGGATTCCCTGGGTCCACGCCTGCCCGGCCGCGCCCATGGGTGTGAGCGACGCGATCAGCATCAGGGTGACGATGATGAACAGGAACGAGTGGACGTGCATGCCGAAGACGAGATGCTCGATGTAGTACCGCTTCTGGCGCCAGTAGAACACCGCGAGGATCAAGGCGTAGACCGGCAGCAGGAAGAACATGGCGATCGATAGGTTGCCGATGGTGCGTTCAATGAACGCGTCGGAGTCGTGCAACAGGTCGATTGCGGTGTTCAGAATCATCCTCGCCAGGAAGCCGCGGAAACCCGGCAGTACGACTGCTGCCCCACGTGGCGGGTCGCCGGCGGCCGTCCCGGCGGTCTGCGCCGTACTGTCGGCACCCGGCGGTGGCTCCACCTCCGGCCCTGGATCCGCTTGCCGTCCCCCCACCGACGAAGCCTGAGCTTCGGAATCGAAGGCCGCGGCCAGGATGGCGAGCCCGACTTGAGCCCGCTCCGACTCACGATTGAGCAGATCGTCCAGCTTGCCGTGCTGCGAAGGCGCCAGGTTCGCCCTGAGCGCTGCAATCCCGGACTCGCTGATCTCCGCCGACACCGGAACGTCCTCGCCGTCAATCTGCAGCTGCAATCCCGGCACCATGGCCTGCAGGGAATCCATCGCGACCTGCAGGGAGTCCATCACCTCCCCCGGGATCTCGGCAAAGCTTGAGGAAGGATCCTGATCCGGGTCTCCATCGCGCAGATCGGAAACCCGCGACATCACCAGCGACATCGTGAGGAAGAAGATCACGCTGGTGAAGAGGTAGAGCCGCACCGGCGTCATGTAGCGTGCGCGCCGGTTGCGGGAGAACTCGGTCGACAGGCTGCCAGGCTTGAAGAGCAGGAGCTTGAGCGTCTGCGCGAGGCGGCCGTCGAACTCGAAGGACTCGCGCACCAGCTCGCCTAGCACGGGAAAGAGGGACCGCGTGTAGGTGCGGTCGTTCTGGCCGCACAGCGAGCAGAAGCGATCCGCGCGCGGGCGTCCGCAGTTCTCGCACAGGGCACCGGCGGCGTTGGCGGCGGATTCGGCTTCTGCGGTGGGCTCGTTGCTGGCGTCGGTCATGGGCGCAACCTAGAATGACGCCGGCCCGCACGGCAATCCGCGCGGACCGTCCAACGGCACCTTCCCCTCCGCAGGCCGGATGGCAGGCCGCACCCATGTCCCGCAACGCGACGCGACCCATGTTCGACCACCTCACCCGCACGACGCTCGCCGCCCTCATCCCCGCCGCCGCGCTTGCCGCGCTCGCCGCCACCCCGCAGGGCGCGAACGCCCAGGCCGCGCAGCCCGACATCGCCCTCATCACCCAGGCCACCGGGGGGCTCGCGCTTCGCGGAATCGGCCCGGCGCTGATGGGCGGACGCATCGCGGACATCGCGGTCCACCCCGGCGACCCCACGACCTGGTACATCGCGGTCGGCTCCGGTGGCGTCTGGAAGACCACGAATTCCGGCATCACGTGGACGCCCGTCTTCGACGACCAGCCGTCGTACTCGATCGGGGCAGTGGCGATCGATCCGTCCGATCCGGACATTGTCTGGGCCGGCACCGGCGAAAACGTCAGCGGGCGGCACGTGGCCTGGGGCGACGGGGTCTACAGGAGCCGCGACGCCGGACGCACCTGGACGCACGCCGGACTGGCCGCCTCCGAACACATCGGCAAGATCCTGGTCGATCCGCGCGACGGGCACACCGTATTCGTGGCAGCTGAGGGTCCGCTCTGGTCAGCCGGGGGCGAGCGCGGCCTCTACCGGACCGAGGACGGCGGCGAGACTTGGGACGCGGTGCTGACCGTCGACGAGAACACGGGCGTGACCGACATCGAGTTCGATCCCGTCGACCCGGACATCATGTACGCGGCCACCTACGAGCGCCGCCGCACAGTCTGGTCGCTGCTCGCCGGCGGCCCGGGCTCGGGCATCCACAAGTCGACCGATGGCGGCCGCACATGGCGTGAGGTCACGGCGGGACTGCCCAATGGCCACATGGGCAAGATCGGCATCGACGTGTCGGGCGCGGACCGCGACATCGTGTACGCCACCATCGAGGGCGGACCCAACGACCGCGGCTTCTACCGCTCCACCGACCGGGGCGAGAGCTGGGAACGCCGCAATTCCTACATCTCGGGCGGCACCGGGCCGCACTACTACCAGGAGATCGAGGCGTCGCCTCACGACCCCGATCTCGTCTACCAGATGGACGTCTTCATCCACGTCACCCGCGACGGCGGCGCCACCTTCACCGAACTCGGGACCGGACGCGAGAAGCACAGCGACAACCACGCGCTGTGGATCGATCCCGCCAACGGCCGCCACATGCTGGCCGGCACCGACGCGGGCCTCTACGAGACCTTCGACGAGGGCACGACCTGGCGGCACTTCCCCAACACGCCGATCTCGCAGTTCTACAAGCTCGCGCTCGACAACGCCGAACCCTTCTACAACATCCTCGGCGGCGCGCAGGACCTGGGCACGCTGCACGGCCCCTCGCGCACGATGAACCTGGAGGGCGTGCGCAACCACGACTGGTACGCTCCCCTGGGCGCCGACGGGTACGCAGCCGCCTTCGACCCGACCGATCCAGCCATTGCCTATATCCAGTCGCAGCAAGGCAATCTTCAGCGAGTCAACCTGCACAACCACGAACTCATCAACATCCGTCCGCTGCCGGCCCCCGGCGACCCGCCCGAGCGCTGGAACTGGGACAGCCCCGTTGTTGCGAGCCCCCACGCGGAGGGCCGGATCTACTACGCGTCCCAGCGCGTGTGGCGGAGCGACGACCGCGGCAGCTCGTGGACCGCGGTGAGCGGCGACCTGACCCGCGACGACAACCGCTACGAGCTGCCGGTGGCCGGACGCGTCCGCAGCGTGAACGCGCTGTGGGGCAACACCGCAATGTCTTGGTACTCAACGATTTCGGCCATCTCCGAGTCGCCGCTCGACGAAGGCGTCATCATCGCCGGCACCGACGACGGGCTGGTCCAGGTGACCGAGGACGGGGGCGCGAACTGGCGCCGGACCGCCCCGCTGCCGGGCCTCCCGGAGCGCGCCTTCATGAACGACGTCAAGGCGTCCCAACACGACCGCGCATCGTTTTTTGTTGCGCCGGACAACCACAAGGAGGGCGACTACACCCCCTACCTCTTCGCGACCAATGACGCCGGCCGCACCTGGCGCTCGATCGCCGGCGACCTGCCCGATGGCGTCATCATCTGGTCGGTCGAGCAAGACCACGTGCGTCCCGATCTGCTATTCCTTGGCGCCGAGAACGGCATCTATTTGACGCTCAACGGCGGCACCAACTGGATCAAGCTGGGCACGGGCGCACCCACGATCTCGTTCCGCGATCTGGAGATCCAGCGCCGCGACAATGATCTGGTGGGAGCAACCTTCGGCCGTGGCTTCTACGTCCTCGACGACTACGCGCCCCTGAGGGATATGGCCGACGGTGCGCTTGCCGCAGGAGCGGTCCTGTTCCCCGTGCGGGACGCCTGGTGGTACGTCCCCAACACCCCGCTGCAGGCACCGGGTCAGCCGACCCTCGGCACGACCTCGTTCGTCGCGCCCAATCCGGACTTCGGCGCCACGTTCACCTACTGGCTCGCCGACCCGCCCGGGACCGCCCGCATGGAGCGGCGCGATGCGGAGCGCGCGGCCGCCGCACGCGGCGAGGACATCCCCTTCCCCGGCTACGACGCGCTGCGGGCCGAGGCGCTTGAGAGCGGGCCGCGCGTGGCAATGGTCGTACGGGACGCGGACGGAGCCCCCGTGCGGCGCGTCATGGGCCCTGCGACCGAGGGCCTCCACCGCGTCACCTGGGACCTGCGCCGCCCCGCACCCGACCTCGTCAACCTCGCGACGCCGGGCTTCACGCCGCCGTGGGCGGGCACGCCGCGCGGCCCCTTGGCGCCCCCGGGCGAGTACACGGTCGAGATGGCGCTGATCACCGAGGCCGGCGTCGAGCGGGTCGGCGATCCGCAGCCGTTCACCGTGAAGCCCGTCCCCAACATCGACGCGGCGACCGACTTCGCAGCCGCGATGGCCTTCGCGGAGGAGACCGCCGACCTGCAGCGCCGCGCCCGGGGCGCCGCCGCCGAGATCGGCCGCGCGCGCGACCGGCTCCGCCACATGCGCGCCGCCCTGGACGAGACCCCCGCCGCCGGCGACGACCTCTACACGCGCCTGGAAGCGATCGAGACCCGGCTCGCCGGCATCGCGGTGCGGCTACAGGGCGATCCCGCCCGCGGCGCCCTCAACGAGCCAAGCGCGCCCTCGATCATGGGCCGCATCGGCCAGGTCGCCGGGGGGCACTGGGGCACGCGCCAGCCGCCCACCCAAACCCAGCGCGAGAGCCTCGAGATCGCGCGGGGCGGCTTCCAGAGGGTGTCGATCGCGCTCGGGACGCTCCTGGAGGAAACGCTGGCCGAACTGGAGGCCGACATGGAAGCGGCGGGCGCGCCGTGGACGCCGGGGCGCAGGGTGGGGTAGGCAGCGGTCAGTCGCCGAGCGCCGAGGCATCCCAATCCCTCACAGCCGGTCGGCCCGGGAGCCATCAGCCGGGCAACCGGCAGGCCGCGGTCGAGGATCTGAACGTTGACCAATCACGTCACAAAGCGAGCCAGCATGAAGCAGATACGCCCCATCTCCGTCGTCGCCGTAGTGGCCCTGGCACTCACCGGATGCATCATGGGCGTGCCGAAGGCGATGTACACGCTGGCTCCGATGGGCCCCGCCGAGACGCTGAACTGCGCCACGCACCACATCAAGGCCCTCGGGTACACCATTGCCGACGGAGACAGCGAGATCGGCTTCGTCCGGGGTGAGAAGTACTTGCCCACAGGCGAGCGCTGGCTCATCCTCGGACGCGGCGAACGCCACGTCCTCACCGCCACCGTACTGGCGGATCCCGACACGGGCGAGTCCTCCTTGCACATGACCGCGGGCCTCAGGGACGACCGTAACACGGGGGCGCCCACCAAGTCCGGAAGTGCGGATGCCAACGCGGTCGTGGCCGCCTGCACGGACCAGACCACGGCCGACGGCGAGGGCGGCAGGAGCGGCTGAAGCCGACGGTCCGCTGGATGTGTCGCTGGAGCGCAGCGGTTCGGTCGTAGTCGCTGTGCCTGAGAAGGGATCGGCCGTTTTGACGGCGGGGAGGTCGAGAGAACGACCGCGGACCTCCGCAGTGGGCGGCTTGGCGGGCGGCGAGCGAACGTAATGTAGCCCGGTGACTCGTTACGACCAGGTGACTGATCTTCAACCCCGCCGGTACACGTCCTTCCGGTGCCCTACCTTGAGAATGACGATCACCAGCCGGCCTCGGGAGACACTGTATAGAATCCGGTATCGCCCAACGCGGACGCGGTAGACATCGTCGTATCCCGTCAGCTTTCTCGCCCCCCGGGGAAACGGATCTTCGGCCAGGAGCAGCATCCTGCGGGCAACGCGCCCCTGGTCGTCCCGAGGGAGTTTGCGCAACTGCTTCTCCGCCGTGCGGGAGATCTCGACCTCATGGGGTCCCATCAAGCTGGAGCTCCCGGATCACATCGGCCAACGGCCGAGTGGGCTCATGTCTTATCCGCTTGAGATCGTCAATGTCCTCAAGCTCCTCGAGTCGGTCCAGCAGGGCCTCCTGGACAAAGTGACTTACGACCAATCCCCGGGATCTGCAGAACTGGACCACCGCCATCTTCAGGGCTTCGTCCACCCTGACGTTGATCTGCACCTTTCCCATCTCGTCTTCCTCGGTTGGTGGCATCGGCGAGATACATTCTAGCATTTGCTATACAGCGAAACAACGATACTCGGCCTCTCTTCTCTCGCCGAAACCGAACGTTCGGGAAACCCGGCCGGTGGGCTAGAGGCTAGCCCCCCGCCATCCGCGCCTCGCACTCCTCCACGCCCGCCGTGACCCCGGCCACCCGGTAAAGCCGAGCCGCCTCGCCCCAGACCCCCACGGCCGCCTCCACATCCCCGCGATCCTCCAGGAGCATGGCCATGGGGCGGAGCGCGTTGGCGTGGTCCAGCGGCGAGCCGCCGTCCGCCTTCTCATACAGATCGAGCGCTTCGCGGTAGCACGCTTCGGCCTGGTCCCATCGCCCCTGCCGGTGGTGAACCTGCCCCAGATGCCGCACGGCGTGCGCCACCCGCAGCGGGTCGCCGACCGCCGTCGCGGCCGCGACCGCGTCTTCGAGCAGCGACCGGGCCTTGTCCGTCCGGCCGCGGTCCAGCGCGACGTGCGCGAGCTTGCCCAACGCGATGGACAGTTCACGCCTCGCGCCGATCTGCTCGCAGATGTCGCACGCCCGGAGCAAGTCGGCCTCGACACACGCCGCGATGGCCTCAACGCGCGCCGCGACCGCCTCCGCGCCAGCCGCGTCGGCGGGCGCCGACTGCAGCGCCTCCCCCCACGTGCGCCACGCCTTCTCGATGAGCGCCCGAGCTTCCGTCCGCGTTGCCATCCCTGTCCCTCCTATGTCTTCATTCTGCTGCCACCCGGGTCGAACAGCCCCGCACCCACCGCCGCCACCGTGACCGGGAAACACTCGTTCATGTACACCACCTGCAGCCGCTCGCCGACCTGGGCGATTTCGGCCGGCAGCCAGGCCATCAGCAGGTATTTCCCCACGGATGGCCCCGTCCCGGCCGAGGTCACGCGGGACTCCCGGCCCAGCGCGTCCACGATACGGTCCCCTCCCGGCGTGAGGATGGGCTCGTTGCCGCCCGTCGGGAAGCGCGCCATGCCGGACGCATCCACGTGATCGTCCATGGTGAGCGTGCACATCCGCGCCGCCGGACCCCGCTCGCGCGCCCTCAGGTACGCGGCCTTGCCGATGAAGTCCGCCCGCTTCACATGGCGCCGCGCCAGCCCCGCCTCGAACGGTGAGTACTCGGAAGTAAGCTCGGCGCCCATGAGCAGGTAGCCCTTCTCCATGCGTGCGGTGGTGCCGTACACACCGACGCCGACGGGCCGCGCGTCGAGCTCCCGGCCGGCGCCCAGGATCGCGTCCCAGAGCGCGAGGCCGTGCTCGGCGCGCGCGTAGATCTCCCACCCGCTCTCGCCGACGTAGGAGATGCGCAGCAGGGTCGCGGGGACCCCGCCGACGAGCGCCTTCCGCACCGTGCCGTAGGGGAACGCCTCCTGGCTCAGGCCGCAGTCCGCGACTCTCGAGACCAGGGCCCGCGCGTCCGGTCCCCATACCCCGAGCGTGGTTATCGCCGACGACCGGTCCTCGAAGTGTACCGAGCCGTCCAGCGGCAGATGTTTGCGGAACCAGAAGGCATCCCGCGCGCCGTCGAACACACCGGTGACGATGCGAAACCGTTCGTCCGCCAGCCTCTGGATGGTCAGATCGGCGCGGAAGCCCCCGTCCGGTGTCAGGAGCGGCGTGTAGATCGAGCTTTCGACCGGGCGGTCGCACGCGTTGACCGTCATGCGCTCCAGGTACGGGAGCGCGCCGGGCCCGGAGACGTCGAAGATCTGGAACGCGCCCAGATCGACCACGCCGACCCTCTCGCGCAGGTGCAGGTGTTCCGCGTTGATGATCGGCGACCACCAGCGCCGGTCCCACTCGTGCGGGCGGTCCGGGACGTTGTAGTGCTCGACCAGGTCCTCGTTGGTGGTGTACCATTGCGGCCGCTCCCATCCCCGCGCTTCGAAGTACTCGGCCCCCAGTGCCTCGGTCCGGGGGTGGAACGGCGACCGGTTGACCCCGCGCGCGGATTCCCACTGCTCGCGCGGATGCACGATCCCGTACGTCTTGGGGAAGTGCTCACGGCAGCGCGCGCGGACGTGGCGGCCGGTGCGCTCATGGGGCTGGAAGCGGGTGACATCCGACTCGTGCGGGTCCAGGAGGCGCGGGTAGCCGTGGGTCATCCACTCGGCGATCAGGCGTGCCGAGCCGGGGCCCTCGCGCACCCACACGGCCGCCGCCGACCAGAGGTTCGCCACCTCGGCGGTCTCGCCCAGCAGCTGCTGCGTGTCGGGCGTGAGCGAGAGCAGGCCGTTGATGGCGTACTGGATCTCGGTGCCGGCCAGGAGTTCGCCCATGATCTCGTGCGCGTGCTCGAGTTGCGGGGCGAAGTCCCCGGGCGTGAAGGGCAATTCGGTCGGGGAACGCTCCGCCGCGGCGATGGAGGGAATCTCCCCGGGCCGGATCAGGATGGGGCGATGCGCGTAGGACCCCACTTCCATGGCTCCGTCGCTCTGCCTTTCATACATGAACGAATCCATGTCGCGCACAATGGGGTAGCCGATCTCGTTGCCGGTTTCCAGCAGAAGTTCGACCGGTCCGAAGTCGGCCATCTGGTGCACCGCAGGGGTGAGCGGAATCGTGGCACCGGCCATCGCGGCAATGCGCGGACTCCAGACGCCGCAGGCAATGGCCACATGGGCCACCTCGATGGTCCCGCGGGTCGTGACCACCGTCCGGATGCGGGGGCGGCCGGAGGGCACGGGGTCGACTTCAAGGCCGGTCACCTCGGTCTCGTCCAGCACCGTGAGCACACCCCGGGCCAGCGCCCGCTCGCGCATGATCGTGCCCGCCTTCACCGAGTCGACGACCGACACGCTCGGGGTATGGAAGCCGCCGAGGATCACGTCCGGGTTCACGAACGGGACTTTTGCGACGACTTCAGCGGGCGTCAGCAACTCGCTCTCGATGCCCCACACGCGCGCCGAGGTCATGCGCCGGCGCAGCTCCTCCATGCGTTCTTCGGTGCGCGCGACCTCGATTCCGCCGCACGTCGTGTTCACGCCGAGCGCTTCGTACTGGCACTGGCTCTCGAGCGTGATCAGCGCGATTTCGCGTCCGTGATCGACGGGGAAGATGAAGTTGGACGCGTGGCCGGTGGAGCCGCCCGGGTTGGGGAGCGGACCCTTGTCGATCAGCACCAGATCGTCCCAGCCGAGCCTCGCCAGGTGCTCGACCAAGCAGTTGCCGACGATGCCGGCGCCGATGACGGCGACTTTGGCTTGCGGTGGCGCGGCGCGGCGGTCACTCATGCGCGAATGGTTCGCGTGCGAAGATCCGGCGCACCATCGGCTCGAAGAACTCCAGCGGCAGCGTGTCGTAGTCGGGGTCGAACGCGCACTGATCCCAGCGGTGACAGAAGTCTACGGCGTCCTGGTACCAGGGGTGGTCGCGGAACCTGTCGCGCGCGTGACGGTCGCCGCCGACGTGATGCGCGTAGTAGAAGAACTGGAACAGCCCGTGGTGGCGGACGATCCAGTACGTGCGCTCGCTCACGTAGGGACGCAGCAGCAGGGCGGCCAGCTCCCCATGGCTGTGCGGCGCCAGAAGATCGTCGATGTCGTGGAGGAGCGCCGCCACCACCATCTCCTCGTCCGCGCCGTCGCGGTACGCCAGGGTGGCCGACTGCAGGGAATGCTCGAGCCGGTCTATCTGATAGCCGCCCACCGAACCCGACAGTTCACGGAGGTGCGCCAGCACGCGGTCGCCGGTGCCTGCCGCGAACTCGTCCTCGAGGCGCGCAAGCAGCTGGTAGTCCTCGCGGGTGCCGTCCGCCATGTGAATGAAGCTCACCTTCGGACCATTCGGCTGATTCATGTCGTCCATGCCTGTCCACTCTCTCGATGAGGGCTTTCCATGAGGGCTCTCCGCTGGGAGCGTGCGCGCGAGCGAAAGGCCATGTCAAGGGACGCCGGCGCTTGACACCCGCGGGAAGGGCGCACTCTGATAGAGCATGCATCACTCGATCCGCAGCCTCACCCCGAGCCCCGATGCCTTGACGGCAGTCTGGAGCAGCGGCGAACAGACCGAACTGCCCTACCTCTGGCTGCGCGACAACTGCGGGTGCAGCGACTGCCGCGTCGTGCAGACTTCCGAGAAGCGGTTCCACCTTTTCCGGGTGCCCGGTGACCTGCGGCCGCAGCAGATCGGCATCGAAAACGCCGGATCCGGGGACGAGGCGATCGCGATCTCGTGGCCGGACGGGCACCGCACACGCTACCGGTCGAGCGAGATCCACGGCCTGCTGAGCCTGCCCCCCTTCGAACTGCAGTACTGGGACGGCGGGTTCCAGCCGCGGCGGTTCGACTACCGGCGGTTCCTGGCAAGCGACCGCGCGGCGGCGGAGCTGATCGAGGAGTTTCTGCGGACGGGTGTCTGCGTGCTCGTCGATGCGCCCACCGATCCGGAGTCATCGGAGCAGCTCACGGCCCGCCTGGGGCCGATTCGCGAAGTGCTGTTCGAGCGCATCCACAACGTCAAGCTCGATCCGAAGGGCTACAACATCGCGCACACCGGTCTGGCGGTCGCGCCGCACAACGATTTCACGAGTTACAGCTGGCCGCCGAACGTGCAGGCGCTGCACATGCTGGTGAACGAGTGCGAGGGCGGCGAGTCCGTCGTCGTGGACGGCTTCGGCTTGCTCGACGAGCTCCGGGAAGACGATCCCGACAAGTTCGACGTGCTGTGCAGCGTCCCGGTACCGTTCCGCATCTTCAGCGCCCAGCACGAGTGTTACGCGGTCAAGCCGATGATCGAGCTGGACCGCGAGGGCGAGATCACGATGGTGCGCTTCAACACCGCGCAGATGCAGGCCCTTCCCCTCGCGGAGCCGCGCCTCGCCGAGTTCTACCCCGCCTATCACGAGCTGTCCAGGCGCGTCAATGCGCCGGGCGCCCAGGTCACGTTCCGGCTGGAGGGCGGACAGATTCTGCTGTGCGCCGGCCACCGGGTGCTGCACGGCCGCACGGCGCTGCGCTCGACCGCGCCGCGCCACCTGCAGGACGCCTACTTCGAGCACGACAACGTGCGCAATCACCTCAGGTGGCTGCGTCTCAGCGGCCGGGTCTGAGGCTACTCGGAAGATCACTCTGAGGGTGTAGCTTCAGAGCAGCTTCAGAGTAGCCGGTCGCCTGTGGCGAGCGAGCCCCTCAGAGCGTCGCGTCGAGTCCCTGGGCCGCCGCCACCTCGCGGGCGCTGGGATTCACGGAGGGGCGGAAGGGGACCTCGCACACCCGCGCAGCGTCCGGCCGGCCCGGCTCGCTGGCGTATTCGTCGGGCAGCCACACCGTGAGTTCCGTGCCGACGGCCGCCTTGCCGGCGGGTATGTACCCGAGCGCGATGTTGCAGCCCAGTTCGGGGGCGTGCCACGGCGAGGTGAGATAGCCGATGGGGTCGCCGCCGTCCGCGTCCGACACGAGCCAGAAGTCCGGGGCGTAGTCGTCGATGGGCTTGCCGTCCAGCGTCATCCCCACCATGACCATCGCGAACGGACAGCGTCCGGCGTCGAGCTCGGCGCGCTGGCGCTCCAGCACGGCCCGCCCGATGTAGTCTCCCTGCTTCTCGCGCGGCACCTGGTAGCCCAGGTTGCACTGGAACGGACTCGTCTCGTGGTCGATGTCCTGTCCCCAGGAAAGGATTCCGGCCTGGATCCGGCGCTGGTGTCCCGGAGCGATGACCATCAGGCGGTGCGCCTCCCCGGCCGCGAGCACCGCGCGCCACAGCTTCTCGGCGTGCAGCGTGGCGTCGCGAAGATAGATCTCGTACCCCTTTTCGCCCGAGAATCCGGACTGGGACACCACCACCGAACAGCCGGCGATCTCCGCCTCCATGAGCCCGTAGTAAGGGATTCGCCGGACGCCTTCACCCACCAGGTCGGCCATGAAGTCGAGCGACTTCGGGCCTTGGATCTGCAGCGGACAGACGTCGATTTCGTCGATCTCCACCTCCATCCCGAGCCCGACGTTGACGCCCTGTAGCCAGAAAAGAAGGTCGGAGTCGGCCAGAGAGAACCAGAACTCGTCCCCGGCAAGCCGCAGCAGCACCGGGTCGTTGAGAATGCCGCCCTTCTCGTTGCAGCAGATGACGTATTTCCCGTGCATCGGCTCGATCCGGGTCGCGTCCCGGGTGATCACGTAGTCGGTGAACCGTTCCGCGTCCGGTCCCCGGACCCGGATCTGACGCTCCACCGCGACATTCCACACCGTGACGTCCCGCGTCAGCGCCTCGTGCTCGGCCGCTGCGCCGCCGTCCTCGGGCCGCACGTAGCCGCGTGGGTGGTAGATGCGGTTGTACACCGTGGCCCGCCAGCAGCCCGCCTCGTGCGACAGGTGCCAGTAGGGAGACTTGCGGACCCTGGTCGAAATGAGCATCTCGACCGGCGTGCGGCCGCTCTGGCGCAGGTTGATCGGCACGATCCTGTCGGACTGGTCCACGCTGGTCGGTTGCTGGATCATCGCCGGGGGTTCTCCAGTTGGGTGATTCGAGTTGACGGCGTCGGCGGCACGACGGCCGGGGCCGGTTCAGCATGTCGGTTGGAACGCAGGGGAGCAAGGCGGTTCGATGCGGGCCGATCGGGTTCGCGGATGCTCTGTGATGGGACTATCGTAGGGCCACAGCCAAGCGCCCCGGCCTATGCAGTTCCAAAGCACCCACGGAGAATCGCCCCATGAATGGGGACCTCAGCCTGTTTCGCACCCTTTGTACCCGCGCCGCGCTTCTGTCGCTGCTGACCGCTGCGCCGGCGGCCGCCCAGTCCGGAGGAACCATCCGGGGCACGGTCGTGGACGTGTTCGACAACGCCCTGCCCGGTGTCCGGGTGACGGCGACCGGTCCCGGCCTGGACGCGGAGACCGTCACGGATGCGGCCGGAGCCTACGAGTTCACCGGCGTGGCCCCGGGCGACTACATCCTGACCGCCAGCCTGCTCGGCTATTCGGCGCGCGAGGTTCGGGTCACCGTCAGCGCGGCCGGAGCCGTCGAGACCGTCCCGATCGTACTGCAACCCGTCTTCCAGCTCGACCCGATCAGCGTGGTAGCGGAAGAGCCAGCGGTCTTCGCGCGCAACTTCGTCGCGGAGCCGATGATGAGGCAGCAGTCGAGCATCACGGCAGTGACGTCGGTGATCGACAACCTGCCCGGCGTCTCGGTTCAGGAGGGGGACGCGTATGCGTTCGACGACTGGTCGAGCAACGTGGTCATGCGCGGGTTCCAGTCGACCATCAACGACGTGCAGATCGGCACGACCATCGACGGATTCCCCAACGGTACGTCGGACTACTGGAGCGGCGCGAAGGCGAACCGGTTCGTCGATCCGATCAACCTTGGCGGCGTCGAGGTGTCGCAGGGGACTGCCGACATCGCCTCGCGCTCGGTCGAGGCGCTGGGCGGGACGCTCAACTTCCTGACGGCCGACCCGGCCGAGGAAGCAGGCCGGACGGCCTCCGTCACGATCGGCGAGAACGAGGGCCAGCGGTTCGCCGCGCGGGTCGAGACGGGGTCGCTATTCGGCGGCACGACGCGAGCCTGGGTCGCCGCGATCCGCCAGGAGGCGACCGACTGGATGGAGGGCTCGGCGAGGAACGAGCGGGAGCACTTCGCCGCCAAGATTGTGTCTTCACACGGTGCCCTCGACCTGACCGGCTACCTCTCCTACGACGACATCCACGAGGACGTCTACCAGCGGCTCTACAGCGACGCGGACTTCCGCGCCGATCCGCGCTGGGACCGCCTGATCGGCCACTGGCCGGGCGTGCCCTACCTGAACCAGTTCTACCGGCCCGGGTGGCAGACGCGGCGCAAGAACACGCTCACCTATGTCAAGGCCGACTGGACCGTAAGCGAACTGGTTTCCCTCAGCGCGGGCGTGTACCGCCATCGCAACTGGGGACGGGGCGACTGGCTGCCCCCGTACATCGTCGATGTGGTGGACGACGGAGGCGGACCCGAGTCGGAGCTGGCGGGCAACCCGCCAGTGCGGGGCGGCACCCAGCTCGGCGTGATCCGGTTCGTGGACAGCAACGGCGCGGCCGTTGGCCCGGTGCCGGGGTGCACTTCGTCCTACATCTTCAACTACTACGGGTCGGGCGGCCCGGAAGTCGATCCGGCGTGCCACCCGGGGGCCAGCGCGGTGCAGTCGTACCGCCACAGCCACTACGGGAAGAACCGTCTCGGCGCAAACATCGACGGGGAGTGGTCCGCGCTGTTCGGCGCGGGACGGGGCAGCGTGCTGCGCGCCGGCATCTGGTACGAGGATTCCAAGCGGGATCTCGGGCGCGACTGGCACCGCATTCTGGACCCTGCGATCAATTTCAAGTGGGACTATCAGGCCTACTGGCACCAGTACGAGTGGGAATTCCCGCAGAGCGTCTTCAAGTGGTACGCCGAGGAGACGCTGTACTTCGGTTCGTTCGAGTTGACCGCGGGCGTCAAGCAGTACCTCATCTCCGTGTCGCGCGAGGATGAGTTCGGGGTCGACCGGCCCCTTGACGTCGATTCCGACTCGGACCTGCTCCTCTCCGGCGGCGTCACCTGGGAGACGCCGGTCGAGGGTCTCGACGTGTTCGTGGGCTACGCCGAGAACTTCCGCGCAATCGGCAGCAACCTGCTCGAGGTGCCGGGCCGCAGCCTTGACCGCCTCGAGCCCGAGACCGCGTCCAACGTCGATGTCGGCGTCCAGTACGCCGGCGAGAGGGTCGCCCTGAGCGCCACCCTGTATTCCATCGACTTCAACAACCGGATCTTCTACCTCGGCCCACAAACGCCCGCAGGCCCCAACTACCTCATCCCCGGAGGGGGGGCTTACTTCAACGCGGGCGGCATCGAGACCAGCGGTATCGAGTTGGCCACCACCGTGGCGTTGTCGGGTCGGACATCCCTCTACACCGCCCTCACGCTCAACGACTCGAAGTATGCCGGGACCGACGATCCGCTCGTCGACGCCAGCCAGGGGATCGTGCCCGGCACCGACGTGGCTGGCGTGCCGCCCCGGCTGTGGGTCGTCTCCCTCGATCGCGACGGGCCCCTGGGCGGCGGCTTGTCCGCGAAGTACACGGCAGCGCGCCGCGTCAGTCTGACTGCGGACTGGTACACCGACGCCTACTGGACGCTGGACGCCTACGTCAGCTTCAAGGGCGAGGCACTGGGCGACCTGTTCCGGTCGACGGAGTTCTCGATCGTCGCGAACAACCTGCGCGACACCCCCTACCTGTCCGCGATCACCGAAAACGCTGCCTGGCTCGGCGCGCCCCGAACGATATCCATGACCACGACCATCTCGTTCTGAGGCTGGTGGGCGCAGCGTGGGCAGAGTGCGTGTGCCGGTGTCGTAGCGGACGGCCCGGCCGCCAGCCATGAGGAACGGGCCGCACCGGCGAACCACGGCGGATGCCGGGCCGTGGAAGGGGCTGAATCCCGCCATGGCGCTGGCCGCCAAGGGCGTCGTCCTGGCCTTCGTGCTCGCCACCGTCCGGGACGTGGACGCCGCGGGCGCCGTCTTCGGCCACGTCCGCGCCTGGATCGAAGGCACCCTCGACTGGTTCTACATCCTGACCGTCGCCGCCGCCGTGATCACCTGCGTGTTCCTGGCGTGCAGCCGGTTCGGCAGGATCCGGCTCGGCGACGACGCTTCGGCGCCCGAGTTCAAGACGTCCTCGTGGATCGCCATGCTGTTCTCGGCCGGCATCGGGATCGGAATGCTGTTCTTCTCCATCTCCGAACCCCTCTTCCATTTCGACAACCTCCAGTCTGCGGGCTACCCCAACAACCCGAGCGCCGATCTGGCGGGTGCGGTGCTGCTGGACGAGCAGCGCGCCGTGCACGCCATGCGCGTCACGTACTTTCACTGGGGCATACACGGTTGGTCCGTCTACGTCGTGGTCGGGCTGTGCCTGGCCTACTTCGGGTTTCGCCGGAAGCTGCCGCTGACGCTGCGGTCCGCCCTGTACCCGCTCATCGGCGAGCGCATCTACGGTCCCATCGGTGACCTCGTGGACCTGCTGGCGGTGTTCGGCGGGGTCTTCGGCATCGCGACTTCTCTGGGGCTCGGGGCAAGCCAGATGGCCACCGGGCTCGATGTGCTGTTCGGCGTTGAACCGGGTGTCTTCACGCAGGTCGCGCTCATCGCCGCCATCTCGCTGGCGGCCACCCTGTCGGCGGTGTCGGGCGTGAGCCGCGGCATCCGCGTCCTGTCCGAATGGAACATCCGCCTCAGTCTTGTCCTCCTGGGGTGCTTCCTGCTGCTGGGCCCGTTCAGCTGGCTCGCCGGATTCGTCGCGTCCTCGTTCGGCGAATACGTGTGGCGCCTGGTGCCCATGTCCTTCTGGATCGCCGACGATCCTGGGGACGCTGCCTGGCAAAACAGCTGGACGATCTTCTACTGGGGATGGTGGATCTCCTGGGCGCCCTTCGTCGGCACGTTCATCGCCCGCATCTCCCGCGG
>VYAQ01000071.1 GCA_009844885.1 Gemmatimonadota bacterium
GATGCTGGAGGGGAAGCCGGGGGTGGGGCTGGAGGCGTTTTCGCCGGAGCGGTTCTAGCGGGCGTTCGAGTTGCGGTCTGGAGCCGCTCGGGTGTAGAGTGCTGGACGTCCGTATCCGTCTCGAACCGCCATGACAGGAGCAGCCCGGATGAGCAAGGGAAGAAACCTGGGGATGATCGCCCTCATCGCCGGTGCAGGTGCCGTCGGAGTTCTGGCAACCCTGTTCGCAGTCGTGGCTACACGCGGGCCGGCCGCCGCACCCGAGTCGGTCGATGCGAGGCAACAGGCAATCGAGGAGCTCTCGGAGCAGCTGACCGAAGTAACGCAGCGCGTGACCGAGATGTCGGAGCGCGTCGAAGTCGAGCAGATCACGGTCACGGGCACGGCCAGGGCCGCCAGGAAGGGGGCCACGGTCAGAATCCGGTCGTCCGGGTCCTTTGTGCCGGGCGGCGAACCGACCATCTATATCGACGGCGTCCGCGTCGACGGCAACCGGGAAGAAGCCCTGCAGCGGCTGAGCCCCGACCAGATCGACCGTGTCGAAGTGCTCAAGGGAGACGCCGCGAAGGAGCGTTACGGCAGCGAGGCCGCGAACGGCGTGATCGAAATCGTCACGAAGTCCAAAGAGGGTTCCTAGGAGTCCGCGGACTGCTAACGGCCTTCCGCCAGCGGCAGCACCTCGTTCACCAGGGTCATCAGCATTCGGCCCGGCTCTTCGAACATGATCATGTGTGAGCTGCGTTCGAAGGTCACGAACCGTTTGTGGGGTGTGTCGATTCGGTTGAAGTAGGCGAGGGCGCTCTCAAACGGCGTGTGCAGGTCGAAGCGGCCGTGAAGCATGACGACCGGGACTTCGAAGCGTTCGACCATCCCGCTCCCCCGGGGTTCCGGCGCACCGTCGATCAGGTGCCGCTCCGCCCACGCCATCGCCGGGAGCATGCTCGCCACGTCGTCCTGGGTGTACTCGGGTCCCCATTCGGGGAGTGCGAAGTACAGGTCGAAGGTGGGCTTCCCGTACCAGCCGCCGTCGTACTCGCGGGCCCACTTGCGGGCGGCCAGGAGCTTGGCGACGGCACCGGGGCCTGGCGGGGGCGGGTAGGGCTGCAGGGCTTCCAGCTCACGGATCGCGGTCGTGTCGTTGGCCTCCCGGACGCGCTCCATAAGCGTCGAGTAGAGTTGCGCCTCGCTGCCCGGACCGCCCGACTGGCCGAGCCCCACGTAGGCGTGAAAGAGCTCTGGATGCTGTTCGACGAGGCGGGGGCCGATCGAGCTGCCATAGGAGTACCCGAGCACCACCAGCTTCTCCTGTCCAAACCGGGACAGCAGGTGATCGACGACTACCAGGGCGTCGTCCACCTGCTGCTGCAGGGTCAGTGTCGGCGCGAGGCGGGCGGAGTCCGCGGCGGCGAAGCTCTTGCCCACGCCCCGCCGGTCCCAGTTGACCACCGTGAAGAAGTCTTCCCACGGCTTCTGGTACGCCCAGGCCATCCCCATGACCGGACTCCCGGGGCCGCCGTGAAGCACCAGGAGGATCGGATTGGCGCGGTTCAGCCCACGGATCGAGAGCCACTGGGTCGAGCCGTTGACCTCGATCGGCTCCAGGGCCTCGACCCCTTCCGGCGTATGGATCGCACGCAAGTCGGCCAGGCGGGCGATGATCGAGTCCCTGGGCATGGCGGTGTCCGGGGTCGGGGCGTTGCAAGCGGCACCCAGGAGGCCGAGGGCAAGGATGGCGAAGGACACAGGCCGCGATCTGATGGCTCCTGGCTGGTTCATGGCAGACATCTTTCGTGCGTCGTCTAGCGCTCGTTCACTTGAGTGGACCGACACCCCGGCGCGACCGACTGGCGCGTCCGGCGGCTCCATCGCCTAATGGATGTCAGATACCGGACACTACACCAGGCACGGGAGGCTGCAAAATGCCTGAAGCACAGCCAGGCAGGTTCTTGCTCCGCCAGGCGGAGATGTCTCTCGCGGGCCTGGGCCTTGTTCTGGCCGCCATGGCCTGCGGCCCCGCAGCGGATTCGACCGGGGACGCGGCTGCCGAGCCTCAGCCCTCCCTCTCGCCGCAGGCGGCCGCGGCGCTCGGCGAGCGCTTTCAGGCCGAACTCGACGCGGCGTGGGCACAGGCCCAGGACACCGACGAGAACTTTCCCGGGGCGACGGCCGCGTTCATCCTCCCGGACGGAAGCGTCCAAGGCTTCGCCACCGGTGAGTCCGACATGGACGACGACGTTCCGATGACCCCGGACCTGCGCATGCCGTCGGGCAGCATCGGCAAGACATACGTCGCGGCGGTCGCTCTTCAACTGGCGATGACCGGCGAAGTGGACCTCGACACGCCGGTCTCCACCTGGCTCGGCGACGAGGAGTGGCTCTCGCGCGTCCCCAATCACGCGGATCTGACGCTGCGCAACCTGCTCAGCCACACCGCCGGCATGATCCAGCCGTACTTCGAGGACCCCGATTTCGCGGCCCGGCTAGCCGAGTTCTTCAGCGACCCCGACGCCTACATGACCCCGGAGCAGTTCATCGCCGAGGCCGTGCTGGACGCCGAGCCGCTCTTTCCCGCAGGCGAGGGATACCACTACAGCGACGTCCACTACACCCTCGCGGGCCTGGCAATCGAGGCGGCGACGGGCCGCGACTACTACGACCTCCTCGACGAGATGTTCCTGGATCCGTTCGGGCTCGACCTGACCCTGCCCGCCGACCGGCGCGATCTGCCCGGGCTGTCGCAGGGCTACGCGCACGCGAGCGTCCGGCTCTTCGACACGCCGCTCGAGATCGTGGTCGACGGCCAGCTGGTGGTCCACCCGCTGCAGGAGTGGACGGGGGGCGGCGTCGTGAACAACCCGCAGGCGCTGGTGCGCTGGGCGAAGCTGCTGTACGAGGGCGATGCGATTGAAGGGGACGATCTGCCCGACCTGTTCCGGATCGGGTTCCCGACCGACGACTCGAAGCCGCATCTGGGGTATGGGCTGGGGGTGGCTGTCGCCGAGGGCGAACACGGCTTGACCTACGGCCACGGCGGGTTCTTCCCCGGGTACAATTCGCTGGTCACGTACTATGCCGACCACGGCGTCGCGGTGGCGATCCAGATCAATTCGGACGACTCACGGATGGGCGACCACCTGCCGAAGCTGGCGGACCTGGTGATCGAGGCGCTGGCAAGTGCCGGGCAGTAGCGGCCCGTGGACAAATCCCCCGGTGGACGCCCCCTCAACCTGCGTGCTGAACATGGAAATACGTAAAATACGCAAAATGCGCATTTTGACTTGGACCGCGGTCGGATCCCTGCTGGCGCCGGGTCCGCTGGTGCCTGGAGTCGCTGCGGCGGGACTGCTGGCGCCCGGAGTTGCCGTAGCGGCCCAGGCCCGGCAGGCCGAAGCGCAGCACCGCATCGTGGTGAGCCCGGATCACCTGGTCAGCAGGGACGGGGACCGGCCGCACGTCGAGATCATGGCGGCCGCGAACCCCCGCAACGCGCGCAACCTGCTCGCCGGCGCGATCACGTTCACGCGGCGCGACGGGGGCAGCGCGACCAAGGCCTATGTGAGCCGGGACGGCGGCATCGTCTGGGACGACATCATCTTCCCGGAGCAGCGCGAGATGGGGGGAGCCGATCCGCAAGTGGCGTTCACCGCAGCAGGGACGGCGCTCTTCCTCACCCTCACAACCGCACCCGATGAGACCGGACGTACGCGCGCGTTTCTGCACTCGTACCGGTCAGAGGACCAGGGCGTGAAATGGTCGGATGTGTACGACCTGGGCGCGTCCTACGACCACCCGATGCTCGTGGCCGACCAGACGACGGGTCCGTTTGCGGGGCGGGTGTACGTGAGCGTGCTGTATGGCGGGCTCGAGTACAGCCTGGGCGTGTTCCGCTCGGAGGACGACGGCCGGAGCTGGATCGGGCCGGTGAAGTTCATCGACGGCGGGGGGGAGCGCGGGCTGAACGTGGACCCGATGCTCGTGTTTGCGGATGGGGCGATCATGGTGCCGTTCGTGGATTTTCCGTTCACGCCGGAGCAGACGGCCGAGTGGGACGGGTCGCGGATCTGGACGGTGGTGTCGACCGATGGTGGGGTGACGTTTTCCGAGCCCAGGCCCGGTCCGCTGAAGATGACCGGGGACGAGTTGCGCGGGGCGAGGGAGGGACTGGAGCGGTTTCGCGGCGGGTCGTGGGTGATGTACGCGGTGGATCGGAGCGAGCGGTTCCGGGATCGCGTGTATGCGGTGTGGCCGGACTACTCGGAGGGGCTGCCGCGGGTTGTTTTGGTGTGGACGGATGATCGGGGGTCGACGTGGAGTGGGCCGGTGCAGGTGGCGCCTGATGGGGCCGAGGGTGTGCAGCAGTTTCAGGCCGCCGTGGCCGTCAATGGGGACGGGGTTCTGGGGGTGACCTGGTACGACACGCGCGAGGCGCCGTCGGAGTTCGCGTTCCATCAGTACTTTGCGGCTTCGTTCGACGGTGGGGCGAGCTTTACGGCGCCTGAGCGAGTGTCGAGCGCGATCTCGCGGCCCATGGGCTCGGGGAACCTGTTGCCGGCCCCGGCGACCTTCAGCGGACCGGAAGGGGAGTTGCGGGTCGCGCTGCTGTCGGCGGCGTCGCGGTGGGTGAACGGGGGCGACTACATGGGGCTGACGGCGTCGGCGGACGGGCACTTTCACCCGGTGTGGGCGGACGCGCGGTCGGGGACCTACCAGGTGTACACGGCGGAGGTTCGGGTTGAGGAGGGGGTGGCGGAGGCGGGCGAGGCGGGGCCGGCGGGCCAGGCGGCTGTGGGCGACCCCCCGTCGGCGGTGGGCGAGCCGATCGATGTTACCGGCCGGATCGAGCTGGTGAATGACCCCGGCGCCTACGACGCGGAGACCGGTGTGCTCGACCTGTGGATCCGGTTGAAGAATGTGTCGACCGCCCCGATCGCGGGCCCGATCGAGGTCGAGATCCGGAAGTTCGGGAGCGGCATGGACGACACCTTCGCAGAGTTCGCCCCGGAGATTCTGAACGCGGACAACGGGCGCCGCGGGGGTGGGGCGCGGTTCGTGTACGATGACGCGCTGGGGACCGAGGGCGTTCTCCCGCCGGGTGGGGTGAGCGGCGCGATGCTGTGGCGGCTCCGGCTGGTGGAGCCGATCCGCGTCCCGAATCTGCATGTGTATGTGACGGGGCGGGAGGTTGGCCACATCAATCCCGGGCGATGAGGTCGTTATGTTATTGCCAGGCAATGCGGCCTTCATGGACGACTGGCTATGACTATTGACCTGCAGTTCCTTGCCTTGCTAATCGGTGCTGTGGCGTGCATCAAGTTGGCGAGGATGCTGTACTGTCGCTGGCGAGGTCACGAGATCCCCGGCAGCCCCCACGTGCGGCGACGCGTCATCGGCCTTGGTCTCGTTGTGATCAGTGCGGCCATCGTGGGGTTGCAACTCTGACGGGACGTTACATCAGGGTCAGAATCCAGCTTCGCCCCGCTCCCGCCTCACCTCCTCCAGCAGCGCGTCCAGCTCGCCCCTGCTGAAGAACCGCCCATTTGCGACGACCAGGACGATGTCCCGCGTATTCCCGATCGCGTCGAGCGGATTGGCCTGGAGAAGCACGAGATCGGCCAGCTTGCCCTCCGCGACTGCGCCCAATGAATCGGTTGCACCCAGGAACTCGGCGGGCGCGGTGGTTGCGGCTGCGAGGGCTTCGCGAGGAGACAGCCCCGCTTGGACGAGCAACTCCAGCTCGTCGTGGAGGCTGAAGCCCGGGTAGACGAACGGATTGGGCGTGTCGGTTCCCGCCAGAATCCCGACGCCTGTCGCCGCGGCCATCCCGGTGACCGCGAGCTGACGCGCCAGGAACGCTTCGCGGGCCTCGATATCGGCCGGTGTGTCCGTTTCGGTCCCTGGGAAGGGGACCTGCCAGCCCGCCGTGATCGCCTGCGGCATGTACTGCAGACGCGGATCGTCTTCTTCCCTGAGCTGGTGGAGATAGGCCAGGTTGTTGAGGACCGCGAGCGTGGGCGTCAGCCAGGTGCCGTTGGCGGCCAGGTGCGCCAGGAGTGCGCGGCACACGTCGTCGTCAGCCGCGTCGAGTATGGTGCGGTACAATCCGATGTCGAAGAAGGGGTTGGTGAACTCGTCCCCCGCGGCGCGCAGGGCCATCCACTCCGCGCGTGACGCCCGGACCTCCGAATCGTTGGCCGAGCAGCCCTCGATGACGCCGAACATGTGGGTCATGCTCCGCATCCCCGCGTCTGCCGCGTCGCGGGCCGGGACGGAGAAGGGAACGTGTCCGGCGACATCCACGCCCCGTGCCGTGGCCTGCTCGGCGATTGCGGCGAAGGCGTCCGCCTCGAGCGCGGAATAGACCTTGATGAAGCCCGCGCCCGCGTCCACCAGCGAATCGACCACGAATCGGGCCCGCTCGGGACTGTCCGCGATCACCGATCCCGGGAACCAGGCGTTTGCCCCGTCCGTGATGTTGCCGGAGATCACCGCGCGCGGCCCCACGCGGTCGCCGGCCGCGATGCCATCCCATGCCTCGCGGGCCACTGGCAGTTCGCCCCACATGTCGCGAACGCCGGTCACCCCGTTGGCGATGTAGACCGGCAGAGCGGGTGGGAAGAAGGAGGAGAACTCGTGGACGTGCATGTCCCACAGCCCCGGGATGAGATAGCCGCCAGCGCCGTCGATGCGCTCGACGCCCTCGCCGAGGAGCAGATCGTCGGGCTCCGACACGGCGGCGATCCGGGTGCGCTGGACAACCACCGTGCGGCCATCGGTCACGGTGCCCGCCGCCGGATCCACGACGGATACGTTTTCGATCGCGGTGCCCGAGTCGAATTCGCGGGGGGGTGGGCCGCAGGCAACGGCGAGCGCCGTCGCTGCTACAACGAAGCGGACACGCAGTCTCATGAGGGACCTCTCCTGGTGGCAGAAGTCACGGCGGCAGGTCCGGCGCACGCGGCGCAGCCCGGCACGCGCAGGTGCGCCGTGGCTCAACTTGCGTCGTGAGCCCGCGAGGGGAAAGCTTGCCGGGGGCCAATATGGGACGGATCGGACCTCTGGAAGAGGAGCGCAGGGAACATGTTCGGAGCGAGGATCGCTGGAGTGGTGGGGGTTGCGGTGGCCATGGGCGCGTGCGATGAGCCGGCCGCCGAACCGGTCGAAGTCGCAACCAGCCCCCTGTCGCTCGAAGGCACGAGCCCTGTCGAATGGACGAGCCATGAGCGCTCCTCACACTTCGTCACGGCGTCCGACGGCGTGCGGCTGGCGGTCGACGTGGTCGTGCCGACGGGCTACACCGGCGAGGGCGGGGCGGCCAACGCCTTCCCCGTAATTTTCCGCTACACGCCGTATCACCGCACGTCGATCAACCCGGAGACGGGCGAGGTCGGGGTGGCCCCGTACGAATTTTTTCTGTCCCGCGGGTACGCCTACGTGGCGGCCGACATGCGGGGCAGCGGCGCCTCGTTCGGGTGGAACGACGTGATGAGTCCCATGATGGTCGAGGACGCCGGCGTGATCGTCGACTGGATCGCGGCCCAGCCGTGGAGCGACGGCAACGTGGGCATGTTCGGCGGCTCGTACGAGGGCTGGTCGCAGTTCGCGACCGCGGCTGCGAAGCCGGAGGCTCTCAAGGCGATCGTGCCGGTCCACACGGGCTGGGACGGCCTGCTGGTCAGACCCGGCGGGGTCTTCAGCTACGCCTTCATGGAGATGTGGACGGCCATGACGGACTTCATCAACCACAACAACGTCTTCCCCACCTTCCCCATTCCCCCGGTAACCCCGGTGCTCGACGAGGACGGCGACGGCGAGCTGCTGGACGAGATCCCCGTGGACGCGGACGGCGACACCTGGTTCACCGACGACTATCCCTGGCCGGTCGATCCCGCGAACCCGCCGCAATACCCCGACGGCGTGCAGCGCACGGAACACGCGTACTTCAACGCCACAATGGAGCACATCGCGCACCCCGATGGCGCGCCCGGCAACTACGACGCGGTGACCAGCATACGGTCGCAGCGCTTCTTCGACAGTCCGCGCAAGGCCGACGGGCTCACTCCGCCGGACATGAACTGGGGGATGGTGCCCGATATCATCGAGTCCGGGGTGGCGATCTACAACTTCGCGGGCTGGTGGGACGCCTTCGCGCGGAGTTCGTTCGAGGTCCACGCGACGCTTGCCGAGACGAACCCGTCGCGGATCGCGGCGTGGCCGATGTATCACCAGGGGATTTCGCCTGCGGCCTCATTGGCGATCGGAGCGGACCCGACCCGGGAGAACGTCTACACGCCGGCCTACCTGGGCGAGGCGCTGCGGTGGTATGACCGTTGGTTGAAAGGGATCGGGAATGGCATCGACACCGAGCCCCCGGTGCACATCTTCGTCCACAACGAGGGGTGGCGGGCGGAAGGGTCGTGGCCGCTCGCACGGGAAGTGCCCACGCGCTTCTACCTGGAAGCCGCAGCGACGCTCGCCCGGCAGCCCGGCGATCCCGGAAGCGACGACTACACGGCGGACTTCACCCACGACGCCTCGTTCGGTCCGCCGCTCGATGCCTCGCAGATCTCGGTCGCGAACGCCATGAAGGGGCGGCAGCCCTTCAACGCGCCCTCCTTCGGCCATTCACGCCAGCAGATGTTCGGCGTGCCCGACGCGCCGCCCTACCGGACGGACAAGGCCGAACAGGTCCTCACCTACACCAGCGCGCCTCTGGAGGCGGACACCGAGGTAACCGGGCATCCGATCGTCAGCGTGGCGGTATCTTCCACCGCCGACTACGGCGACCTCTACTTCTACCTCGAGGATGTCGACCCGGAGGGCAACGCAATCCTCGTGACCGAATACCAGCACCGCGCCGGCTTCAACCGTCTCGTCGACAACGACCTCCTGATCCCGGGCAACACCGGCATCGACGTCAAGCCCGACCTGCCGTGGCACGGCTTCCGCGAAGCCGACTACACCGACCGGGTCTTCGCCGACGGGGCGATGGTTCGCGTCACGACTTCGCTCTATCCCACATCGTGGCTCTTCAGGGCGGGGCACAGCATTCGTCTGTCGGTCGCGGCCGCGGACTGGCCCGTCTTCGACCTGCATCCGGAGCTGTCACCGTGGAATCGTCCGGACGCCGAGGACAACGTCGTGCCGACGATCACGATTCACCGGGGTGGTGAGGATGGGTCGTTTGTGGAGCTGCCGGTGATTCCGCGGTAGCGAGCGGGCGCCGCGTTCCTCAGTCGGTGTAGTCCTGTCCCTGGTCGTCCAGGACGGCCTTCATCCCCTCCAGGTAGCCGAGTTCCCCGAAACCGTCGGGCGCGGTTGCGGCCACGGCCTCGGCGACCTCGACCGGCACCCTTTTCATGCGGCCGCCGGCCGTCCGGACCATCCACTCGGTCATGCAGGCGCGTTCGAGCGACACCAGGTGGAGCATGGCAACCTCGATCGAGGTAGCAGCGACGAGCGCGCCGTGGTTGGCCATGATGAGAGTGCTCTTGTCCCCGAGCGCTTCGGCCATGTGCTCGCCCTCCTCGTCTTCCGTCACGATGCCCTCGTATTCGAAATAGGCGACGTTGCCGTGAAACACCCCGGCGAGTTGGCCGCCCCGGGTGTCGAGCCGCCAGCCGTCGGTCGAGGCGAGGGCGGTCAGGTACGGCGAATGGACATGAAGGGCGCAGGCCAGATCCGGGCGTGCGCGGTACAGGGGTGCGTGGATGGCCCAGGCGCTGATGTTGGGAACGCCCGTGCCCTCGACGACCTTGCCGTCCGGGTTGGTCATGAGCAGGCTGGATGCCGTGACACGCGAAAAATGGGTGTGGCCGGGGGACAGCAACAGGTAGCCGGGACGGCCCGGAACCGTTGCGCTGAAGTGGTTCCAAGTGCCTTCGTGGAACCCTTCGAGTACAGTGATCCGGTGCGCTGCCGCCAGATTGACGCGAGTCTGTTGAAGCAGTTCGGAAGGATGCATGACCGGAGAATGCCGATGGCGGCGCCGGCGGCGCAAGCGAGCTGGAAGCGGTAACATCCAAATCCGGAATATGGGCACGTCACCTGGAGATCAGATGTCGAGACATCTTCGCCGTTCGTTGCCAATCGCCATGATTCTGCTGGCTCTGCCACTCGAAATCGCCTCGGCGCAGGCTGCGTTCGGAGTGATCGGCGGTTTCAATCGGGCCCGATTCACGGGCAGCGGTGCCGTGGATGTTGCCAGCCGCAGTGCCTTCCTCGTGGGAGCGGTGGGCGACTTCCCGATCACGGAGACGTTTTCGATCCGGCCTGAACTCCATTTTTCCGCCAAGGGGGCCGAGGTGCGAACCGAGTTGGGCTCGGGCGCCGACGGATTCGTAAAGGCGTTCGCGCTGTCGTACGTCCAGTTGCCGCTCCTTGCCCAGTTGCGACCGCAGGCCGGAGGCTCGGTTCGTCCGCATCTGTTTGCCGGGATTTCCGTCGGGGCGATGCTCGGGTGCAAGCTGGGCACCGTGGACTGCGACGACATCCAGGAGATCCATCAGCACGGCATGGACGCGAGCGTGCTCATGGGAGGCGAAATCGGGTTGAGTCGTGTCGCGTTCGGCGTGCGTTACGAAGCCGGAATACGTGCCGTGGATGCAACCGTGCCCGGCAACGAGATCTACAATGGGGTCATATCGTTCACCCTCCGATACATGCCGTGAAAATGAACAGATCAGCGCATTGCGCCCGACTGCCTGGCACCGTCATCCTTCTCCTCCTTGCGGCCCTTGGGCTATCGGCGACCACAGCCGCTCCCGCCCTGGCCCAGGACCTCGTTCTCACCAACGCGCGAGTCGTGGACGTGACCAACGGCGCGGTTTCGGAGCCGGCCACCGTGGTCGTCGAAAACGGCAGGATCGTCCGGATCGTTGACGGCGGCGCGGCGGAAGGCCCGCCAGGCGCGGCCACCGTCGATCTGATGGGGCGATACCTTGCCCCCGGGCTGATGGATGCGCACGTCCACGTTGGCTCCGCGGCGAACGCGCGGCGCGCACTCCTCACCGGCGTCACCACGATGCGCAGCATGGGCACGTCCCACTACGCCGACGTGGGGCTGAGGGAACTTCAGGCCGGCGGGCACATCGAAGCGCCCGCGTACCTGGCCGCGGGCTACCATGTCCGGCCCCCGGCGGCGGAGGCGTTCTTCCAGGACCACCCCGAGCTGGGGCACCTTTACGCTGAGGGGGTGCGGGGCGAGGACGCCGTGCGGGCGATGACCGCGGCGGTCGTGTCTCGCGGGGTCGACGTCGTGAAGACGAACGCCACGGAGCGCGCGGGGCTGCCGGAGACGGATCCGCGACGGCAGTTCTACTCGGAAGCCGAGTTGCGAGCCATCGTGAGCGAAGCGGAGGCGGCGGGGATTCCGGTCGCGGCGCACGCCCACGGGGACGCTGGCGCGAGGGCGGCGGTGGAGGCGGGGGTGCGGAGCGTCGAGCACGGTACCTATATGAGCCCTGAAACGCTCGCGCGCATGGTCGAAATGGGCACCTTTCTCGTGCCCACGATCGCGATCGTCAGCGATCTCACCATCCCGGGCGGCGACTACGACAACGCGTTCCTCAACATACGGGGCCGCCACATGCTGCCCCGCGTCCGGGAGATGGCGCGGCGGGCTCACGAGATGGGTGTGAAGATCGTCGCTGCGACCGACACCGGGTACGGACCGGAGAGCACCACCACCCTTGCCCACGAACTCCTGGAACTGGTGGGGGCTGGCATGACCGCGCTCGAGGCGCTACGCGCGGCCACGACCACCGCGGCCGAACTGTTCGGGCTTACCGGTCAGGTCGGCGCGATCGCACCCGGGCTCGAAGCCGACCTGATCGTGGTGGAACGGAACCCGCTCGAGGACATCGGTGTCGTGCAGGACGTGCTCATGGTGGTGAGCGACGGCAAGGTGGTGGTGCAGCGCGGCGACTGGCCGGGCCAGCGTCCGGTGTCGTAGGGATGCCCCCGACCCCACCTTCGCGGCCGGATGCTGGCCGGGACGACCGCCTCGCGGCCCGGGTCAAATCCCTGATTCGCACGGTGCCCGACTTCCCCATACCGGGGATCCGCTTCCGCGATGTGATGGGGCTTGTGGAAGATCCCGACGGCTTCCGGGCGGCGACGGCCGGACTGGCGGATCGTTTCCGGGATTCCGCGCCCGAGGTCGTGGTCGGAATCGAAGCGCGGGGCTTCATCTTCGGAGTGCCGGTGGCCCAGGAACTGGGTGTCGGTTTCGTCGCCGTGCGAAAGGCGGGCAAACTGCCGGGCGAAGTGACCGGCGCCGACTACGACCTCGAATACGGGAGCGCGCGTCTGGAGATGCAGGCGGCTGCCCCGATCTCGATCGGAACGCGCGTGCTGCTCATCGACGACCTGCTGGCGACCGGCGGCAGTGCGGCGGCTGCGATCAAGCTGATACGGGGGATGGGTGGCGAGGTGGTCGGGGCGGGGTTCGTGGGGGACCTGCGGAATTTGCCGGGCGCGACGCGGCTGCGCGAACTGGGGGTTGAGAGGTTCGCGCTGTGTGAGTTTTTTGGGGATGAGGATTGAGGTGGCCGCGCGGCGGAGAGGCTAAGCGGTAGGGACGACCTTCCGTCGCACCGGCGGCTCGATGCCGTCCTCGATCATGCTTTCGATATAGAGGCGCTTGGCGTCCTCCAGGTTAGCCAGTGCCTCATCCGGTGTCGTTCCGTGACTCTCGCAGCCGGGCAATTCGGTCACGCGGGCGACATAGCACGGGGTGCCGTCGGTGCAGTCCTCGAGAGTAACGGTCTGTTGGTAGGGGACGGACAGGTAGTGCTGAATGGTCTTCATCGGTCTTGCCGGTGCTTTTTGTCGGCCTTCTGAAGGCACTCCAACTCGTTGATGAGTCGGAGCGCGGTGGTAATGTAACCCTTCGGGAGCGAGCGGTGCCGTGCAACGGTGGCCCGGAGCTGCCGATAGGCAGGGTGAGAATAGACTGTGTGGTTGCCACCTTCACGCTTGGTGAAGCCGTAGCTGAGGTAGATTCGGTCGAGATCTTTCGATCCCCAGCCACTTTTCGAGGCGGACATACGTTTCCGGAGCTTCTCGGCGGACATGGGACAGTCGGGTCTTGGGGCTGGGAGAATTCACAGTAGGTTCGTGCTTCGGGGAACTAGTGAAGGGGCAAATGCGGGGCGCCGCGATAGCTATGTGGGACGACTTTGACCCTCAGTGAAAAAACCGCCCGCGCCCCACGAACGACCCTGTGTCCCCACTCCCCCCCGCCTTTCCCAGTTCGGCCAGCCAGTCGTTCAGCGAGTGAATCCGCTCGGCGATCACGTGGATCACCCCGTCGACCTTCTGGACCTTGCCGCGGCAGAGCATCAGCCGCGCGGTGAGGGTGTCGCGGCGCTGGGTTTCGTAGATGGACGGGAAGACGACGAGGTTGGCGGTGCCGGTCTCGTCCTCCAGGGTGACGAACATCACGATCCCTTTTCCAGGGCGCTGCCGGGTCAGGACGATCCCCGCAACGGTGGTTCGGTCCCCGTCGGACAGCCCCTCGAGACCCTCCGCGGAAAGCACGCCCCGCTTGTCCAGGCGCGGACGCAGCAGCGCAACCGGATGGTGCTTGAGCGACAGACCGGTGCTGTGGTAGTCGGCGGCCACCTGCTCGCCCGCGGACATCGCGGGCAGGGCGGACTCGGGACGGATGCCCGGCGACTCGAATAGAGGCAGCGGCCCCGCGTCGTCGATCGCCTTCACCGCCCAGGCAGCCTGCCGGCGGTCCAGCCCCATCGAGCCGAAGGCATCGGCGGCGGCCAGGCGGGTCAGCACGGCCGACGGAATTCCCACGCGCCGCCACAGGTCGAGGGGCGAGCGGTAGCCGTCTCCCCGCCCGGCGATCAGCCGGGCCGCGTCCTCCTCCTTCAGTCCCCGGATCTGGCGGAGACCCAGCCGGAGGGCGAAGGGGCGACTGCCAACCCCTTCCAGCGTGCAGTCCCACTCCGAGTGATTCACGTCGGCCGGGCGCACCTCGACCCCGTGGTCGCGCGCGTCCCGCACGATCTGCGCCGGCGCGTAGAAGCCCATCGGCTGGCTGTTCAGGAGCGCGCAGGCGAAAACTTCCGGGTAGTGGCACTTCAGCCACGACGAGACGTAGGCGAGGTGGGCGAAGCTCGCCGCGTGGCTTTCGGGGAAGCCGTATTCGCCGAAGCCCTCGATCTGCCGGAAGCAGCGTTCGGCGAAGTCGCGGTCGTAGCCGCGCCCGGTCATGCCGTCGATGAACTTGTCCCTGAAACGGTGGATCGTGCCCGGATTGCGGAAGCTGGCCATGGCCCGCCGCAGCTGGTCGGCTTCGGCTGGCGTGAAGCCGGCCGCGACGATGGCGATCCGCATCACCTGTTCCTGGAAGAGGGGCACGCCGAGAGTCTTCTCCAGTACCTGGCGCAGCTCTTCAGAAGGGTATTCGACGGGCTCGAGCCCCTGACGCCGCCGCAGGTAGGGATGGACCATGTCGCCCTGGATCGGCCCGGGGCGTACGATTGCCACCTCGATGACCAGGTCGTAGAAGGTGGCTGGCTTCAGCCTCGGCAGCATCGCCATCTGGGCGCGGCTTTCGATCTGGAAAACCCCGACGGTGTCGCCACGCTGGATCATCCCGTACGTGGCCGGGTCCTCCTGCGGCACGCTCTCCAACGTGTGGCGAAGGCCGTATTTCTCCTCCAGCAGCTCGAAGGCCTTGCGGATGCACGAGAGCATCCCGAGCCCGAGCACGTCGACCTTGATCAAACCCAAAGCCTCCAGGTCGTCCTTGTTCCACTCGATCACCGTCCGATCCTCCATGGCGGCGTTCTCGATGGGGACGATCTCGCACAGCGGTCCGCGTGATATCACGAAGCCGCCGGTGTGTTGGGACAGGTGTCGGGGAAATCCGCACAGCTCGCGGGCCAGCTTCATGGTGAGCGCCAGACGCCGGTCGGAGGGGTTGAAGCCTTCTTCGCGGGCGCGTTCCTCGTCCACCGGCTTCGACCGCCACGAGACCATCGAGAGCAGCCGCCCGATCACGTCTTCGCTCAGGCCCATGGCCTTGCCCACGTCGCGCAGCGCGCTCCTGGCGCGGTAGGTGATGACCGTCGCGGTCAGGCCGGCCCGGTCGCGTCCGTACTTCCCGTAGATGTACTGGATGACCTCTTCGCGGCGCTCGTGCTCGAAGTCGACGTCGATGTCGGGCACCTCGTCGCGCTCGGCCGAGATGAAGCGCTCGAAGAGCAGATCGACCTGCGCGGGGTCGACCGAGGTGACGCCCAGGCAGTAGCACACGGCGGAGTTGGCGGCGGACCCGCGGCCCTGGCAGAGGATGCCGAGTTCGCGCGCTTTGCGGACGATGTCCTCGACGGTAAGGAAGTAGGGCTCGTAGTTGAGCTGGGCGATCAGCGCCAGTTCGTGTTCGATGATCTTGCGCACCCTGGGTGGGATGCCGTCGGGGTAGTGTTCGGCGGCGCCCGCCCAGGTCAGCTCGGCCAGCGTCTCGCGGGGGGTCCGGCCGTCGTCGGCGACCTCGTCGGGGTATTCGTAGCGCAGTTCGGCGAGTGAGAAGCGGCAGCGTTCGGTAATCGCGGCGGTGTTGGCGAGCGCCTCGGGATGGTTGCGGAAGAGCCGGGCGAGTTCGGCGGGGGACTTGAGGTGCCGCTCGGCGTTGGCCTCCAGGCGCCAGCCGGCGTTGTCGATGGTGCAGTGCTCGCGGATGCAGGTGAGCGTGTCGTGGAGCCTGCGGCGGGAGGGGTCGTGCTGGTGAATGTCGCCGGTGGCGACGAGGGGGACGCCGTGGGTTTCGGCGAGATCGGCGAGGCGGGCGAGGCGGCGGTCGTCGTCGCCGCGGTGGTAGTGGGTGGCGGCGAGGTGGAGCGGGGCGGCGAGGCGGTCGCGGTACCAGGCGAGGTCGTCGGCGAAGTCGTCGCCGGGTGTGACGGGCGGGACCGCGATGAACACGTGGCCGGTTGGGTCGGCGGCCGCGGCCACGTCTTCCCGTGTGAGCATGCATTCGCCCTTGGGCGCGCGCCTGCGTCCCGTGGTGATGAGGCGGGAGAGTGCGCCGTAACCGTGCCGGGTGGTGGGGAGGCAGAGCAGGCTGGGGCCGTCCTGCACGTCGAGGCGGGCGCCGGGGATGAAGTGGAGGCCGATGCGCAGGGCGGCCTCGTGGGCGCGCACGACCCCGGCCAGCGTGTTGCGGTCGGTGAGCGCGAGGGCGCGGTGGCCCAGTTCGGCAGCGCGCTCGACCATCTCCTCGGGGTGCGAGGCGCCCCTCAAAAAGGAGAAGTTGCTGGTGACCTGGAGTTCGGCGTAGGCGTTCACGCGAAAACTCCATGCAGAAACCAGCGCGACCCACCTTCCTGGCGCCCCGTCCCCTCCTCACCCTTGGCCCCCTCCCGGAACAGCCAGTAGCGGCGGCCCGCTTCATCCACGACCAGGTAGTAGTCGCGAGACGGGGCGTCCTCGCGCCACCACTCGCACTCCAGCCGCTCTGGCCCTTCCATCGCGCGCACCTGGTGGAGTCGCCCCTGTCGGCGAAAGCCTCGCAACCCGCGACGCGAATCACCGTTGCTCCCGATGCGATTCGGAGCTTCGTCACCGGCCGCGGTTGGAGGCGGCCCGCCGTTTTCCACGGTGATGACGTCCACCGGCTCCGGAGGCGAAAGCAGCCGCAGCGGACGACGGCGATCCTCCGGCCAGTTCGCGGCGGACCCGGGTTGCGTGGCGGCCGACGAAGATGCAGCCCGCTCCGGCAGCCAGCTCTGCCGCGGCACCGGCCGCCCGATGCGACCGAAGCCGAACCGGTTCCCCAGCCGGTCCAGAAGGTCCGCCAGCTCCTCCTCGTCGGCGGCCCGGTGTCCCCCCGCGGTCTCGCCGGAGCAGTCGATCTGGAGTTCGTCGACGGTCTCGACCACATCGGCGGCCAGGACGATCTCGTCGATCCCGAAGCCGGGTTCGACCTGTTCCAGCTTCTCGGCGAAAAGGCCCATGAGAGGCCTCTTCCGGCGCAGCGGACGACTGGTGCCGATGGTCACGGTCCGCCTGCCGCCGTCCACCCGGTTGCAGGTGAGGTGCAGCCGCCGCGCACCCTCGCCGGATCGGCCGAGCCCCAGACAGAGATCGTCCAGCAGCCCGTCGAGCGCCGCTCGCAGGTCCGCCGGCCTGGAGATCGGTTCAGCGAAGGCGCGCTGGGCCTCGCGCGGGGGCTGGGGCCGCAGCGGCTCGATCGGCTCGTCGATGATTCCCAGGGCCTGCTCGAGCCGCCTGACCGGCTCCATTCCGAAGCGGCGGATGAGTTCAACGGATTCTATGACAAATAGTGCAGAGATTTTGTCCAATCCGAAGGAAGCAAGCCCGTCCGCCACATCGGCGCTCAGCCGCAGGGCGGCCACGGGCAGCTCGGCCAGCGCATCCTTCAGGCCGCACGGTCCGGCGCCGGCCGGTGCCACGGCCGGATTCTCGGCGCCGTAGTGCGCCAGCGCCCACGCGGCTCCGGGGGTGTCGGCGAGGGCCAGCCGCACGGTCAGCCCGAAGTCTTCCAGCGTGCCTCGCAGCGATGCCGTGAGCGCCTCCTCGCCACCGAAAAGGCGCGTGCAGCCGGCGATGTCGAGGAAGAGCGTGTCCACGCCGTCGGGCATGACGCGCGGGGTGAAGCGGTCCGCCCACCGGGCCAGTTGCTCCAGCGCCAGGGTGTCGGCCGCGGGGTCGGCGGGGCGGACGACCACATCGGGTACGACGGCCCGCGCGTCGGCCAGCGGCATGCCGTGGTTGAGGCCCGCACGTGCGGCGGACAGATTGGCCGCGTCGATGATCAGCCGGTTGCGGCTCTCCGCGACGGTGACGAAGGGGTGGGTGCGCGCTTCGGGACGGCGCCGGGCGAGTCTTTCGCTGGGCCACCAGGGAAGCCAGGCGGCGAGGATGCGCCGGGAGATGCGCGGGCCCCATCGGGCAGGCGCACCGGATTTGATCGGGGCCGTTCGTTCACGAGACATGGCCTGTGCAGGATAACCGAATATATACCGAATATCAATCTGACCCGCCCCGTTGCCCTCGGCTACCCGGGTGCCTCCACCGCCGTCCTGTCGGCCACAGCCCGTCCCATCCCGACATGCCGGTGTCCCGGGATTTGCCGCGGAAACGCGGAGACGACCATGCGCCGCTGCCGCCGGCTCATCGGTCTGCCGCCGGCACGGCCTCGACCGCCCGGCCTGCGGTCGCCTCGCCCGCGGGTGTCCGACCTGCGGTGGCGCCTGCAGTTGCCCCGTCTGCCG
>VYAQ01000165.1 GCA_009844885.1 Gemmatimonadota bacterium
CCGCACCGCAGCGCCCGCAGGTGCCAGTTCACCCGCCCGCGATGCCGGATCCGCACGATGACTTCCTGTCCGGTGTAGCATCCCTTGTCGTGGTCGAAGGCGACACCGACCAGCCCCGCCTCGACGGGGATCGTGCCATCGTCCATGTCGACGCCGAACTGCGGAAAGCCTGCCTCGACTCGTAGCGTGTGCCAGACGCCCGACCCGACAGGCACCGCGCGGTGCGCCTCCAGCCGGCGCTGGATCTCCGCCAGGCGGTCGACACCGGCCCACACGTCCCACGACGGCACCTGCCGCACGCCTTGCGCCACCAGCGCACCGCCACCGAGCGGCCCGCCGTCCAGCAGTGCGAACCCACTCTCCGGCACCTCCCCAAACGCCGCCGCGACCGCCTCGCCCGCGCCCGGTCCGACCACTGTCACCAGGCGCGTCCGCGCGCCGAGATCGTCGAATCGGGCAAGCCTCGGGGGGAGAAACCGCCTGAAGTGCGCAAGGACGGCCTCGTGCGCGGTCTCCGCGATACTCAGCGTCAGCTCATCAGCACCCAACCAGAGGGTCGTGACATCGGTCACCATGCGTCCCCTGGCCGTGAGGATGGTGCCGTAGACGGCGTCGCCTCGCGATTGCGGAATCCGGCTCGTCACGATCCCGTCGAGCATCTGCACCGGGGCGCGGCCGTGCACACGCACGAGTCGGCGGTCGTCACGGACCACCATCCCGCACCCCTCGGTGGCCGCCCGGTATTCCCCTGCGGGATCGCCGTAGTGGCGCTGGGGACGCGGCTCGCTACCGGGCGCTGCCGGGCTTTCCACCGGCCTTCAGCTCCCGGACCAGCGCCTCTACCCGCTCGACATCGCCCGCGGCGGGCGCAAAGGCCAGATACGTCTCCAACTGGGTCACGGCCTCATCCGCGCGGCCCAGGCGCGCCAGCAGGAAGCCGCGGTCGCGGATCTGCTCGCGTGCGGTCGGGCGCACGACCAGAATGCGCTCGACGGCGGCCAGGGCCCGCTCGTGGTCGCCCGTGCGATGGTGAATGCCCTTCAGGTTGAGCAGCAGGCGGACGATCATGTCCTGCTTCGACGCGGTCTTCAGGAAGCGATCCTCGAGGCGGGCGGGCCGGCCCAGCTGCTGGTGGAGCATGCGCCGCAGTTCCTTGCGCGAGCGGTCGACGCCGCCGTGGAAGGGGTCGATCAGGAACGAGACCGCTTCGCCGCGGAACCGCACCAGGAAGTGGCCGGGGAAGTTGACGCCTTCGAGGGCCAGGTCCAGCCGCCATCCGACTTCCAGCAACACGATGCCGAGGGTCAGGGGAATGCCCAGGCCGCGGTCCAGCACGTCGTTGAGGTAGGAGTTGCGCGGGTCGTGGTAGTGGTCGCGGTTGCCGCTCAGCTTCCTCACCGAGAACAGGTGCCTGACCGCTTCCGCGAGCACCAGTGCCGGGGCGCTCTCGCTGCCCAGACGGTCGCGGGCCTCTTCGGCGAGGATGTCGAGCCGCACGAGGTACCGTTCGATGGGCAGCTGCAGGTACTCCTCCCGGGCCACAAGGAGCGCCGCGCGCGCGAGGTTCAGGTCCTCTTCGGAGCGGTCAACCTCACGGGCGAACTCGTGGCGCGACGACCAGGCGGGTGCGCTCATCGCGGCCCCTTGACGCTTCTGCTCATGGATCGGTCCTCATGGTACACAATCTACACTCCTTGGGGGCCGGGGCGGTGTTACTTTTTCGGCATGTCCACCGACACACAGGATCAGAGACCCCGGATCAGGCTGAGCACGCTGTCCCACGGCGCCGGCTGAGCGTGCAAGCTCGGCCAGGCCGAGCTGGCGCAGGTGCTGCGTCATATTCTGCCGACCACGGATCCCCGGGTGCTCGTCGACGCGTCAACCGGGGATGACGCCGCCGTGTATCGTATTGCGGACGACAGGGCGCTGGTCGTCACGCTGGATTTCTTCACGCCGATTGTGGATCATCCATACGATTTCGGACGGATCGCCGCCGCGAATGCGCTGTCGGACGTCTACGCGATGGGCGGGCGGCCGCTCTTCGCGCTCAATCTGTTCGCGTTCCCGCGCGACCTCCTGGGCGAAGGCCTCGCGGAGGAGATCATCCGCGGCGGGGTGGACAAGGCCCGGGAGGCGGGAATCCCGGTGCTGGGCGGCCACTCGATCGACGATGCCGAGCCCAAGTACGGGATGGTCGCGGTCGGAGAGATCGACCCGCGTGCAATGCTGGCCAACGACGGTGCGCGCGCTGGAGATGATCTGGTGCTCACGAAGCCGCTGGGAACGGGCATCGTGGCGACCGCGGTGAAGGCGGGGAAATGCCCGCCGGTGCTGCTCGAAGCCGCCGTAGAATCGATGGCGCGACTGAACCGGGGGGCGGCCGCAGCGGCGGTCGCCGCCAGAGCCCATGCTGCGACCGACGTAACCGGCTATGGTCTGACGGGTCATCTGGGCGTCATGGCGCGTGCGTCGGGCGTGTCGGCGCGCATCGAGGCCGCGCGTGTGCCGGTGCTTGACGGGGTTGCGGAGCTGGTCGAGGCCGGGCATGTACCCGGCGGGACGCGTCGGAACCTCGCCGACGCCGAGCCGTTCGTCTCGTACGAGGGCGAAGTGGACGAGACGACCCGGCTGGTGCTCGCCGATGCCCAGACGTCGGGGGGTCTTCTGATCGCCAGCGCGCCGGAGCGGACGGATGAGCTGCTGGGCGAACTGGCGGACCGAGACGAAACCGCAGCCGTGATCGGCAAGATCACCGACGGGACCAGCGGGCACATCCTGATCCGCTGAGCGGGGCGCCCGCCTCCCAATCAGGCCTGGTGGATCGGGGCCCCGGCCTCCTCCGGTCCGACCGGCGCGATCGCCGTCGCGATCTTGGGCTTTCTTGGCGCGGGCATCGCGAGTTCGACGACTCGGTCAAGGTCCTCGACCAGGTGCACGGTCAGCTCGTTGCGGACCGCGTCGGGCAGGTCCTCCAGGTGCGCCTCGTTCTCGTTCGGAATGATGATCTCCTGAATCCCCGCGCGCACCGCGCCCAGCACCTTCTCCTTGACCCCGCCGATCGGCAGGACCCGTCCGGTCAGCGTCAGTTCGCCGGTCATCGCCAGGTCGGCGCGGACCTTCCGTCCTGAAACGGCCGAGATGAGCGCGGTCGCCATCGTGATTCCCGCCGACGGCCCGTCCTTGGGAACGGCTCCGGCGGGGACGTGGATGTGGATCTCGCGCTTGTCGAGCGCGTGCTCGTCGATATTGAGCTCGGCGTAGTTGCTCTTGGCGTACGACAGCGCGGCCCTTGCGGACTCCTTCATGACGTCGCCCAGCTGGCCGGTGAGGACCAGCGCTCCTTCGCCCGGCATCACGCTGGCCTCGACGAACATGATGTCGCCGCCCATCGGGGTGTAGAACATGCCGGTGGCGACTCCCACCGCGTCGTGCGCGGCTCGCCGTTCCGGATGGACCCGGGGACGGCCCAGCAGATCTTCCGCGATCGTCGGGGTGATCTCCATGCCCTCGCTTTCGGCAGCGGCGATCTTCCGCGCCACCTTCCGGGCGAGCTTGCCCAGTTCGCGCTCCAGCTGCCGCACGCCCGCCTCGCGCGTGTACTTCTGGATGACGGCCAGAATCGAATCGCGCTCGACCGCGAGTTCGTCCTCGCGCAGTCCCGATTCGCGCAACTGGCGGGGGAGCAGGTACCGGAGCGCAATCTCCGACTTCTCCGACTCGGTGTACCCGCGGAACTCGACCGTCTCCATGCGGTCGAGCAGCGGCGCCGGGATCCGGTCTTCGTAGTTCGCCGTCGCGATGAACAGCACCTCGGAAAGGTCGAACGGCACGCCGAGGTAGTGGTCGATGAACGTCGAGTTCTGCGCGGGGTCCAGTACCTCGAGCAGTGCCGCGCTCGGGTCGCCCTGGAAGGAGACGCCCAGCTTGTCGACCTCGTCCAGGAGGAAGACCGGGTTCTTGCTGCCGGCCTCCTTCATCCCCTGCACGATCCGTCCCGGCATGGCGCCCACGTAGGTGCGGCGATGCCCGCGGATGTCCGCCTCGTCACGCGCGCCGCCCAGCGAAATGCGGACGTACTTGCGGCCCACGGAACGGGCGATCGAGCGCGCGATGCTCGTCTTGCCCACGCCCGGCGGCCCCACGAAGAGCAGGATCGGCCCCTTGCCGCCGTTGCTCAGGGGGTCGGGGAG
>VYAQ01000159.1 GCA_009844885.1 Gemmatimonadota bacterium
ATCGTGGCGACCAGCATGACGTTCGACGACATCGCGACGCTGATGTCGTGGCCGCACACGAACGTGTCGAGTGACGGGGGGCTGCGGGGTGCGCACCCGCGTGGCTTCGGTGCCTACCCTCGGGTACTGGGGCGGTATGTGCGGGAGGAAGGACGGCTCGGCCTGGAGGAAGCGGTCCACAAGATGACCGGGCTGGCGGCGGCGCACATGGGACTGGCGGAGCGGGGGGTTCTGCGGGCCGGGGCGCCGGCGGACATGGTACTCTTCGACCCGGCGACGGTGATCGACCGGGCGACTACGGCTGAGCCGCACCTGACGGCGGAGGGTATCGAGCGGGTGTGGGTGGAGGGCGTGGTTGTGTACGAGGACGGTACGGTGACGGGTGCGACGCCGGGGAAGGTGCTTCGGCGGGAGTGATCCCGGCGGCGGCGGACCCCGTCGCCTGGGCTGCAGCGCCTACCTTTCGACCCGCACCGTCTTCACGTTGACGAACTCGCGGATCCCGAAGTCCGCCAGTTCGCGTCCGAAGCCGCTGGACTTGACGCCGCCGAAGGGCAGTCGCGGGTCGGACTTCACGAAGTCGTTCACGAAGCATGACCCGGCTTCGATTCCGGTGCGGGCGATGCGTTCGCCACGCTCCAGGTCGCGCGTGAAGACCGCGGCTCCGAGTCCGTACGCGGTGTCGTTGGCGATGCGGATCGCATCCTCCTCGGATTCCGTCCGGATGATGCAGGCGACGGGTCCGAACATCTCCTCGTCGTAGGCCGGCATTCCCGGCTTAACGCCCGTCAGCACCGTCGCCGGGTAATACCACCCCGGCACGTCGGGGACCTTGCCGCCCAGCGCGCACTCCGCGCCGGCCTCCATGCTGCGGGCGACCTGTGCAGCCAGGTGGTCGCGCAGGTCCTCGCGCGCGAGCGGCCCGACATCGGTCCTCTCGGCGACGGGGTCGCCGACCCGCACGGCCCCCATACGCTGCACGACCGCCTCGGTGAACTCGTCCGCCACCGCCTCGTGCACGATCATGCGCTTGGCCGCGATGCAGCTCTGTCCCGCGTTGATGAGGCGGCCGGTCACGCACGCCTCGACGGTGCGGGCCATATCGGCGTCCTCGAGCACGATGTAGGGGTCGCTGCCGCCGAGTTCCAGCACGCACGTCTTGATCTCCGATCCGGCGAGGCGCGCGACTTCGCGGCCGGCGCGGGTGCTGCCGGTCAGGGTGACCCCCTGGACGCGCGCGTCGCGGATGAGGTCCGCCGTGGCCGGCAGGTCGATGAAGAGGTTGGTGAACAGGCCTTCCGGGAGCCCGGCCGCCAGGCAGAGGTCGGTGAGCTCCAGGGCGCAGCAGGGGACGCTGGGCGCATGCTTGAGGAGTACCCCGTTTCCGGCGATCAGGGCCGGGACGGCCGCGCGGATCACCTGCCAGAGGGGGAAGTTCCACGGCATGATCGCCAGCACGAGTCCCAGGGGCTGGAAGGTGACGTAGCTCCGGTGCGATTCCGTCTCGACCGCCTGGTCGCGCAGGTACGCGGCACCCGCTTCGCCGTAGTACTCGCACCCGGTGGCGCACTTGTCCACCTCCATCATCGCTTCACCGAGGGGTTTGCCCATCTCCATGGTGACGATCTCCGCAAGCTTCCGGCCGCGGGCGCGGAGGTGAGCCGCGAGGCCGGCCACGGCGCGGGCACGTTCCTCCACGGGTACGGCGGCCCAGGCGCGCTGGGCGTCCTGGGCGGAGTTGAGCGCGGCGTCCAGCGCGTCGGCGGACATGAAGGGGTACCTGCGGAGCATTTCGCCGCTGGCGGGGTTGATCGTGGTGAATCCCATGGGAAGTACCCTACCCGCTCCGATGGATCACGGCTAGTTTGCGCATCATGATTGCCCCCCTGACCCCCAGCGTTCCCCTCGCCTCGCTGGACCAGCTCTGGATCCAGGTGAGTGGCACGGTCTGCAACCTGCGCTGCAGCCATTGTTTCATCTCGTGTTCGCCCGACAACCACTCCTTCTGGTTCATGACCCGGGAACAGGTGCGCGGCGCGCTGGAGGAATCCTCCGGCATGAATGTGAAGGAGTACTACTTCACGGGTGGCGAGCCCTTCATGAACAACGAGATCGAGGGCATCCTCGAGGACACGCTGGCGTACGGACCGGCCACGGTGCTGACCAACGCGACGCTTTTTCCGCCGCGCCGCGTGCGGGAGCTTCGCCGGATCCAGGACGCGAGTGCGCACCCGCTCGAGCTGCGGGTCAGTGTGGACGGCCCGTCGGCCGAGATCAACGACCCGATCCGGGGAGAGGGGACCTTCGACCGCGCCATGGAGGGCGTGGGGCACCTGGTGGCTGCGGGCTTCCGGCCGATCATCACGACCATGCAGAGCTGGCCCTGCGAGGAGATGCCCTGCATGCTGCAGGCTTTTCGCGACGCACTGGCAACGGTCGGGTACGATGAGCCGCGGCTGAAGGTGCTGCCGCCGCTCCTGATCGGCGAGGAAGCGAAGCGAAATCGGCCCTACAAGTCGTGCGAGCGGGTTACCCACGAGATGCTGCACGGGTACGATCTCGACCAGCTGCTCTGCACGCGCGCACGGCTCGTCACGGCGGCCGGGGTCTACGCCTGTCCGATCCTGCTTGACTATCCGAGCGCACGCCTCGCCGACACGCTCACCGAAGCGGTCCGCATGCGGGTGCCGTTGGCCGAATCGGCCTGCTACACCTGCTACGAGAACGGCGCGATCTGCTCGAATGCGACCACGGGAACGGGTGAATCGAACGGTGCGGGCACGTGCGGCGATGAGGCCGTGGCGGCGGGTACGTGCGGCGAGGGTGCGGTGGCGGCGAACACCTGCGGCGAGGACGCCGTCAACACCTGCGGCTGACGTCGCGCCTGGGAGTCCGTGGGGGTCTTGTCCATGGACTCCCTAGAGACCGGCGGGATCGTACCCCAGCGGCTCGACCGCGATGCCCGGGCAGTCGATCGCGATCGCCGCCGTGGCACCGCTTGAACAGGGAATGTTGCCGACGTGCCAGTCCGACGGGCGTTCCCCGTGCGCGCTCGCGTGCACGAGCGCGCTCCGCGGATTCCGGGACGGATCGACGGAGAAGGAACGAAGTGGCGCGGTAAGTCCGACGCCGAGCGCCTTGAGGAAGGCCTCCTTGCACGTCCACAACTGGAAGAAGACGTGCTGGCGGTCGGGGGCGGGAGTGTGCCGGAAGAGTTCGGACTCGGCCGGTGCGAAGTTCTTCCGGGCAATCTCGGACATCAGGCGCACGGTCCTCCTCTTCTCGATGTCGATCCCCAGGCGGCCTTGGGCGGCAACGCCTATCATGACCCTCTCCGACGAGTGTGACTGGTTGAAGACGGGGCCATCGGCCAGAAACGGTTTGCCGTGCTCACCGTACTGGAAACGAATGGTTGCCGGATGGTCTCCGGTCAGATTCCCCAACACCCGGCGAAGGTGGGCCTGCGCCACGGTGTACCGCCGGCGGTGGTGGTCGTAGACGAACCGGTCGGCCCGTGTCCGTTCTCTGGGAGACAGCAGCGACCGCGCCGCCGCCGTCACTGCGGACCCGGCGTCGAGCCGTCCCTCCCAGATGTAGGCGATTCCGTCACGTAGCGGCTTCAATTCGGCACTCCTCGGCACTCTTCCGGCGCCCGTAGCTGTCGCGTCGGATGTGGTCTCTTTACTGTGCAGCCAGTGTCCTTGCGATCGCGGCTTCTCCGTGGGAGTCTACTCGGCATGTCCAACAGGTCAAAGATCGCGTACGTGGATGGTCGACGTCTGAGGCGCGCCGTGCTTGCAGCGTGCGACCATGGACAGCTGATCAAGGCCGAACTCAACCGGATCAACGTCTTTCCCGTGGCCGACGGCGACACCGGGACCAATCTGGCGCTCACGCTGGACGCGGTCGCCAGTGGGCTCGCAGGGTCTCGGGAAAAGCGTGTGGATCATGTCGCGGCCGCCGTCGCCCGCTCCGCCCTGGTGGGTGCCCGCGGCAATTGCGGCATGATGCTGTCCCAGTTCCTGCTTGGCTTTGCCGGAGAGCTGGAGGGGCGAGTGCGGGCATCCCTCACCGACATTGCGTCGGCCCTCCGGGCGGGCGCGCGTTCGCTGGACGGCGCGGTCGAAAACCCGGTCGAGGGGACGATCCTCACCGTGGTTCGTGACTCGGCGGCAAAGGCG
>VYAQ01000257.1 GCA_009844885.1 Gemmatimonadota bacterium
GCGGGTTGGGGCGCGGGCGGGGCGGGGGGCCAGGAGGCCGCAGCCGCGACGGACGGAAGCGCCGGGGCCGAGGCTCCACGGGGGGACGCGCGAGTTGCCGCCGACGGCGACGCGGACGCCGAAAACACCGGGGCCGCACGGAACGGCCGTGGTGCGGGGCCCGGCGGCGGCTGGCAGCGCGCCCAGGGCGCGGGCATGGGCGGCAACCGGGGCTCCGGCATGGGGATGATGGGAGCCATGGGTGGAAGCACGGGGGACCCGGCTCTGCGTCCCGCCGTTGTGTTCGTCGTGGACGAACTCGGCAACATCACCCCGCGCCCCGTGGTGATGGGGATCGGTGACTACGACTATGCCGAAATCCTCGCCGGACTGGAGGAAGGCGAGGAAACCGCGATGATCGGCGCGGCCCAGCTCCAGGCCCAGCAGCAGGAGCGCATGGACCGCATGCGGGGCCGCATGCGACCCTTCGGCGGATAGGAGCCCGCGGATGTTCGTCATCAAGGAAACGATCGTCGTCGCATTCGCCTCGATCCGTGCCAACGCGCTGCGCTCGGGACTTACCACACTGGGGATCGTGATCGGCACCGCAGCGGTGATCACCATGGTCGCGCTGGGCGAGGGCGCGCAGCGCCAGGTCCAGCAGCAGATCGAGAACATGGGGACGAACATCCTGACCGTGCGGCCCGGCCAGGGGTATTTCCGGGGCGTGGCGAGCGGAAACCGCCGTCTCGAGGAGGACGACGCGGTCGCGCTGCGCGAACAGGTGGGCGACCAGTACCAGATCGCGCCCGAGATCGAGTCCCGCCTGCAGGTCTCGTACCTGCGCTGGAATTCGTCGAACTCGGTCGTGGGGACATGGCCGTCGTTCTTCTCGCTGCACAGCCATGAAATCGCGTACGGCCGCTTCTTCGACGAGGGGGAGGTGCAGGGCCGCCGGCGCGTTGCGGTCCTGGGTTCGAACGTCCCGGAGGATCTGGGCACCCCGCCGGGCCTCCTCGTGGGCCGCACGATTCAGATCAGGGGCATCCGCTTCGAGGTGGTCGGCGTCCTGAAGGAGAAGGGCGGGGCCATGTGGATGCAGCCCGACGACCAGATCTACATTCCCCTTTCCACCGCCATGTACCGGGTGATGGGCGGCCGGGACCGACTGCGTTCGATCTACGTTGCGGCGCCGTCTCCCGAAGAACTCGACCCCGCCTGGGCGGACATCGACCGGGTGATCCGGCGCGAGCACCGCATCCTCCCCACCGAAGAAGCGGATTTCAGCATCCAGCAATCGTCCGAATTCCTCGAGACCTTCAACGAGACCACCCAGACGTTCACCATGCTGCTTGCCGGAATCGCGGGCGTCAGTCTGTTGGTCGGCGGGATCGGGATCATGAACATCATGCTCGTGAGCGTGACGGAACGGACGCGTGAGATCGGGGTTCGCAAGGCGCTGGGTGCCACGCGCAAGACGATTCTCTTCCAGTTCCTGATCGAAGCGCTCGTGCTGTGCGTCTTCGGGGGCATGCTCGGGGTTGCAGGCGGAATGGGCGGAGCCAGGCTGATCTCGCAGATGTTCGGGGCCGAAACGGCCGTGGCGGCGGAAGCCGTCGCCGTGGCGCTGGGGTTCTCGGCGGCTATCGGCCTCTTCTTCGGGATCTGGCCGGCACGGCGGGCTTCAACGCTCGATCCGATCGACGCGTTGCGGTACGAGTAACCGGCGCCAGGCCCAGGCCGCCCGCGCCGCAACCGCGCTGGGCGCTAGCAATTTGATATCAGTCTGCTAGCGCGGATAGGCGATGTTCAAGGGGTCTCCCTCACGGACGACCGTAAGCTCAACCGGGAAAACAGCTTGCGTCAGCAGGACGCGAAGCTGCATCACCGTGCCCGCCGCCTCGCTGCCGACGGCCGTAATGACATCTCCGGCCCGAAGACCGGCGCCGGCCGCGGGACTGAGGTCGAGTACGTCGGTGACCAGCACGCCCGACGCGACCCCGAAGAACTGTTGCCCCACATCGGCCGCCAGGTCGCGGACGAACGCACCGCCGAGGACCACCGGCGTGCTGAGGATGAAGGGTGCAAGGAGCGCGGGTCGCGTGGATTCCACGACTTCGACGCGCCGAGCGCCGGGTCCCCCGCCACCGCCCGCGTCCGGGGGCTCCATGGGATCCCGGAGACGCTGCTCGGCTTCGCCGGCGTCCACTTCGACCCTCGCCTTGCGGATCATCGCTCGGGTGGCTTCCCAGAGCCGCTGCTCGGCAGAGAGGACGCCGTCGGCAACGTCTCCCCAGTCGACCACCACCTGGAACAGGGAATCGATGTGCCGGCTCATCCGGGCCTGGGCGTCGAAGAAGCGCTCCATGGCGACTACGGGCTGCAGCGTTGTGGGCCGGGTTCCGGCGACGATGGACACATCCTGCTCGTCACCATCGCGCCGGACCGTGAGGTGGAGGGTCTGGCCGGCCCCAAGGCCGCTCACGGCAGTCAACCACGCCTCCCACGTGGATAGACGGCCGCCGTTGACCGCAACCACCCGGTCTCCGGGAATGACACCGCCCAGGTCCGCCGGACCGGACCGATATACGTCGGTGATCACGATCTGGAAGTGGGCGCTGTCCGCCGTCGGCATCACGGTCATGGAGGCGTCCAGGCGAATGCCCAGCCAGCCGCCCTCATCCGAAGACCGCACCGGATCCTGCGCTGCCGCTGCCGTGGGCAGACCGGCAAACGGCGCGCCGAGGACCAGGGAGGCGCCAAGGACCAGGGAGGAACGCAATCTCATCACACTCAATGCCAGTTTGCCCGGCTTATCTGCCGGAGGGTCTGCTGTCTCTCGGCGAGCGTGCTCACCACCAGCCCGTTGAAGAACTGGTCTGCCGGCGATTCCTGCACCGCGGCCCTGCTCGCGGCGAGAAGCGCGTCGATGGCGGCGAGCCGCACGGCCGGATCCCCCGGCAATTCCCGCTCGCTCTGGGCGCCCAGCAGACGGCGGAACTCGCCAAACGCGGCCGACCACTCCTGCTCGGCTTCCTGCACGGCGAGCATCGCCTCTTCGAGGGACGCGAAGGACACCGCTTGCGTTTCCGCCGCCTCCGAGCCCGCCGAGAGGCCGTTCGGAGCGGCCGCGGGTGCACCGCCCGCCGCCCAGCCGAACGCGGTTCCCCCGATGAACAGCACCAGGCCGGCGGCCATCCGCATCCACTTGCGCCAGAACGCGGGATCCCTGCGCGGCCCGCGGATGAGACCTTCCGCCATCAGCTTCTCCTCGAGCTCCGGCCAACTGTCCGGGGGCGGCAGCATGGACGGCAGGTCCCTCAGCGCTCCCTTCTGGGCCCGCAAAGCGTCCAACTCGCGCCGCAGGGCGGGGTTCGCATCGAGGATCGCTCTTTCTTCGGATGTCGGCCGTTCGTCGACGAGCCGAGCCAACTGTTCGAGACTCAAACGCTCCATGCTTCCACTTCCTTGGGCTGTGGTTCAAAACCTCGCAGCATGCGCCTCATCTTCGCTCGCGCCTTGAACAACTGTGATTTCGACGTGCCCGAGGTCACCCCCAGGGCGGTGCCGATTTCCTCGTGTGTATAGCCTTCCACGTCGTGCAGGATCAACACCTTTCTCATCCCCTCGGGGAGCTTGTCCAGGGCCTGCTCCAGCTTCCGCTCCAGAAGGACATCGCCGACCTGCGGAGCCACGGCAACGACCTCGGGCAGCGGCATTTCACGCATTCTCCTCGTCTTGGCCTTCCTCACCGCCTGCAGCGCGGTGTTCACCGCGATCCGGTGAAGCCAGGTCGAAAAACGGGCATCGCCGCGGAAGGAAGGCAGGGCGCGCAGGGCTCGAATCCACGTCTCCTGGGCGTAGTCGTGCGCCAGGTCGTCGTCACCGGCAATGCGCCGCACCACCGCGTACACCCGGGGGGAATACCGGTCGTAGAGCGCCCGGACGGCCTGTCCGTCTCCTTCGCACGCTCGGCGTATCAGCTGGGCTTCGATGTGTTCGGATCCAGGCGAAGATGGGCGTGCTGTACTGTCTGTCGGGAATTGAGATGCATGTACGCAAGATAAGGGTTGCACCCGCCAAAGGTTCCACATGGATGCCCCCAATGCCAGCTTTACCCCTGTCGCGCCGCGGCCACCGGCCCCGAGGCCACCGGCCCCGAGGCCACCGGCCCCGAGGCCACCGGC
>VYAQ01000206.1 GCA_009844885.1 Gemmatimonadota bacterium
CGCAGAACATTCCGTTCGACATCACACACCAGACCGTCAACTTCTCGGTCAACCTAAAGTCCGGTGCCAACATGGGCGCGGCGCTGCCCGGAGCAACGGTCTCGTTCTTCTCAGACCTGGCGGGCGAGCAGAAGATCGGCGACGCCATGACCGGCGACGACGGAATGGCCTCGATGCGGCTCGCGCGTTCGATGGCGACCAACCACACGGTCTATGCCTCGGTTGCGGCGCCCGCCGGCAGCTACCACACGTCCGGCGCGATGCAGGCCGTGACGTGGGATGCCAAGTACGCGATGAGCATGGCCTCCAATGAAGCCGACATCGTCAACACGATGGCCAGCTTCTCGTTCAGCGGCGCTACGGTCATGACCGATATGGGTGGCGGCAAGGCGCTCGGCGGCTGGAAGATCGCAGTTACCTCCGGCGGGTCGGCCGTCGCCGGCGCACCGGCTGCGCTGGGCGCGGACGGGTCGGCGTCTCACTCCGAGACCGTCGCGGCCGGCGATCTGCCGAAGTCCTACATGATCGCCATGGCCGACGACCAGGCGAACGACTCGACCGGCGACGGCGGCGAGAAGTACTCGAGCACCACGCTCATGCACACGCACGACGGCCTCTCGCTGGCCGGCACGTCGACGGACGCCGGCATGATGGAGGTCACCTATACGACGCAGACCCTCAAGGTCTACGTCCACCATGAGAGGGACCAGGTCGAAGGATACACCGGGAACGTCCTGGGTGGCGACGAGCGGATGGACGGAATCGTCAACGTCGATCTCCGGTACATCGACGACAGCGGCCGCTCTCGCACGTTCGCGGCGACAGACTCGGTCGATATGGACAACCCTGAGACCGGCGTGACGGTCTGGACCAACGTGCCGGCGGCTTCCGACGTGATCGTCCGGGCCTCGCTGGTCTCGGATACCATGAACGTCATGCTTCTGGACAATGTGGGCGGGCACCAGGACGAGTTCGCCGCATATCAGGACCGGGACGCGAACGGCATCATGGGCGGCGCCTTCGGTGCCCAGGGCGGCTTCCACCACACGGTGGCGCTCTGCCCGCTGATGTCCCTCGATGACCACCAGCGCCACGGCGAGTGCGGCACGTTCGCGTACGTGAACACCCACCATGTCTTCGGACAGGTGTGGGAGTGGGGTCACGCGAAGAGCGGTGCAGGATTTGCAACCAACCGCTCCAAGATGGGTGTCCCCGGGACCACGCTCAGCCTTGAGCCGGTCGACGGCGAGAATCTGGCGGGCGATCCCGAGATGTACACCGCCCTGGAGAAAGACGCCACCGCTACCCGGGGCATCGACGACCGCCTGCAGTTCGACTGGGGCCGGATCGCCGAGGGCGAGTACGATCTCGGAGTTCCGAGCGGCTGGACGGCGAAGGTGGGCGCGCCGGAGGACGCATCCGGCAGTGCGAAGGACAGCGTTTCACCGCTCCAGGACGACCTGCACATCGACGTGACGCCGACGACGGGGTACGTCTACGGCGTCGTAACCGATGCCGCCAACGGCCAGCCGCTGGAGGGCATCTCGGTGAACGTGAACGGCGTCACAGCCGAGACCGACTCGAACGGACGCTACGTGGCGAGGGGCTTCAGTGGGATCCGCCATAAACTAGAAAACAGCACGAGGTTCCTACGAGGATTCTATACCGTCATAAAGACCTCCGAGGCCGGAGCCAGTCCGACAACGAACTACTTCGGGTTCAGCGTGAACTCGCCCAGGCGCCAGGACATCGCCATCAACATGGCGAGGGTCACTGTGATCAGCGGTTCCGTGACCAAGTCCGGCACGGGCGCCGGGGTCTCGGGTGTGGAAGTCAAGTTCGACGGTGACCCCCCGCTCAACGCTACGTGGCATACCGTGCCGGGTACGACGCGTCGGGTCCAGAAGCTCCTGACGAAGAGCGATGGCAGCTACGAAGCACACGTCGAAGCGACCGGCGGAACCGTGGAGGTAACGGTATCGAAGAGCAAGATGTTCTTCTCGCCGGCCAGTCACACGGTCACGGCTGCGGAGAACGCGAACATCTCGGGAATCAACTTCACCGGGTTCGACAACGTATCGGTCTCGGGCAGGGTGGTTGATTCCGACAGTGCCGCCGTGAGTGGTGTCAAGGTGAAGGCGACGCCGACGAGCGGAGTCAGCGCGCGCGCGGATTCCGCGTACAGCAGCGCGACGGGGTCCTACACCCTCAGCTTGCCTTACGGGCAGTACAGCATCACGGCTACGAGAGGTGGCTACACCTTCGCTCCGGCGACGCAGAGCATCAACGTTCCGGGCACCAGCGCGATCGATCCGTTCGTGGTGACCGCGGTGGCAATGGACAATGCGTCGCTGAGCGCGCTGAGCCTGAGCGGTGTGACGCTGTGCCGGACGACAGCGTGCCCGAGCTCGGCCAGAGGGTTCCGCACCGCCGTGACGGACTACACGGCCACGGTCAGCAACGCCACCACGATGACCACCGTGAGCGCGACAGCCTCCGTTGATGGTGCAAGAGTGGACATCTTCCCGGGTGACGCCGACGACTTCGAATCCGGACACCAGATTCCACTTGAGGTTGGGGACAACACCATCGAAGTCACGGTTACAGCCCTGGACGGCGAGACGGAGCAGAGGTACACGGTCACGGTCCGCAGGAGGAATCCGTCGACCACGATCACCGGTACCGTCACCGACGCCGTGACTGGGGCAGGCGTGAACCGCGTGTCCATCACGGTGAGCGGCGCCTATGTGATCAACGCGAACCACCTTGTTGGCACTGCCCGCGCAGTAAGGACCGGCAGTGACGGAACCTACACGGCCATCGTCGAATCGACCGGTGCAACGGCCACCGTGACGCCGGTGAGCAGCACCAGGTCCTTCACACCGACCGGCCGCAACGTAACGCCCACGCCAGGCTCCTCGATCACGTCGATCGACTTCACGTCGGCCGAGCACGGCACGATCATGGGCACGGTGCGGGATGCGGGCAATAACCCGCTCGAAGACGTGACGGTCACGGCGACGAACGGAGCCAGCGTACGCACGGCGATGACGACCAGACAGGGTGCCTTCACGATTACCCGGGTGCCAACGGGTACGGTGACGATCACCGCCGAGAAGGCAGGCTACAACTTCGGGACCCAGAACGTGTTCCTCGGCCCAGGCGAGACCAGGTCGGTCGGCATGGTCGCGGGGACGGGCAACCTGATGCCGCTCGATGTCGCAGCCTCGCGTGACGTGGGTACGGATGCCGACTCCGTGGTGTACAACGGCACGGTGACGGTCATGTGGTCGCAGGGCGTAGCCGGTGCAGCCGACTCGTACCAGGTGCAGAGCCTGAACGCGGACGGCGAGACCTGGGACGACTTCGGGACCGCCGTGGCGAAGGCCGACTTCACGGCTGGCACCGACTCAGTCCAGGCGACCACCAACGTGACGGATACTATAGATGTCATGGTCCGCGTACTGGCGATTGAAGATCCAGACGACGATGCGGCCACAGCGAACTCCGACACGCTGATTTCCGCCACTTACAATGTTGGGAAGGTCAATCCGGTGGCGACCAACATTGCGGCAAGTCGCGACATCGATGTAGAGCCGGATCAGCTCGAAGTGACTTGGAATGCGCTTGGAGACGCCAATTCCGAATGGCGGATTCTCGTGAAGTTCGGCGACGAGGACGACTGGTACGTCTTCCACGACAACCTCGATGGAAGCAACGTGCGCGCCCTCTCCAGAACGACGGACTATACCACGGACCTCCCCGCCATCACTGAAACGGGAACGGCCAAGACCCCGACGGAAGCCCTCTGGAATGGCGCTCTGACCTTCCGAGTGGACTATCGACAGGGCACCTTGCGCGGCGATGGCACCACTGCAGTGGAATGGACGGCCGGTCCCACTGCCACGGTCGCCGCGAAATAACACAACCCCAACCCCATCAGCCCCGCTGATGGGCGCAGGAAACGGCCCCCGCCCGGTTCGCCGGGCGGGGGCCTCCTGCATATATTGGAGGTGTGGGTCTGCCCTTGCTGGAGGTATGAAGATGAAGAGACTCGGGATTCTGCTGGCCGCAACGCTCCTCACCCTCCCCCTGGCCGCCTGCGGCGGCGACCCGGCAGCGCCACCCACCGGCCAGATCCATGGCCATGTGGTCATCGAAGGCGAGGGAATCGACGGGATCTCCGTCGCGCTCAGCAACGGTGCCCGGACCACGACGTCCGGCGGGGGCTACTTCTCCTTCACGGGGCTCGAACGGGGCCGCTACACCATCACCCTCAGCCGCCACCTCCATGTCGGGGACGCCATCTTCGGCGCCATCACGGCGACAGTGACCATCCCCCGGGACGGCGAGACCGTCACCCGGAACTTCATCGGCTCCTGGATCCGCACGTCCAGCCTGACGGGCACGGTGACCATGGATGGCCAGGGCCTTGAGGGCATCGCGGTAGCCCTCGCGGGTCCCGACGAGCCGCAGACGACGACGGACGAGGACGGGCGGTACGAGTTCAACGGGCTCCGCGCGGGGGACTACACCGTCGAGTTCTCGGGCTTCGAGGACGACGTCGGCACCTTCTCGATCACCTCCGGGCCCGTTTCGCTGAAGGTCGGCGAGTCGAAGGTCTGGAGCCTCGAGGGCAGCTCCGCGGGCTAGAAGCTCAAGCACCGCATGTCATGCCGACGTTACATTCTGTAATGTCCTGTTGACAGAGGGTACAGGATTGGGGGACGAAAGCGAACCCGGCTGACACCGCCCCTACCAGTTGTAGGTGAGTCGTGTGTAGAAGAAGGCCCCGTCGAATCCGAACGGTGAGAGGGGGCCGTACCGGTTGCCTGGGCCGGTTGCCGTGCCGGGATACTCCTCCGGGTCGGTGTTGAGAGCGTTCTGCGCGCCGAGCGTCAGGGTCCACCGGTCCATAAGGGTCTGGGCCACTTCGGCGTCGACCAGCACGCGGCCAGGGTAGTCGATGGTATTCCTCGCGCCCGATTCCTGGTAAGGCACCAGAGCGTCGAAGTAGCCGCCCCAGTAGCTGGCTCGCACGAGCGCCCGCGTGGCGCTGGAAAAGGCTTGGTTCAGCGAGACGTTGCCCCGCAGGCTGGGCAGACCTTCCTCCAGGGTCCGGATCTGCAGGTCGCTCAGCGTCCCATTGTCGTGCCGGGTGACCTTAGTGGTGGTCCAGTTCCATGCGGTGGTCACGCTGGTGGTGCCCTGTCCGGTCTGCACCTGGTAAGTGGCCACGATATCGATGCCCTGGGTGCGCGTCGCGAGGTCGCTGGTGAAGAAGCGGAAGCGGTCGAGTACGCCTCGGGAGCTGATGATCCCCTCGTCGAGGAGCCGGTCGATGTCTGCGCCGGTCGGCTTGAAGTTCCTGCTGAGGGTGAGGCGGTCGGACACGTCGACAAGAAAGTAGTCGGCGGCCAGCCGGAAGCTACCGTGTCCGAACGTGGCGCCGAGCGAGGCGTTGAGGGACTTCTCCGACTCGATCGGCTGGCCTCCGTAGCGTGACGCCACGCCCGAGGTCGATGGAATCGTGCCGCTGTTGGTCGGATCCGCGATGTCGGGATCGTGGATCGCCGAGATGTTGAAGGCATGCTGCTGCCCAGGCGTGGGTGCCCGGAAGCCGGTGCCGGCGGCGCCCCTGAGCGCGAACGCGCCGGTGAGGTTAAGCCTCGCGGCCACCCTGCCGCTGACCGCCAGACCGAAGTCCGAGAAGTTCTCCAGGCGACCGGCCACGTCCGCGAGCCACTTGTTGTCAGCTTCCCTGAACTCGACATCGCCATAAACCGCGACGTTGGTCCGGTCCCACTTCCCCGCGGTCAGCGGGCCGAACCCGGTGAACCCGCTTGCTCCCGGAGTGAATCCCTGGGCCGCGAGCAACCCCGCGGTCCAGGACGCCCCTTCGCCTTCCACGATCTCGAACGCCTCCCTCCGCCACTCGAACCCGCCCGTGATGTTCGTCGTCTCGTTCCTCGCGTAGGAGAGATCGACGTTCACGGTGGTCTCCCGCTGGTCCTGGGACCCGGGATTGAAGTAGGGGGTACAGGGCTGGTCGGGGACGACCGGAGAGGTTCCCTTTTCGCTGCAGGGCTGGTCCGGCCCCAGCGAGGCGTTGACCGTGTTGTACGCGTAGAAACCCATGTCGGACCTGCCCCAGCCACCGCTGGCGTCAAGGGACAGGTTTCCCCAGTTCACCTGGAGCCCGCCGACCGCCGATCCGTCGAGCAGGTGGGTGCCGACCTGCGGCGTGAGGCCGCCGGGGAACATCTTCCCGAAGGTGAAGCAGTTGGGGTTGTTCAGGACCTGGTTCCAGGCCTGCCGGTCTGCCACGACGCCACCTTCGACCCGCACGTCGGGACACCCTGCCGACCCGTCGAGCATGCCGTCACGCGCGTCGAGCAGGTCGCCGATCAGCAGGATCGGTTCGCCCGCGGCGTTTGTGGTGGCGAAGACGCCACCGCTGGTATTGGGGTTGTGGAAACGGGAGCCACCCTCGACCTGCTTGCTGGCATAGTTGCCGTGGAAGTACGCGTGCGCGATGCCGGCCAGGAGGGAGTAGCCCGCGTTCGCCCACAGCTTGATGTCGTCGGAGACTTCCGGCGAACCCCAGATCTGTGCCGGCTCCCGAACGGTCGTGTTGCCGGAGCGGATCAGCGCGAGGGCGTCGCCACGCTGCACGCTGCGGTCGGTGGGCATCGCATTGCCGTACTCACCCGTGAGGTTCAGGAATCCGGATTGTCCGACTGACAGGCCAACGTTGCCTGCGACGGTGTGCATCTCGCCGTCGCCGGGGAAGACGCCGCGCTCGACACGCTGGCTCGGGTCGCCGAGGAGGTGGCCTCCGGTTCTGTATTCGATCGTGCCGCCGGAGCGGTCGTTCTTCAGCTCGAAGTTCATGACGCCGGCGATCGCGTCGGAGCCGTAGCGCGGGGCGGCGCCGTCGCGCAGAATCTCGGCCTGCCTCAGCGCCAGGCCGGGTATGAGAGCGAGGTCGGGGCCCTGTGCGCCGTCGGCGAGGCCGTTGCCGTGCCAGGCGATCGCCGCCGTGCGATGGCGCCGCTTCCCGTTCACGAGCACCAGCGCGTGATGGGGTGGAAGGCCGCGCAGGTTCGCCGGCCGGGCAAAGGTGGCCGCGCCGCTGATCGGCTGTGTGTTGACGTTGAACGAGGGATTCAGGTTGCGGAGCGCGTCGGCGAGGTCGGTTGCGCCCTGCTGCACAAACTCCGCGGGCGGGATCACGTCGACCGGCACCGGCGAACTGGTGGCGATCCGGGCGCGCGGCATCAGGTATGCCGGGAGGAGCACGAACTTCATGTACTGGTCCGTGCGCAGGTAACGGTTCGCCGACTGTCGCACCTGCTCCGCCGTCCAGCCTTCGATCCGGTCGTAGGAAGGGATCTCCCGGATGTCCAGCCGCGCGCTCTCGTAGGAGGCGAGCTGGCCCAGCCAGTACGCGTTTCGCTCGAGGTTGGTCTCCTTGGCGCGCCGTTGCGCTTCGCGGATGTTGTCGACCACCTCCGCGTCGGGACCGTCGTCCTTGAGGCGCTCGATCTCGTCGAAGACCGCGGCGCTCAGCTCTTCGGCGCGCCGCGGGTCGGAGCCGAACTGGATCCCCACGCGGTATTCTTCGTCCGGCCGGTAGCTGATGCTGCCCGAAACGCCGACGCTGTAGGTGCCTCCCAACTCCTCGCGCAGCCGCTCGCGCAGCCGGGTCTGGAGGATCCCGGCCATCGCGCCGATGACCATCGACTCCTCGGGCGAATACTCTCCGTCTCCGGTGAAGAAGACTGCCGTCAGGCTCTGGGGCGCGATCCCCGCGTAGACGGTCCGCTCGATGACGCCCGGCGGCGGATCCACACCGTGGTCGATCCAGTCTTCCGTGCGCCCGAGGCTCGGCAGCCCGCCCAGGTATGTCTCGACGAGCGGCCGGATTTCTTCCAGATCGAAGGAGCCGACGAAGTAGAATCTGAAGTCGGACGCGTCCGCGAAGCGGTCCCGGTAGAAGCCCATCGCCACGTCCAGCTCCGCGGCACGCTTGTCTCGGACCTGTTGCGCCAGCGTCTGCGGTCCCCGGGGGTGCCCCTGTCCCATGTAGACCGCGAGGGTGTCCTGCATGACCATCGGCGGCAGGAATCCCAGATTGGCGATCAGGGGGATCTGGGACTTGAGGCTCTGGAAGACCGGTTCGTCCATCCGTGGTGCAGTGAACCGCAGGTAGATGAGCTGGAACGCAGTCTCCAGGTCCTGCGGCGACGCCGAACCGCCGATCTCCTCGGTCAGCGACCCGACAAAAGGCATGGCGCTGGCCTCCTTGTCGGAGAGGTGCCGGTTCAGGGCAACCGGGCCCAGTTCGCCGACTCCGCCCTCCGCAACGAGTGCGCCCAGATCCCCTCCCGGTATCAGAGTTATCGGACGGACATGGCCCAGGATCTCGTCAGGCGCGAGCGACGTACCACCGGGGCTCGTGCCTCGGAACAGGATCTGGTCGTCCCGGAAGCCGGTGGGCTTGAGCACGACCCGCACGCCGTTCGCAAGTTCCCAGATCGTGACGCCGATCTCGTCGACGGACTCCTCGGTGACGACCGGCGAGCCTTCGGGGACCTGGGCTAGGAGAGGGACATCGAGGTCGGCCGCCTCGTAGGGCTCGATCTCCTTCGTGGCGACGGCGGCGAAGACACCGCTCACGTCCTCCACGTCCGGGACATCGAACCCCGCTCTTTCCGGCCCGGCGACCAGGATCACCCGCCCCTGCTCGGCCAGCCAACCCTGCGCGAGCGCGTTGGTTTCGTCCAACGTGATCTCGGGCAGCACAGCGTCCAGCAGCGCCATTTCGGTCTCGACGCTCGGATAGGAGTTTCCGTTCAGGAACGCGCCGGCGTACCGGCTCGCCAGCGACGCAGAAGACCCGGTTGTCGGCCTCCGCCAGATGACCCTCGTAGAGCCTGCGAAGCGACGCCTTCTCGCGCTCGAGTTCGACTGCGGTGAAGCCGTGCCGCGCCACGCGCTCGATCTCCGTAAGGACCGCGTCGAGGGCGCGCATGTATCCGTCCGAAGCGACGACGGCGCTGAACTCCACGGCGTCAGCCCCGCGCGCAAGGTTGGCCACGCTCGCCAATGCGTCCGCAAACGGTGGATCGGCCTCGTACCTGAGCTCGGTCAGCCGCTCGTTGAGCATCCGCGCATAGAGCGAACGCACCCGGGCGCGGCGGAAATCGGCCACCGCGCCGCGCGAGCTCTCAGCTTGCTTGTACAGGACCTGAACCTGGGCCGCCGGGAACTCGGGATCGGTCGCGATCGAAATCAGCGGCGGGTGGTCGACCGGAACCTCCGCCCGGGCTCTGGGGCGTGGATTGGCGGGGCCCCGGAGGCCGCTGAATCCAGCGCGGATCATCGCCTCGATCGCCTCTCCATCAAAATCGCCGACCGCGATGACCGCCATCAGATCCGGCCTGTACCAGTCCTCGTAGAAGCTGCGCAGCCGGTCGGCGGGCGCGTTCGCCAGGATGTCGGGGTCCCCGATCGGGAGTCGTTCCGCGTAGCGCGAACCGTGGAAGATGACCGGGAACTGCTCATCCTGGACCCGCGCAGAGCCCCCCCTCCGTCCGCGCCACTCCTCGATCACGACACCGCGCTCCTTGTCGACCTCCTCCGGGTCGAAGACGACGCCACCGGCCCAGTCCACCAGGATCTGGAAGGCCGTCGCGAGCACCTCGGGGTCGTCCATCGGGACCTGCAGCATGTACACCGTTTCGTCGAAGCTGGTGTAGGCGTTGATGTCGGGTCCAAACCGCATCCCGATCGACTCGAGGTAGTTCACCAGCTCCAGCTTCTCGAAGTTCTCGGTGCCGTTGAAGGCCATGTGCTCGACGAAGTGGGCAAGCCCGAGCTGGTCGTCGTCCTCGAGGATCGAGCCGGCGTTGACGACCAGGCGCAGCTCGGCGCGGTTTTCTGGCTCGTCGTTTTCGTGGATGAAGTAGGTGAGGCCGTTCGCCAGGGTGCCGGTGGTAACCTCGGGATCGGGGGGGATCGGGTCGGCCGGGTTGTACTGCTGGGCCCCCGCGCCTCCGGCGTTCACCCAGCCCGGGGCCAGGAGGCCAATGAGCGTGATGGCCGGAACGGGAACGTGCTTCATCGCTCAAGTTCCTCCAGCGCTGCCCGCGCTTGCCGCGCCGGTTCGTAGTCTTCGTCCGCGCTCTCCCAGGTGGTCAAGGCGCTTCTCAGGTGTTCGACCGCGCCATCGAGGTCGCCCTGCGCCTCCAGGAGCAGCGCCATCTCGAAGTGCGCCCTCGGATCACCGGGACCCAGACGCAACGCCTCCGTCAGTTCGGCCTCGGACTTGTCCAGCAGCCCGGCCAAGCGCAGCGCACGTCCCGCATTGACGTGCACGTTCAGGCTACGGTCCAGCGCCATGGCACGAAGGTAGTATTCGGACGCCGATGCATGGTCTCCCGCACCTTCCGCCAGCGAACCGATGAGCCGCAGGCGCGTCGGATCGGGGATGTCGTCGCCCTCCGCTTCGAGCGAGGCCTCGAACATGCGGTAGATCCCGGACGCGACTTCAGCCCCCCCGGACTCCACCGTTGTGAAGAGCATGACAATGACACCGGTCTGGGGGTCATTCAGGGTTTCCGCGACGGCCGCGACATCACTCGCATGGCCAGCGAAAACGAAGTCAAAGAGCAAACCGGCCAGCGTGTTCGAGAAGTCCAGCGGGCTCGGGTGGCCGGACGCCTGTTCCAGCAGTCTTCCCGTGGCCCCCACGGCAAGCATCACCTCGCCCCGGCGCAGGTGATACTTCGCGATCCCCGCAAATGCTCCGGCTCTCTGCTCCGGAGTCCGGGCCGTCTCCAGCGCGCGCTGGTAGCCCGCCCATGCTTCCGCGAAGTTGCCGGCGTCCAGGTCGAGGGATGCGAGTTCGGCCGCGAACGACGCCGAGAGGGGCTCCAGGAGAATGGCGGTTTCGAGGTTGTCCCGTGCGGCCTCGTAGTCTCCAAGACGTTTCTGAAGTGCCGCGAGACCCGCGTACCCGGTCGCATCCTCCGAAAAGCTCTCCACATAGTCGGCCATCACCGCCAGCGCTTGCTCGGCGTCGCCCAGTTCCTCGTGCACCCGGGCGATTTTCTTGAGCAGCTCGCCGTTCCGCGGATCGATTTCGCGCATGGTCTCCAGGGTCACGAGTACACCCTCCCTGTCGCCGAGGACGTCCAACGCCTCCTTGTAGTTGACCAGCGCCAGCAGATCGTCCGGGGACAGCTCGGTCCACATCTTGTAGACGGCGGCCATCTTCTCCCAATCACCGAGCAAAGCGTAGTAGTCGCCCCTGACACCCAGGCGGACGCGTTCCGGAAACCGGTACAGACCCTCCACGGCCGCTTCCATCGAGGCCACGGCGCTCTGTGGCTGCATGGCGAGCGACAGGCAGAGTGACAGGACGTATTGGGCCGCCGTGAACGTGGGATCGCGCGCGGCCGCAGAAGCCGCCAGTTCGATGGCAGCGGGGAGATCGGCCTTGACGAAGGCCGCCTCAAGGCCCCTGAACAGCTCCTCGACGGCCGCGTCGTCATCGGAAAGCCGCTGGCGAACGGGAATGTCCTCCACACCCGCCCGGGTCGGAATCCCGATCGCCTCCTTCACCGAGACCGACAGCTCGTCCAGGAGCGCCAGCAGGTCGGTTCCCTCATGGACGGTCTCGCCCTCCAGCGACCCGTCGGCCACCCTGTACACCCTGAGGACCGCCTGGTAGAGATCACGGGTGTGGTCGATCTCGCCATCGATCAGGAACTCCGCGTACGCGCCTTCGCCGACCTCTCGTTTGAGTGTCAGCGGGACACCGCGGAGGTTGGCAAAGCCCCGTTCGACAAGGTCGTTGCGGAACAAGGCTTCTCTCCTGTCCAGGAGTCCCCCCTTCGCGATGAAGAAGTCGTCGGCCAAGAGGTCCAACTCAAGTCCAAACGGCACTGCGTAGGCGAGCCACGTGTCGCCATCGCCGCTGCCGGGTCCGAGGTCGAAAGGGAAAAGAGCCACGGACTTCCGGAACTCGGGTTTCACGACTTCGCGCTCGACAGCCTGCCCCTCCTCGTCCGTCGTCGAGACTACAGTCGTCATGCGACCGAGATCCTTGTCGCCGAACGAGATCCACAGCACCACGCCGCACAACACCAGATTCGCGGGAATCCCGACCTTCTCGGTCCTGGCGAGCGTATCCCTGTCCCGGCCGGGCTTGCCGTGAAACCACGCCAGCATGAATACGCTGGGGAGGAGAAGGGGCATCGCCCACAGGACAAGGTCCACGTAGTGCGTAGAGAACAGCAACCGCTGCACCACGATAGCGTCGGCGAACTCGATAAGACCCCACGAGGCACCTGCATAGATACCCACCGCGTGGAAAACGCGGCGCTCGAAAAGGCTACGGATCGCCCGAACCGCGGGCGAACGGGGAAGGGGAACATCCGGCGACGTAGACATGCGATTCCTCCAACCGGTTGCGAGTGGGGTGGTCCTACTTTGTCGGCATACGCATGGTGATTCCTGTTTCGAGTCCTTGTCCGGTTGGAATCGCTATCGGTGTGAACTCGTAGTTCTTCATCTGGTGGCCGACTATGGCTCCACCCAGCAGTCCGCCAAGGGCCCCCAGAAACGTCAAGCCAATCCGTTTGGAGTTGCATTCCGTGATGAAACCACCTCGCAGACGATCATCGCACGGTGTCAGACTTGCGATAACGTTTGCCCCGAGGACACCCGCGAGTCCGCCGAGGAACATTCCACCGGCCCAACTGCTGCCCTTGTATTCTCCCAATTCAAGCGACGTGATATCGCGGAATGGAATGAAGCCGGACGCCAGATGAATCCCGGCGCTGTCCGCCCGGATGTACTCGCCCTTCACTTCACCGGATACCCTGACGAAATCCCCGTAGTGTTGGGCCGAAACCGGATTGGCGCAGAGAAGCGCCAGCAGCAGCAACCCTCTCATTTTCAGGCTCCTTCGTTCACCCTGGTAACCACACAGGATGGCTACTTGGTGGTGCAGGAAGGCCCCCGCCCGGCGAACCGGGCGGGGGCCGTTTCCTGCTCCCATCAGCCCAGCCGACGGTGAGTCAGCCAGGCTGATGGGGTTGAAGGGTGATTAGCTGGTGGGCGTGGTCTGTTGGCCCGACTGGGCGGCCCCGTCGCCAGCGTCACTGACTGCCCGAACCTGGAGGTTGTAGGTCGTGCTGGCGGTCAGCCCCGTGATAGCATGGGTTCTGGCACCTGCACCACCAGTGACCGTCATCCACAAACCGTCGTCGTCGGCGTCAAAGGCACCGTCCGCGTTGTCCTTAACCCGAATCTGGTAATGCGTGATGGCCGACGTTCCGGGGGCCGACGGGGAGGTCCACTCGACGGTGAACCCCGTGGCACTCACACTGCTAAAGACCAGAGTTCCAGGTGCTCCGGGCACCGTGTCGTCGTCGGTGATCGTGACCTCCAGTGATTCCCCGGTTTCCGGAACGGTGGCATTGTCGGCTGTCGCCGATATCGTCACGGTGTTGTCGGCCTCCGAGTCGACGACGTTGTCGATCGCCACGACGAACGCAGAGTCGGTGTCCACCGTCTGCACACCCGCCGGGATCACGAGGTCGGCGTCGTAGACCTGCGCGAGCGCGGGGTCATCCACCATTACCGTTACGGTAACGTCCTCGCTCGACGTGGAGCTCAAGCTCGCCCGCACCCTCACTGAGTCACTTCCGGCCTCAGCGAGTGGGCCGCTCCCGATGAAGATCACGTCGACGGTCGGCTGTGCCTTGATCATCGTCATGGCCGCTTCACCGTCGCCCAGGCTGCTCACGGCGTGTACCGAGAAGGTGTACTCCACGCCGTTGGCGAGGCTCGCGACAGTCGCCGAGAGCCCATCCGTGAGATTGTCGTCGCTACCGCGCTGCGTAGCCTGGCCGGTCGCGGTGGCCTCCCAATCGTACTGGGTAATCGCCGCGGTTCCGATCGAGCTTGGCGCTGTCCAGGTCACTGTCGCAGTTCCGTCGCCAGGCTCCACCATCAGGTTCCTCGGCGCGGACGCAACCAGCTCGTCGTCGGTGACGGCAAGCGTAACGCCGGCCACCATCATCGTTCCGTCGCTGCTGGTCCCGGTGATTTCGATCGGCGTGACCGTCGAAGTCGGGTCGCTGTTGCGCACATCGTCGTTCGCCGCGGTTACCGTCACCTCACCGCTGCTCGACGTCATGCCTGCCGCGAACGTCAGGTCCGCATTGGTGCTCAGCGTCCCTGCGTCCACCGCCACCGTCACGGTGAAGTCAGCGGTCTGGGCCACATCCACCGTTCCGGTGATGGTCGCCATTCCGCCTTCGTCAACCGGATTCGGCATCGCCGACAGTGTCACGTTTGCAACGGCCCGCGTGATCGTGACCGTGTGCATCGCGCTGCTGGTCCCGTCCGAAGCCATAACCGTTACCGTGGTTGCGGAGGGAGTGCCGGCAATCAGAGCGACCTGATGGCCATCCATCATGTCGTCTGCGTCGGTGCCGCTGTACTCCACCGTAGCGTCCGCATCGGCCGCCGTCGCTACGATCGTCGCCATCGCGACATCGTTGGTGACATCGAGCGAGTAGTTGCCGTCCATGTCGGCTTCAACTGCGTCGCCGTTCACAGTGAGCGAGCTCAGCGAGACATCCATCGAGCTCATCCGCGTGACCGTGACCATGTAGTCCTTCGTGGTGGTACCGTCCGCGGCTGTGACCGTCACGGTGGTTTCGTTGTCGCCAACATTCAGAGCGACCTGGTGCCCATCCGTCATGTCGTCTGCGTCGGTGCCGCTGTAGGCCACCTGCGCTCCGTTATCACCATTGTCGGTGGGCGTCGCTACGATCGTCGCCATCATGACGTCGTTTGCGACCTCGGTCGAGTAGTTGCCGTCCGTGCCGGCTTCAACTGCGTCGCCGTTCACGGTGACCGAGCTCAGCGAGGCGTCGGTCGAGGCCGATCCCATGATCGTGCCGATAGACGCGGTCCCGCCTGGGCCGAGGTGTACGTTCTGGCTCGGGAACATGTAGCCTGTCTTCGCGGCCGTGATCGTCACCGTACCCGACGGCACCCGTGTGATGGTGAAGGTTCCCTGTCTGGATGTGGTCGCCGAACGCGTGCTGCCTCCGTTCGTCGCCGTGACCGTCGCTCCCTCGATCGGGTTCGTGCCGTCCGTCACCGTGCCCATGATCGTGCCGTGCTGGGCTGAGGTGAAGTCGATCGCCGAGATCGTGGAGTTGGCCGTGGCCGTTACGGTGGCGCTAGCCGGTGTGAAGGATCTGCTGCTGCTGACCGGGATCACGTGGATCTCGCCACCGGTCGACTCGACTACGAGTTCGTAGGTGCCGTCACCGGCGGTCCTGACGGCGCGCTGGCCGCCGACAAGGTGGGACGCGTTGATCACATAAGCGCCGTTGCCGGCCACCCTGATGGACACGCTCCCCACACCGTTCCCGGACACGACGTCCGTGATGGTACCGGTGATCGTGGTCGATTCGTTCCTCCGGTCGACAATGACTGTGTACATCTGCTCGGTTCCGTCCAGGGCGGTGACCGTCACCTCGATGGTGTTGTCTCCCATCTCAAGCGCGACCTGGTGCCCGGGCTCGAACGAGTCGGCGTCGGCCGGGAAGATCGATACGCCTGCACCGTCGACGGAGGCCATTGCGCTCACGGTGGTCATCGTGGTGGAGTTGCCGACCGTGGCAGTGTAGTCGAAGTGGCCGGTACGGAATCCGCGCGCCGAACTTGGGCAAGATGCCGTCCGGCACAGCGTCACACCGCTCAGGTTCAGGCTGCTGAGCGTCGCATTCGCCCGGTCCACCGTCGCCACCTCGAAGGGCTCGATCGTGCTGGTGCCCGGCACGTTGATGCTCTGCGACGCGGGAGTGAAGGTATAGCCACTCCTCGAAGCCGCGACATCGTACTGCCCGTAAGGCAGGCTGAGGGTGTAGTGACCCGTCGCGCTGCTGAAGGCGGAATCCACGGCGGCGCTGGCCCCGCTCGTTGGCGTCGCCTTCACCTTGACGCCGCTCACGGCGGTGGCGCCATCGGAATCAACCACCCTGCCCGAGACGGATACGTTGTCGATCGCGGTGAAGTTGATTCCCGAGATGTTCGCGTTCTCCGCGGCCGTAACGGTGTGCTCGGCCGGCGTGAAGAACATCCCGCGCCTCACTGCGGTTACGCTGACCACCCCGCCGGTCGCGACGATGTGAGCCGTGTAGCTGCCGTCGCTCCCCGTCAGGAGTCTCTTGACGGTGCGGAACCTGTTGGTGGGGTGCCTGTACTCTCTCGCGTTGAGCGGGGCGGCGCCGTCAAACAGGATCTCCACACCCGAAACGCCGTCGCCGGTACCGGACATGGTCACTCTGCCGCTGACCACGGTGATCACCGCCTTGTCGATCGCGAAGTCGTGGCGCAGGGGGCGGTTCGCGGCAAACGAGAAGTCTCTCGCCGTCGCGGTGGCTCCCGCCTCGGCAGTCGTGATCTGGGTCCGGTTTCGACGGGTGAAATTCTCTCCTGTCCGTCGAATGGTCCTCGCGGAGAACCCTCTTGCCACGTAGCGTCCCGACGCGTCCGTCTCGGCATTGACGCCGTTCACGTTCACCGAGACGCCCTCCAGCGGCTGGCCGTTGGCGGCATCGGTCACGACGCCGTAGGCGTACCCCGTCGTCGGCGACAGGTCGATGTGCAGGTCGTCCTGCAGCGGTGAGACGCTGTCGGCAGCACTTCCGGCTGCGTTTTCAGGCGCACCCACTCTGGCCCTCCAGCCGCGCGGAACGTTCAGCTCGTAGACGCCCTCGGCGATCCGGCCCCAGTCGAACTGCAGGCGGTCGTCGACGCCTCCGGTATCGCTATCGTCCTCCTTCAGGGCGGTGTAGCTCTCGGGGTCGCCCACAAGGTTCTCGCCGTCGACCGGCTCAAGGCTGAGCGTGGTCCCGGGGACACCCATCTTCGTGGCGTTGTCTGCAAAGCCCGCACCGCTCTTTGCGTGCCCCCACTCCCACACCTGTCCGAAGACGTGGTGAGTGTTGATGTATGCAAACGTGCTGCATTCGCCGTGCCGCTGGTGGTCGTCGAGCGACATCAGCGGGCAGAGCTCCACCGTGTGGTGGAAGCCGCCCTGGGCGCCGAACGCGCCGCCCATGATGCCGTTCACGTCCCTGTCCTGATATGCGGCAAACTCGTCCTGGTGCCTGCCCACGTTGTCGAGCAGCATGACGCCTTCGGCATCCGCGGACAGCTGGGCCCGGACGATCACGTCATGATCCGCCGGGACGTTGCTCCAGACCGTAACACCGGTTCCGCCGCTGCCCATGTCGACCGAGTCTGCCGGCGCGAAGGTGCGAGAGCGTCCGCTACCGTCGATGTACCGGAGACTGACGTCGACGATCCCGTTCATCCGCTCGTCGCCGCCCAGGACGTTTCCGGTGTACCCTTCGACCTGGTCCCTCTCGTGGTGGACGTAGACCTTGAGCGTCTGCGTCGTGTAGGTCACCTCCAGCATGCCGGCGTCCGTCGATGTGCCGGCCAGTGACAGGCCGTCGTGGGTGTGCATGACCGTGGTGCTCGTGAACCTCTCGCCGCCGTCGCCGGTCACCTCGTCGTCGGAGCGGCTGACATCATCCGGCTGGTCCTCCCAGCCGACCATCGCGATCATGTAGGACTTCGGCAGATCGCCGGCCGCGACCGTCTCGGAGACAGACGCCGAACCGTTCGCGCCCAGTGCACCTGGTGCGCCCGCAACGGCCGACCCGCCGGAGGTCACTGCGATCTTCCATCCGCCGAGCGCCTCGCCACCGCCCATGTCGGTCATGACCGTGGCACCGCTGAACGAGAAGCTGGCCATCGTGTTGACGATGTCGGCGTCGTTCGAAGACATGCTCATCGGATACTTCGCGTCCCACATCACGGCCTGCATCGCGCCGGACGTGTGGTAGCTGCCCGCAGGCGCCGCGACCGAAGCGTAGACCGTGTGGTTGCTCGCCGCCGAGCGCGCGAACCGTATGGACGCCATTCCGTCGTCGCCGGACATGGCGTCGCCGATCTTCTGGGCACCCGCCAGATCCGAGAAGAACGACACCGTGGCACCGGGAAGCGCCGCGCCCATTTCGGCGCCGTGCTTCAGGTTGACCGAGAAGTTGACGGTCTGGTGTGTGATGTCGAACGGAATGTTCTGCG
>VYAQ01000145.1 GCA_009844885.1 Gemmatimonadota bacterium
CCCCCGCCCTCCTCCGCGTCCGCGGCCTCCACACCCGCTTCCTGACCGGGCAGGGGGTCGTGCACGCGGTCAACGGCGTGAGCTTCTCCGTGCGGCGAGGCGAGACCCTGGCGCTGGTCGGCGAGAGCGGCTGCGGCAAAACGGTTGCCATGCTCTCCGTGCTGAGATTGCTGACCGCGCGGGGTGCGCGCGTTGAGGCCGACGAAGTGAGCTATCGCGGACGCGACCTGCTGGCGCTCGGCGACGAAGAGATGCGGCGTGTGCGCGGCGCGGAGATCGCGATGGTCTTTCAGGACCCCCGCGCCTCGCTGAATCCCGTGCTCACGGTTGGGCGGCAGCTGACCGAAGGGTTGCGGGTGCACCGCGGACTTGGGCGGCGCGAGGCCCGGGATGCCGCGGTCGAATTGCTGCACTCGGTCGGCATCCGCCGTCCGAAGGAGCGGACCCACGACTATCCGCACCAGTTTTCCGGCGGAATGTGCCAGCGGGTGATGATCGCGATGGCGCTCGCGTGCGATCCCGACCTTCTCATCGCCGACGAGCCGACCACGGCGCTCGACGTGACCGTGCAGGCGCAGATCCTGAATCTGGTCACCGAACTGGCGGTCAGGCGCGACATGGGGATGATCTGGATCAGCCACGACCTCGGCGTGGTGGCGGGTGTGGCCGACCGGGTGGCGGTGATGCATGCCGGCTCCATCGTCGAGACAGCACCTGCGACGCAGCTGTTCGCGGCGCCGGCGCATCCGTATACTCGCAAGCTGCTGGCGCCGCTGCCCGTGTCGCGCGACGGCGGCGCGGCGACCGCGGAGAGGCCCCTGCTCGAAGTCACCGATCTGAAGAAGCACTTTCCGGTGCGGCGCGGGGCGCTGCAACGCCGGACAGGATCCGTCCGGGCCGTCGACGGGGTCGCGTTTCAGCTGAAACGTGGCGAGACGCTGGGGCTCGTGGGCGAAAGCGGGTCCGGCAAGACGACCGTGGCGCGCGCCGTGCTCCGCCTGACGCCTCCGACGGACGGGCGCGTCGTGTTCGACGGCATCGATCTTGGCCAGGCGACGGCCACCGAACTGCGTGCGCTGCGTCCACGCATGCAGATGATCTTCCAGGACTCCTACTCCTCGCTCAATCCGCGTCGGAGCGTCGGCCGTTCCATCGCGGAGCCGCTGGTGCAGCACACGACGTTGAGCCGTGCGGAGCGGGGGGTGCGGGTGGCCGATCTCATGACCACCGTCGGACTGGATCCCGGCCTGGCGACGCGGATGCCACACGAGTTCTCCGGCGGCCAGCGGCAGCGTATCGGCATCGCGCGCGCCCTGGCCCTGAGGCCCGACTTGATCGTCTGCGACGAGCCGGTCTCGTCGCTCGATGTCTCCATCCAGGCCCGGATCGTCGCCCTGCTGGCCGACATTCAGGGGCGATTCGGACTTGCCTACCTCTTCATCTCGCATGACCTCGGTGTCGTGAAGCGCCTGTGTGACCGGGTCGCGGTGATGCACAACGGGAAGATCGTGGAGACGGCACCCGTGGAGACGCTTTTCCGGAACCCCGAGCATCCCTACACACGCGAACTTCTGGCGGCGGTGCCGCTAACGCTTGGCGGATGACCCCGTGCGAATGAGGGCCGTAGCCAATTTCGGAGGAAACATTTGTTTTCGGCCGCGGTGTCTGTATGCGCCCCGCACCGACGACGAGGTCCTGCGGATCCTTAATGACCACCGCGATGGGGCGATTCGCGTGGTGGGGGCCGGGCACTCCTGGAACCCGGGCATCGAGAGCACCGATGCGCTGATCGACCTGAAGCACATTTGCCATGTGCATGTGGACGGTGACAGCACACGCGTGACGGTGGGAGCCGGGGTCCGGATCGGCGCCCTCCTCAAACACCTCTCACAACGGGGACTGACGCTTCCGTCGCTCGGGCTCATCGACCGGCAGACGATCGCGGGAGCGGTCGCGACCGGTACGCACGGCTCCGGGCGGCACTCGATGTCGCACTACGTCGAGGCCATGCGGATCGCGTGCTACGGGGCGGACGGCGGGGCGAAGGTGCGGACGGTTGGCTCGGGGACTCTGCTGCGGGGGGCGCGATGCTCGGTTGGGGCGCTCGGGGTTGTGCTGGAGGTGACACTGCAGTGTGTGCCGCAGTACTACGTGCGCGAGAGGTGTCGCTGGCGGCCCGGGCTGGACGCCGTGCTGGAGAGCGAGCCGGAGGCGCCGCTGCAGCAGTTCTACCTGATGCCGCATGCATGGACGTATCTGGCGCACGAGCGCAGGGTGGCCGAGGAGAACCGCCGCGCCGGATGGGCCGCCCTGTACCGGGTGTACTGGCTGACCTTCATCGACGTGCTGCTGCACGTGTGCGTGAAGTTCTGCGCCTCGCTGATGCGGAGCCGGCGGCTGGTGCACGTCCTGTATCGGCGCCTCGTGCCGGCGTACATCTTCCCCCGCTGGCGGGTGACCGACCGCAGCGACCGGCAGCTGCTCATGCGCCACGACCTGTTTCGCCACCTGGAGATGGAGGCGTTCGTCCGGCGCGGCCATCTGGCGGCGGCCGTCGACTTCGTCAGCGAGGTCCTGCGGCTGGCGGACGACGAGGACCACGAACTCTCGGCGGCCGTGCAGTCACGGATCGATTCGCTGTGCGCAGGGGCCGCGCTCGATGCCCTGCGCGGCTCATTCGTCCACCACTACCCGATCTGCGTCCGGCGCGTCCGCCCCGACGACACCCTGATCTCGATGTCGTCGTGCAGCGGAATGTCGGAGCAGGACTGGTATGCAATCAGCCTCATCACCCTCACGGAGCCGCGGGAGCCCTTCTTGCGCGTAGCCGCGTTCCTGGCAGAAACCATGACGCCGCTCTTCGGCGCTCGTCTGCATTGGGGCAAGTGGTTTCCGTCAGGGGTTGAATGCCACTATCCCGAGTTGGGAGCGTTCAAGGAGATTTGCGAGGAGTTCGATCCGCGGGGAGTGTTCCGGAACGGGTTCCTGGAGCGAACGGTCTTTGGCCGGCAACCAGGCGCGGATCAGGCACAGGGATCCGAACCGATCGGGTGACTTGACACAGCGCGCACGCAGTCGCTAGCACCAATGCCATGAGGGGTCAGCAGGTTCTTACGGTCGCAGCAGGTTTGCTGGCCGCTGTCGCCCTGGCATCCGGCTGCGGCGACGGCACGACCGCCCCCCCGCGGCCACCCGACCCGCTGCGGCCGGCGACGATCACCGTCAGTCCGGCCGCGACCGAGTTCGCCGCAGTGGGCGAGACGGCGCAGTTGACCGCCGAGGTCCGCGACCAGAGCGGCCGGATCATGTCCGGGGTCACCGTGGCGTGGGTGAGCACCAGCGTTGGGGTGGCCACGGTGGACGCGGCCGGACTGGTGACGTCGGTCGCAAATGGCGCCTCAACCATCACCGCGAACGCAGGGGCGGCGACAGGGAGCGCAACCGTAACCGTAGCGCAGGTGGTCAGGGGGATCGAGGTTCTGCCCCTTCCCGCCAAAGTGTCGGCGGGTGATACACTGCGCCTGACGGCGGAGGCCTGGGACGCGAACGGGTTCACGGTGCCCGCCAGCGAATTCACCTGGTCGTCGAGCGATACCGCTGTCGCGACCGTGGATGAGTCGGGACTGGTCCACGGCGTTGTCGAGGGCGTGGTCACAATCACGGCCACGGCGGCGGGGGTGCCAGGCGCCGTGCCGGTCACGGTAGCCCATCCGGACTGGGGCCCGCTAGCGGCGCTCTACGAGGCCGCGCAGGGTCCGGTCTGGATCGAAGACGATGGCTGGATGACGGATCGACCGATCGGCGAGTGGCACGGAGTGACTACCGGGCCGGATGGCCACGTCACCGCGCTGGAGCTTGTCAGGAGCAATCTGACCGGGACCATTCCGGCGGCACTGGGCCGCTTGTCACAACTTGAGACCCTTAATCTCGAATGGAATCGGTTGCGCGGGCCGATTCCTCTCGAGCTGACCAGGCTGCACGACCTCAGGAGCCTGCGCCTGGGCGTCAATGGCTTGACCGGCGAGATCCCCGCCGAGTTGGCCAGCCTGGCCAATCTCGAGGATCTTCGCTTGAACCACACGCTCCTCACCGGCCGGATCCCGCCCGAACCACGACGCTACGATCATATATCGTTATGCCACAATAGGTTAG
>VYAQ01000168.1 GCA_009844885.1 Gemmatimonadota bacterium
TGACACGGGTCTTGAAGTCAGCGCGTTTCATCCCGGCGAACACTGACCCTTTTGTAACCAGCTACCAGCAACGTCCCAACTATTCCAACGACCGCTATCACCAGGATGGCGATGCGCCCATTGGACGCCGTCTGCTCGTACCGATCTTCCGCAGCCGCCGCACTCTGACTGGCCTCTGCAACGAGGCCATCCACTTCCCCTTGCAGTCCGGCCAAGAGTTGCCCGTTGGCGCCAATCAGTCTGCGCTCCTTTGCCACCAGGGACGTCCGCAGCTTCATGGCGTCCAGGGCGCTGTTCGCTCCAACGCCGGCGTCTGACAACCGATTGGCAAGGGGGATTACCTCAGGATTCAGTTCCGGCCCCCCGTTCTCCGCGAGATACTCGATGCTGCGTTCCATCCTCTGGGCCGCTGTATCGAAGGTCTCTTCCACCCGTGCGGCCAGCGCCGGAATCGTCAACCTGTTGGCAAAGTCGAGCGTCCAGTAGGCCCTTGACACCGACTCCGTCAACGTGGCCATGTGCCAGTAGCGAATGAACTCTTCTTCGGACAGATGGTCGGAACCCGAGGTATGCCCGGTTCTGAATTCACTCCTGCCCGTCATCACATAGTAGAACTGGTTGTCCAGGCTCGAAGCGATGGCTGGAAGTAGCTCATAGTTCGTGGAGAGGCTGAGTTCCTGCCAGTTCCGTTCCCCTTCCAGAAGGGCCTCCAGCAAGGCTGGCCGCTCATCCTCGATCCGCGACACGTTGGCCGTCAGCAGGTCGATCCGCTGACCTATGCGCTCCGTGATGTCGTCATAGCCCCGACCCTCCAAGGCAGTCAGCTGGTCGGCCAACTCCTCGTGATTGCTGGCGATGACTGACCTGGCTTCGGCTATGCCTTCGGAAGTCATACGGGCGTTACTGGGCACGGACGTCGTTGACACCAGGACGCCCGAGCGTCGAGTGATGTCCGCCGCCGCCGCCAGAACCTCGACGTCGCCTCGGCCTCCGCTCTCATCCTCCAGTCTGTCGATGACCAGCCAGGCCGCAACCGCCGAAGCGATGACTACCGCCAGCACGCCCAGGGAGTTGACGGCCAGAGACGCCGACATGGACCGCTGCGAACTCAAGCCGAAGTAACCGGCAACGAGCAGCGTCCCAACTATCCCAACGATGGCTATCACCAGGATGGCAATGCGCCCACTGGACGCGGCCTGCCGGTGCCTATCCTCCGCAGCCGCCGAATTCTGCTTGACCTCCGCAACGAGGCCATCCAGTTCCCCTTGCAGCCTGGCCAGGATCTCACCGTTGGCCGCAATCAGCTGGCGCTCCCGAGCCACCATCGACGCTCTCAGCCTCATGGCGTCCAGGGCGCTGTCCTCTCCGGCGCCAGCGGCCAACAACCGATTGGCAAGGGGAATCACCTCGGGATTCAGCTCTGGCCCACCGTGCTCGGCAAGAAACGCGATGCTGTGCTTCAAACGCTGGGCGGCCGTGTCGAAACTCTCTTCATTGCTAGCGAGTCGCGTTGGGTCATCCTGGCTGCTGAGATTTGCTGCCAGCAGGCTCCGGTGCGCGCTGAATGTCCAATCCAGCAAGGTGGCGAGATGCCAGTGGCGAAGGAACTCTTCCTCGGACAGATGGTCGGAACCCGAAGTGGTTTCATCTCTGAATTCGCTGCTGCCCGTCATCACGTAGTAGAACTGGTTGTCCAGGCTGGAACTAATGGCCGGGGAGCAGTTTCTGGTTGGTAGAGAAGAGAAGCTGCTGCCAGCTGCGTTCTCCAGTGAGGATGGCCTCCAACAAGGCGGGGCGTTCACCCTCAACCCGCGACACGTTGGCAGTGAGTAGGTCGACTTGTCGACTTACTTGCTCCACGCGGCCGTCATACCCCCGCCCTTTCAGGTCCAAAAGAAGGTCAGCCAACCGGTCCTCGTTGGTGGCGATGGCGGTTCCCGCCTCGGCTATGCTTTCGGGGGTCATCCGGACGTGGGTTGCCACGGATGACGCTGCCGCCACCATGCCCGATAGCTTGCCTACCGCGGCGATGTCGGCCAGAGTCTCGGCATCTCCGCTGCCCCGATTCTTGGCCTCCAGGTTGTCAATAACCAGCCAGCCGGCCACTGCCGAGGCGATAACTATTCCCAGCGCGCCGAGCGCGCCGATCAACAAGGGAGCAGCCATGCGTGGCTGTACCGTCACCGCGCCTCTGCCAGGTCGTCGACCAGGTGGTAATTCCCGTCATCTCCGATGACGGTCATAAACACCGCGTCCGATCCCTGATTGTCGCCCGGGCCGTACTGGAGGGTCAGCCCATTAAGGTCGATTGTCCCGGAGTTTCGCAGGACATCGAGGAAGCAGTCGCGGCTGATGTCCCTGCCACACTTCTCGAGACCCACGATTGCCAGTCGCCCAGCCAGATAGCCCTCCAATGAGACAAACCCCGGCACGGCATCGGCGTCAAACGCCTTCAGCGCGGTGCGATAGGCGGCGACCACGGGAACGCTGGTGTCGTCGGGCAGCGGAACTACCTGGGTGACGTACACGCCGGCGCCATCTGGCCCCAGCTCTTGCGCCAATGCGTTGCTGCCCACAAAGGACACCGCCATGAATATGGGGTCTATGTCCTCACGGGCCACGGCAATCGCCTTGGCAACCGGGGCATAGGCCCCGATCATGATGACCGCTTCGGGATTTGCTGCCACGATGTTGAAAACGGCGGCCTTTACCGCGTCGCTGTTGCGCTGGTAGTACCAGAAGGCAACTGGCTCCAGGCCGCGCTTGCCCAGCGCCTCCACCACTCCGTCCAGCCCGGACTGGCCGTAGGAATCGTTCTGATACATCACGGCGACGCGGGTTATCCCCAAGTCTTCAGTCAGGCGCGCCACCATCGCCTCTGCTTCCTGATGGTAGGAAGCGCGCAAGTTCACCACGTTCCCCAACGCGGAGTCCCGAAGGAAACCGGCGCCGGTGAAGGGCGCAATGAAAGGCACGTCTTCCGCGTTGGCCAGTGGCGAGGCCGAGCGGGAGGTGGGTGTTCCCACCTCCCCAATGAGCGCAAAAACGCGTTCCCTGTTAATCAGGTTCAGCGTGTTGGCATAAGCCAGGTGCGGCTCATACTGGTCGTCCAGAGTGGTCAACTCCAGCATACGGCCGTGCACTCCGCCCTTCTGGTTCTGCTCGTGGAACGCCGCCTGTATCCCCAGCCGCATCCCCTGACCCAGCGCCTGCGCCGGGCCGCTAAATGCCGCCGACTGACCGAACACGATCCGGGTGTCGTACACACCCGGCACTCCCTCGTCCACCGCGGTCGGGACTTTAGCCCCGTGGTCATCGGTGGGCGCCTGGCTCTCTTCCTCGGTGTCCTGACAGGCAGTCCCCAAGACCACCACCGACAGAGCAAGCGCAAGCATCGTCGCCGTCGTCACGATGCGGAAAGACGACGCTCTGACTCTTGTCATTCGATAATCTCCTGCAAGGACGGTCGCGCTCGGATCCCTCGGACCGCGGTCAGCACCGAGAGTGCGGCGACTTGAAAGACTCATTCAAACGCGCCCCATCCTACCGGGCGTCCTGACTGCACGTCGGGCATGGCTGCTCTGGGATTGTGACAGCACACGTGAAAGTTCGCAGTACAGTACGCGTGGGCCCACCAGCCACGGCCAGACTTTGGGGGGTGGGCACGCGCCCCCTCGATGCCGAGGAAGCTCCTCGAGACTCGTTGGGCTCGCCCGGCAGTCCTTTCCGATTAGAATGGGGCTCGCTGTGATTGACAGATATCTTCTTCGCGCTTCCCGGACCTGTGCGGTCCACAAGCGAGGGGTCCGGGGACTGGCGCTGGTCCTGGCGGCCCTTGCGCTGACTGCCTTCGCTGCCTGCGGCGGCGGGGATCCCGAACCGCCGCCGCCGCAAGAGCCCCTGACCGCCGAGGAACAAGCGCTCGCCGAGCACCTCCGTCACAAGACCGCGGAACTGTGGTTGGTCTACAACGGGCACGATGTCGACGGACTGAGAGTCTTCTACGAAGAGAGCTACTTCGAGGCAGAGGAGGCGGAGCTGCGGAGGAACATGGAGTTCTTCGAGAGCGGCAAACTGGTGATCACGGCGGAGGAGACATCCCCGCCCACAGAGATCGAGCCGGGCAGATGGCAGATCAAGC
>VYAQ01000010.1 GCA_009844885.1 Gemmatimonadota bacterium
TGCCCGCCCCCAACGTGCGCCCCGACCCCGAGACGGGGGATGTCGACATCATCTTCAACGTCGCCGAGAAGCAAACGGGTTCGGTGCAGTTCGGAACGGCCGTGGGAGGCGGCGTCGGGCTTTCGGGGTTCCTCGGGTACGATCAGCCAAACCTCTTCGGACAGGCCAAGGCGGGCAGCATCCGGTGGGACTTCGGGCGCTACATCAACAGTTTCACGCTAAGTATCACCGATCCCGCGCTTTGGCAGTCCACGGTAAGCGGCTCGCTCTCGCTGTTCGACTCCACCGACCGCTTCTACCAGTTTGCGACCGGACGCAGGCAGCGGCGGGGGTTCTCGACTCGCTTCGGGGTACCGTTCCCGGGCTCGCTGCGAACCAGGGTGTTCTTCGGGTATTCGCTTTCCCGCACGAGCTACGAGTCCTTCCGCAGTTCGGAGGACCAGTCGCTGTTCGGACTGCCTCCGGGAACCCTGAGTTCCTTCTCGCTGGGCATCACCCGCCAGACCCTGAACCATCCGCTGTTCCCGACCGCCGGTTCCATGCAAACCTGGAACGTGGAGTTGAATGGCGGACCTCTCGGGGGAGCCGGAGACTTCGTCAAGCACACCGGGCAGGCGCAGTGGATGATCCCGATCGGGGGACTCGGCGGCGACGGGGCCAGTCCGGGGGGCGTCCAGTTCGCGCTTGGGCTCAGCCTGCGCGGCGGTGCGCTCTTCGGAGATGCCTCCCGCTTCCCGTTCGAGTCCTTCTGGATGGGTGGCGTGCAGTTCGGGCAACCGCTGCGCGGCTATGACGAAACATCCATCACACCGCGGGGCTACTACGCGGAGCGCGGGGGCGGAATCGCCCAGATCGATCGCCTCGGGAACGCCTACTTCTCTGCAACGGCCGAATACAAGGCCGTGATCAACTCCAATATCGGGCTCTCGGCGTTCTTCGATGCCGGTAACCTTTGGGACGGTCCGGGAGACATCAACACGTCCCGGCTCTTTCGTGGGGCCGGCTTCGGGGTGCAACTGGTAACGCCGTTCGGTCCGATCGGATTGGACTACGCCTACGGGTTCGACAAGCCCGAACCGGGGTGGCAGCTACATTTCAAGATGGGACCGAACTTCTAGGACGAACCGCAAGGCGGAAGACCACCTCACCAACAATGCTGCCGTTCTCGCCTGCCGGGAACGGCGTGATCCGAATTTCATCGGAGGAGTCGAAAATAATGAGCATTTCCCGGATGGGCATGGCCGCAGTGCTGGTGCTGCTGTCGGCGGGTACCGTGCAGGCCCAGGCGGCCAGGGTCGGATACGTCAATTCCGACCAGGTGCTCGCCGAGTATGAGCCGGCGCAGGAAGCGCGGCTGGGACTCGAGGCCGCCCGGCAGGAGGGCGAATCGGAGTTGCAACTCCTGGACCGCGGATTGCGGGCCGCCTTCGACGAGTACCAGCAGCAGGCGATGACCATGACCCCGGAGGCGCGCCAGGCAAGGGAGCTGGAGCTCCAGAACCAGCAGCAGGCCCTCCAGAGCAGAACCCAGGAACTGCAGATCCAGTTCCAGGAGCGTCAGGCAGAGCTGCTCCAACCCATCATGGAGAGGGTCACGGCGGTGATCGAGGAGATCCGCGTTGAGGGCGGCTACGCGCTGATCCTCGATTCGGCGTCGCAGGCGATACTCGCAGGGGATCCGGCGCTGGACCTGACGCAGGAAGTCCTCAACCGGCTGCAGGCGGATCCCTCGCCCGGAGGGTGATGGGGACCGCGAAGATCTGCGGTTGCGATCGCCGCTCGCGTGAGAGGCGTGGGTGAGGACTTCGGATTGCCTTACGCTGCAGCAGGCCGCCGACGCCGCGGGTGGCCGCGTGCTGGGGGATGGCGATGTCGTCTTCCGCCGGTTCGCACCGGTGCACGACGCGGGCCCGGACGCCCTGGCGCTGCTGGCGGATCGGCGCTACGCCAGCGATCTGGAGGGCTGCGGGGGGTGCGCCCTGCTGGTCTCGGAGGACTTGTGCGACCTGGAAGGCGGGCCTGTGGACCGGTTGGTGGTGCCCGACCCACACGCGGCGCTTCTGGTTCTGGTGCCGCTGCTTCACCCCGAGCGCGAGGTTTTGTGCGGCGTGCATCCGGCGGCGACCGTTCACGACTCCGCGTCGGTCCCGGAGAACGCAGCCATCGGACCGCATGCGGTCATCGCGGCGCGGGTGGTCCTCGGTGAGAACGTGAGCGTCGGCGCCAACTGCGTGATCGAGCGCGACACGTTGATCGGTTCGGACACGGTGCTCTTTCCGAACGTCACCGTCTACGCGGACTCGGTCGTGGGCAAGCGCGTGATCGTGCACGCGGGCACCCGGATCGGAGTGGACGGTTTCGGATACGTGACGGACGCGGTCAGCCACCGGAAACTGCCGCAGGTCGGCGGTTGCGTGATCGAGGACGACGTCGAGATCGGCGCCAACTGCACCATCGACCGTGGATCCATCGGACGAACCGTGATCGGGGCGGGCTCGAAGCTCGATAACCTGGTCCACATCGGCCACAATGTGGAGATCGGTCCCCGCTCCATTCTCGTCGCCCAGGTCGGCGTTGCCGGATCGACCCGTACCGGGGAAGGCGTCGCGATGGGCGGGCAGGCGGGCGTCGTGGGACACCTTCGAATCGGGGCCGGAGCCCGCATTGGTGCGCAGGCGGGGGTTATCGGCGATGTGGCGCCCGGCGAAACGGTGTCGGGATACCCGGCCCGGGACCACAGGAGCTACCTCAAGGCCATGGCCCTGCTGATGCGCCTTCCGGAGGTGATGCGGCGCGTGGACCGCCTGGAACGCCGCCTGGTTGAAGGGGATGCCCGCTGATGGCGCACGAGAGACAGCATACCGTTGCCGGCGACGCGCAGGTGCGGGGGATCGGAGTGCACTCGGGAGAGGTGGCGACACTGATCATCCGTCCGGCGCCCGAAGGCACGGGTACCGTGTTCGTGCGGACGGACATCGATGGCGCGCCTGTGATCCCGGCGCGTCTGGACCACGTCACACGCACCGAACTCGGCGTCGGGCTTGGCGCCGACGGGGTCGAGGTGCTCACCGTGGAGCACGTGCTGGCAGCCCTGACGGCGGCCGGGGTGGACAACGTCCGGCTCGAACTGCACGGACCGGAGGTGCCCATTCTGGACGGCAGCTTCGCCCCATACCTCGATGCGCTCCAGCGGGTGGGGCGAACGGCTCAGTCGCTTCCCGCAGAGATCATCCACGTGCCGGAGGCGCTCACGGTTGGAACCGACCCCGAGGCATCGTACGTCGTTCTGCCCCGTGACGGCCTTCTGATCTCGGCCACGATCGAGTTCGATCACGCGGCCATCGGCTGGCAGCACGGCGCGTTCCCGATCGACGGGGACAGCTTCGCCCGGGAGCTGGCGCCCGCTCGCACCTTCGGCTTCGAGGCGGACGCGGACGCCCTGCACGCCAGGGGCCTGGCGCGGGGGGCCTCGCTGGAGAACACGGTCGTGGTCGGCGAGGACGGCGTGATGAACCCCGATCTGCGCTTCCCGGACGAGTTCCTCCGCCACAAGGTGGGGGACATCGTGGGCGATCTGGCCCTTATGGGCGCGAGGTTCAACGGCCACGTCGTGGCGAGCCGTCCGAGTCATTCGGGCAACGTCGAGCTGGCGCGCGCGATTCGGGACCGGCATGATCGCGGCGTGCGCGCGCGCATGATCGACGTGCGCGACATCATGAAACACCTGCCGCACCGCTACCCCATGCTCCTCGTGGACCGCGTGGTCGAATTCGACCCCGGCAAGCGGATCGTAGGGCTGAAGAACGTGACGATCAACGAGCCCTTCTTCTCCGGTCACTTTCCGGATCATCCGATCATGCCCGGGGTGCTCATCGTCGAAGCGATGGGTCAGGTTGGCGGCCTGCTGCTGATGGACGCCGTGGAGAACCCGGAGGACAAGGTCGTGTACTTCATGTCGCTCAACAACGTGAAGTGGCGGCGGCCCGTGGTCCCGGGAGACCAGGTCCGGTTCGAGCTGACCATGACGAGCCTCCGGCGCAGCGTCTGCAAGATGAAGGGGAAGGGCATGGTGGACGGCAAGGTGGTCGCCGAGGCCGAGATGATGGCCAGGATCGTGGATCGGTGAAGGGCTCTCGCGCGAACCGGGGAGCCGGCGCGGTGGTGCACGCGACGGCGATCGTGAACCGGTCCGCCGAACTGGGTGACGGCGTCGAGGTCGGGCCGTATGCGATCGTCGGTCCCTCGGTCAGGATCGGCAGGAATACCCGGATCGGGCCCCGCGTACTGATCGAACGGGACACCGTCGTGGGCAGCGGCTGCAACGTCGGCAACGGAGCGGTGCTGGGCACGGACCCCCAGGATCTCAAGTACGAGGGCGAACGGACCTTCCTTGAGGTCGGTGACCGGACGGTCATCCGCGAGTTCGCGACCCTCAACCGCGGCACCGCCGCGTCGGGCAGGACGGTCGTGGGATCGGACTGTCTCCTCATGGCGTACTCCCACATAGCCCACGATTGTGAACTCGGGAATCATGTGATCGTCTCCAATGCGACCAACATGGCCGGCCACGTGTCGATCGAGGATTGGGCGGTCGTCAGCGGGCTCGTGGCGATTCACCAGTTTGTTCGCATCGGTGCCCACTCGTTCGTGGGCGGCGCGTCCCGCGTGCCCCAGGATGTGCCCCCCTTCTGTCGCGTGGTGGGGAACCCCTCGCCGAAGCTGTATGGCCTCAACTCGGTGGGCCTCGAACGCCGGGGGTTGTCGAGCGATGTCCGGCGGCGCCTCAAGAGCGCGTACCGCATCCTGTTTCAGTCGGATATCGCGCTGTCCCGGGCGATCCGGCGGGTGGAGAGCCGGGAAGATCTGATGTGCCCGGAGGTGGGTTATTTCCTTGACTTCATCCGCAGCAGCAAGCGCGGCATCATCACCTGACTCCCGGCGCCGGGCGCAGCCGCCCGCCATTGGTGTTGTCGGCGTCGGTGCGCTGGGACGGCACCACGCGCGGGTGGTTCGCGATCTGGAGGGCGTGAGTCACGCGGGCGTCTTCGATGTGGAGCGGCCGCGTTGCCGCGCTGTCGCCGCCGAGCTGGGCGTCGAGGAGCAGGCGTCGCTCACCGAACTCCTGGAAGCGGCCGACGCGGTCGTGATCGCCGTGCCCACGAGCGGGCACGAGGCGGTGGCCATGGACGCGATCCGGGCCGGCGTTCACGTGTTCGTGGAGAAGCCGATGGCGGCCAGCCTGGAGGCGGCGGACCGGATGATCGAAGCGGCCGCCGACCGGGACGTGCTGATCCAGGTCGGACACGTCGAGCGGTTCAACCCGGTGCTCGCAGCCGCACGGCCGCACCTGGACCGCCCGCTCTTCGTGGAGTCACACCGGTTGTCTCCGTTCACGCGCCGGTCGCTCGATGTGGCGGTCGTTCTCGACCTGATGATTCACGATGTGGATCTTCTGTGCAGTCTGATCGGCAGCCCCGTGGTGCGAATGGCGGCCACCGGCGTGCCGGTGCTCACGCGTCATGTGGACATCGCCAACGCCCGCCTCGAATTCGAGGGCGGTGCGGTGGCCAATCTGACCGCCAGCCGCGTCTCGGTCACGGGAGTCCGCAAGCTGCGAGTCTGGCAGCGCTCGGGCTATCTCTCGCTTGACCTGGCCGGGGGACGCGGGGAGTTCTTCCGGCTCAGGGAGGGCGTGTCGCTGCTCGAGGGGTCCGGGTTGGCCGGGCATGTGTCCTCGTCCGCTGGAGATGTCTCCGCGGCGGCCGGAGATGTCTCCGTTCCTGCCGGACTGTCCTCGATCGTGGAACGGATCCCCATCACAGGGGACGGCACGGAGCCCCTCATGGCCGAACTGGCGTCGTTCCGGGACGCGTTGCTGGGGCTGGCGCCGCCCCCGGTTACGGGCGAGGATGGACGGACAGCCCTTCGACTCGCCCTGGCCATCCAACAACAGATTGAGGACCATGTCGCTAATACGCGTGCGGCGGCGTCGTAAACGCGAGTGGATCGACGCCCGGAAAGGCAAGTCGCCCACGACCCTCGTCGTGCTGCTGGTGATCGTGATCGGGATCATCTGGTATCTCGGGCGACTCTTCTGACGCGCAATGACGTCGGGGACGCCCCGCCGTGGAAGACATCAGGGAGAATGCCATCGGTGGGGACGCCGACAGTCCAATGACGCGTACCAGTTGTCCACGCCGGGTGATGATCCTCGCGGGTGAGGCCTCCGGGGACGCGCACGGGGCGCGAGTCGCCACAGGGATTCGCGACAGGTGGCCCGGTGTCGAGATGGTCGGCCTGGGCGGAGAGCGGATGCGGGCCGCCGGGGTTCGCCTCCTCGCGGGCCTGGACCAGCTCGCGGTCATGGGGTTCGCGGAGGTGCTCGGTCGTTTGCCGTTCTTTCGAAGGCTGGAGCGACGACTGAAGGGTATGCTGGACCGAGGCGGCCTCGACCTCGTGCTGCCCGTCGACTATCCCGGGCTGAATCTGAGGATCGCCGGCCACGCCGCGAAGCGGGGGATCCCGGTGGTCTACTACATAGGCCCTCAGGTGTGGGCCTGGAGAGCTGGACGAGCCAGGAAGCTCTCCCGCATTGCGAATCGGATCGCTGTCATCCTTCCGTTCGAGCCGGAGCTGTACCGGACTCACGGTGGCAGAGCCGAGTTTGTCGGCCATCCTCTCCTGGAAGACGAGTCGCCAGGCGACCCTGAGGGCCTGGCGGCCGACCTGGGCCTCGACGTGGCCTTTCCCGTGTTGGCGGTTTTCCCGGGGTCGCGGGAGCAGGAACTGGTCCGCCACGCCGAGCCCTTTGCGAAGACGGCGCTTGAACTCGGGCGACGAGTTCCGGGCCTGCAGGTCGTGGTGAGCAAGGTCCCGTTCCTTCCCAGGAGCGCCTACCGGCCGTTCCCGTTCCCCCTGACCGAGGACGGCCCGTCCCTGAGGGCCCTGGCGACGGCGGGGCTCGTCAAGTCCGGAACCGGCACGCTTGAAGCGGCGCTCTCCGGGATGCCGTTCGCGGTGGCCTACCGCACGCACCCCGTGACCCATTTCCTGGCGCGGCGTCTTGTCCACGTGCCCCATATCTCGCTCGCGAACCTGGTTGCCGAAGAGCGGGTCGTGCCCGAGTTCATTCAGCGCGAAGCCGCGCCCGGCCCCATGGCCGACGCAATTGAGCCGCTCCTGCACACGGAGTCCCCCGTGCGTCGCCGCACGCTGGCGGGGCTTGCGCGTGTCCGGGCCGCCCTCGGATCGAAGGGCGCGAGCTCCAGAGTCGTAGATTTAATGGAGGACGTCCTGCGCGAGACCCGTTGTCGCGAGGTGCAGGCGTGATCGCGGCACGGGCGGGGGAGCGCCTGCGAGGCCTGTGGGCCAACAAGAGTCCCGCAGGCGCAGATCGGCTGCTCGGGGGGTTGCTGGCGCCTGCCGGACACACTTTTCGGCTGGCCGTGGCGGCCAGGAATCGCTGGTACGACCGCCGGCCGCCGGACCTGGCGCCCATCCCGGTCGTGTCGGTCGGCAACCTCACCGTCGGCGGTACCGGGAAGACGCCCGTGGTACGATGGTTGTGGGACTGGCTCGCCCGGCGGGGAAGCCGCGCGGGCGTAGTGACCCGCGGCTATGGGGACGACGAGGTGGCATTGTACGGGCGGTGGTTCGGACGCGATGCGGTCTTTGCCGGCTCCGACCGGGTTGCGGGTATCGGCGCTGCCTGGAGGGACGGCCACGATCTCGCGCTGCTGGACGATGGCTTTCAGCACCGCCGCGCGCCGCGTGCCGTGGACATCCTCCTCGTCGCGGCCGAGGACCCGTGGCGCGTACGCATGCTCCCGAGCGGACCGTACCGCGAGCCGCTGACGGCCGCCCGGCGGGCCACGCACATTCTGGTGACCCGCAGGACCTCGGAGCAGTCCGCCGCGGACCGGTGGGTGACCAGGCTTTCGCGGATTGCTCCCGACGTGAGCACTTCCCGGATCGAGATGCGCATGGGGGGGTGGCGCGACCTGGCCGGGTTCCCTGTGGCGCCACCCGTAGGCGATGTACTGGCGGTGTGCTCGATCGCGCGCCCGGAAGCGTTTGCGGCCGGCCTGAGCGAACTGCTTCCGGATTCCGATGTGCGCCTGGCCGCCTTTCCGGACCACCACCGATTCGGTCGCCGGGACATTGCGGTGCTGTCGCGGCGACGTGACGCGCGCACGGTTGTCTGCACCGCCAAGGACGCCCCAAAGCTGGCGGCGTTTCCGGACTTCGCGCGCTGCTGTGTTGCCGTGGGGTTCGGCGTGGTGGGTGAGCCACGGGGACCACTCCGCAGCATGTTGACATCCCTGATTCGGGATTCATGAAGATCTCGGTCATCGCGGTCGGGAAAGCCCGGGGTCTCGGGCCCGCGCTCGCCGAATACGAATCTCGCGCGGCGCGCTATTGGCGGCTGGAGGTTGTGGAGGTGCCCCAGGCGCGTGGCAGACTGGCTCCGGCGGTGCTGCCGAGGGAGGCGGAAGCGATCAGGTCCAGGCTGCGGCCCGGCTTCGTCCGGGTGGCGTTGACGCGCGGCGGCCGGGGATGGTCGTCGGGGGAGATGGCGCGGCGGCTCGAGCGGTTCTCACAGGGACCCGAGAGAGGTGTACACTTCCTGATCGGCGGGGCGTTCGGTCTTGCCGACGACCTCAGACACGAGTGTGAATGGGAGCTGTCCCTTTCGTCATTCACGCTGCCGCACGATTTTGCGCGGCTGGTGCTCATGGAGCAGCTGTACCGGGCGGGAACCATCCTCAGAGGCGAACCCTACCACAAGGGATCGAAGTGAAGCGCACCCCGTGGTTTCGACACTGGTTCGGTCGAGAATACCTGGCTCTCTATCCGCATCGGGACCGGGCGGAGGCGCGTCGAGCCGTGGCCTTGCTGCGGGAAACGACCGGCATGGGACCGGGCACCCGTGTTCTGGACCTCGGGTGCGGGGCAGGCAGGCATCTGGAGGAAATGGAGCGAATCGGCTACCGCGCGACCGGCCTCGACCTGTCTCGCCCGCTGATCGAAGCGGCCCGCTCGTCCGTCCCGGCCGCGCGCCTCGTGCTTGGCGACATGAGGCGGCCACCCTTCCGCACGGGCTCGTTCGACGTGGTGACATCCTATTTTACTTCATTCGGCTATTTCGACGACGAGGAAGAGGATCTGGGGGTGTTACGCGAGGTGCGGAGGGTTCTGAGAGCCGGCGGACGGTTCCTTCTCGACTTCCTGAACGCGGACCATGTGGTCGCCAACCTCAAGACCGAGGACCGACGCACGGCATCCGGAATCGACGTGGTCCAGGAGAGAAGGCTCGTGGATGGGGGACGGATCGTGGAGAAGCGGATCACGCTGATGCCGGCCGAGCCATCGGCGCGGAGGGAGTTCGTCGAGCGCGTGCGGCTCTACCGTCCGCGTCAGTTGACAGCCATGCTGCAATCGGCAGGCATGATTCCGGGCCCCAGCTTCGGCGGCTACGACAAGACACCGTTCTCGCCCGCCGCAACACGGTACATTCTGGTAGCCAGGGCCGCGGGATGACGGTGCCCTGGCGACGCGCCGCCGTGTGCGCCGCGCGGCCCGGCGCCGGCGGGGGAGGGCGCGCGTAGTGGACCTGCGTCTGCTTTCCCGGCACCTCGGGGGCTCGCGGCTGGTCCGGGACTACCTTGACGGATCCGCCACGGCATCGGCGTTCTACCGCGGCGTCCCCGCGGACGCGCGGAGCTATCGAGCCAAGGCCCGCGACCTCAGCCAGGGGGCCCACCCCGCCAGGCTCTCAGCCGCCGCGGAGATCGTGCGTCCGGCGGGTCCGCGCGCGGAGAACGCGCTTCGCCGGGTGGTCGAGCAACAAGGGTTCTTCGTTACCACGGGGCAGCAGCCCGGGCTGTTCGGCGGTCCGCTCTACAGCCTCTTCAAGGCGCTGACTGCGGTCCGGCTCGCCGAGGAGCTGCAGCCGGTCGTGGGCGGGCCTGTCATGCCACTGTTCTGGATTGCCTCCGACGACCATGACTGGGCCGAGGCGAACCATGCCCATGTTGTCGATCCCGGGAACCGTCTGCACCGTATCACCGTGGGGCCGGCCGCGGACCCCATCCCTCGTGCTCTTGCCCAGATCCCCCTGGGTGATCGCGGCGAGCAGGTCATCGCACAGCTGGCCGCCTGCTTCCCCCCCAACGACTACCGTGACGGGTACCTGGACCTGCTGCGCGAGGCCTACCACCCCGGGGCCACGCTGGCCTCCGCATACGCGGACCTGTTGGCGGCGCTGCTGCGGGACACGCCGATCGGCCTGGTCGACGGAGCCGGGGCACGTCTGAAGGAGCTGGCACGGCCCATACTGCGGGCCGAAGCCGAGGACCCGTTGGCGAGCGAAGAGGCGTTGACGGAGACGGCGGGTCACCTGACGGCCGCCGGCTACAGGCTTCAGGTGCCGCTGGCCCGGGGGGCCACCAACCTGTTCTTCGACACCCGCCAGGGCCGCGACAGGCTGCTGCGGGCGGGCAGCGGGTTCACGCTGAGGCGCTCGGGGCGCGAATTCTCCAGCCGTCGCATCCTCGGCGTCATCGACGAGTCGGTGGACCTGGTGTCCCCCAATGTGCTGCTGCGTCCCGTGGTGGAGGGGTTCGTGTTCCCCACGCTGGCGTACGTGGCGGGACCGGGCGAGGTCGCTTACTTCGGTCAGCTGGCTGCGCTGTTTCGTCGCCACGGCGTCGAAATGCCCGTGGTCGCTCCACGCGCGTCTCTGCTGGTCGTCGAGAGGAAGGTCGCCAGGGTGCTGGAGAGACTGGACGTTACGGTCGACGACGTGCGCGATGGCGACCGGCTCCAGGCGAGATTCGCACGCGACGAAATGCCCGACGACCTGAAGGACGGCCTGAAACGCTGGCGGACGGACCTTGAGAAGCGCGCCCACGAAGTGTCCGGCGCGTCCGCCGCGATCGACCCTGTGCTCCAGGGCGCGGTGACGAAGGCGCGGAACTCCGGGCTGGCGGCCCTCGGCGCTCTCGAAAAGAAGGTCATCCGGGCCATCAAGCGACAGAGCGAGACCGTGGCTGGCCAGATCGCCAAGGCCGGCGTCAATCTGTGGCCGGGAGGCAGGCCGCAGGACCGCATGCTGAGCCCGTTGCAGTACACCATGCGATACGGTCCGGATTTCGTCACCGCGCTTCGCGAGAGAATCCGCGTACTCGCGGGCGAGACCTCCGTAGAGCCGGCGGGGTCTTTGCCACGGTCGGATGAAACGCCATAGCTTTACGACATGCTTGTATTGATCGCCGTGCTTGTACTGTTGATCCCGATCCTCGCGATCGTGCTCGATTCCGACGTGGGGAAGGCGATCGCGCGCCGGCTCGAGCGCAGGAGCCTGAGGGAAGGGGATGGTGCCGTGCACGATCGCCTGGTCTACCTCGAGAGTGAGCTGGAACGCCTTACGGGCGAAGTAGGACGGCTGGACGAAGAGAACCAGTTCTTCCAGAAGCTCCTCGCCGACCGCTCCGAGCGCAGGTCGTTGCGGGGCGGCACCGGCGACGAAACTCCCGATTCGGAGCACTAGAGAGGAGTCCGTGGACACCCTCCCCCACGGACTCCTGGCGGCGACGGAGTCTTGGCTGCTTCCAGCGTAGCATCCGGCATTCTCGTCAGCCGGGTCCTCGGGCTGGTGCGCGGACGGGTCTTCGCTCACTACTTCGGGACCGGAGACCTGGCGGATGCGTGGACCGCCGCCCTGCGCATCCCGAACGTCATCCAGAATCTGCTGGGCGAGGGCAGCCTCAGCGCCTCGTTCATTCCGGCCTATGTGCGGTTGCTGGAAGAGGGCAGGGAGCGGGAGGCCGGGCGCGCCGCGGGTGCGGTGCTCGGACTGCTCGCCGTGGCGGCGGGCGCCATGGCGGCCCTGGGAAGCTGGGCGGCCCCCCATCTGGTCTCGGTGCTCACGTGGGGTTTTACGAATGACGACAGGGCGGAGATTGTCACCACGCTGCTTCGCCTCCTCTTTCCGATGGCTGGCCTGCTCGTCGTATCGGCGTGGGCTCTTGGTGTGCTGAACAGCCATCGCCGCTTTTTCGTCTCCTACGTGGCGCCATCCCTGTGGAACCTCGCCATGATCGTGGCAATGGTGGCGGCGGCCAGCCGGGGCATGGCAGGCGTCGACCTGCTGACCGCGCTGGCCTGGGGTGCCCTGGCCGGCGGGGCCATGCAACTCCTGTTTCAGCTGCCCTTCCTGATCCGGCATCTGACGCACGTGAGGCCCTCGCTCGACGTCCGGTCCGGCCCCGTACGGGAGGTCGTGCGCAATTTCGTGCCGGCCGTGGCGTCCCGTGGGGCGGTAAACATCGGCGCGCTCATCGACCAGAACCTGGCGACGCTGCTGGCGGTCGGCGCCGTCGGCCTGATGGGCTACGCCCAGCCGCTTTACATTCTCCCCATCTCGCTGTTCGGCATGTCGATCGCGGCATCCGAGTTGCCCGAGCTGTCCCGGGATCGCGTCGCCGGCGTGAAGGCGGTCCGCGACCGCACCGAGCAGGCGGTCGGCCGGGTTCTCTTCTGGCTCGTCCCGGTGACCGCGGGTTACATCCTCTTCCGCGAGGAGTGCATGGTCGTATTCCGGTCCGGGGCGTTCGGCCCCGACGATGCCGCGGCCGCGGGCCTGGTGCTGGCCGCGTTTGCCCCGGGGCTGCCGGCCTCGGGCGCATCGCGGGTGCTGTCGTCGGCGCTCTACGCCTTCGGCGACACCCGAACCGCCGCCCGCATCTCCTACCTGCGGATTCTGACCTCGGCCGCGGTTGGCGCGTCGCTGATGTTCCCGTTCGACCGATTCGTCGTAGGAGGACTCGGAATGGGGGCGGCGGGGCTTGCTGTCGGTGCTACCGCAGGCGCGTGGCTGGAGTTCGCGCTTCTCCGCCGGGCACTGCGAGAGCGTCTCCTGGGGTTGTCGCTGGGCGGCCGGCATGTGGGTGCCTACGTGCTTGCGGCGGTGATTGCGGTCGGCGTGGGTCTGGCGATCCGCGCGGTGCTTCCACCCGTGGGCCCGATCCTCCAGGCAGCGGCGACGATCGGTCCCGTGGCCGCGGTCTACCTGTTCGCAACCCACCGGCTCGGATTCCCGTTCCCGAGGCCGGGGACACCGCGTCGCAAGTAGGTCGGGGTGAAGCGCGGTATCCCGTTCGACGCCCGTCACGTGGCAGGCCTGCCGGCCGGCCCCGGCGTCTACATGTTCCGCAGTGCCCAGGGGGAGATTCTCTACATCGGGAAAGCGAAGGCGCTGCGCCTGCGCGTGCGGTCGTACCTGGGCCGTACGGGTGCGGCGGAGATCAAGACGGGCGAACTTGTCCGCCAGACCGCAGTGGTGGACACCCTGGTCGTGGGCTCGGAGGCGGAGGCCCTGATACTCGAGGCCAACCTCATCAAGGAGCACCAGCCCCGCTTCAACATCCAGCTCCGCGACGACAAGCGATACCCCTACATCAAGGTCACCGTCAACGAACCGTTCCCGCGCGCCTACGTCACACGGCGCGTGCGCCAAGATGGCTCTCGCTATTTCGGACCCTTCGTCTCGGTGGGGCGGGTGCGCCGCGCGCTGGAACTGGTAAAGCGCCTGCATGGAGTGCGGTCCTGCCGCTACGACCTCCCCGGCGAGGCACCGGCCCGACCGTGCCTGGACCACCACATCGGCCGATGCGCCGCGCCGTGCGTCGGCCTCCAGACGGCGGAAGACTACGGCAGCATGATCGACAGGGTGGTCCGCATCCTCTCGGGCGATGTCGGGTCTGTTCAGGCAGAAGTTGAGGTCCAGATGCGCAAGGCGTCGGACGCGATGGACTTCGAGAGGGCAGCCCGGTGGCGCGACATCCTCGCCGGGCTTGACGGCATTGCACGCCAGCAACGTGTCCAGAAGGTGGGCGGAGGGGATCAGGACGTTCTGGGAATCGCCCGTGACGGGGGCCTTGCGGCTGCCGTGACGCTCCGCGTTCGCCGCGGCATGTTGATCGGACGGGACACACAGGTGATGACCGGAACCGAAGGGGAGGGCGACGCCGACCTCGTCGCGCGGTCGGTTTCGCACGCGTATCTGTCCAGCGGTTCCCGCGCGCTCGAAGAACTTCCCCGCGAAGTGCTGCTTCCGGCGGACTTCCCGGACCGTGGGCTTCTGGAGGAGATCCTGAGTGATCAGGCGTCCCGCCGGGTCGTCGTGCGCCTGCCGAAGAGGGGTGCCAAGGTCCGCCTGATCGAACTGGCGGTTGCCAACGCACGGCACGCGCTCGAAGACCGCATCAGAACGGGAGGGGTCTCCCCGGTACGAACCGACGACGTGCTCTACGAGCTTCAGGACAGGCTGGGATTGAAGGTCGTGCCGCGCTTGATCGTGTGTTTCGACATATCGCATACCCAGGGGTCGGAGACCGTCGGCAGCGCGGTCCTCTTCGAAAACGGAGAACCGAAAAAGTCGGGATACCGGCACATGAAGATCCAGACCGAGCGGGGCAACGACGACTACGAATCGATGGCCGTGACCGTCGGCCGATACTTCGCCAGGCTGGCTGACGGGGAGGATCCGCTGCCGGACCTCGCCGTGATCGACGGCGGCCGTGGACAGCTCGCCGCCGCGAGGGAGGCGCTCGCCGCACTGAATGTCCGGGATGTGGCGCTGGCGGCACTCGCAAAAAGAGAGGAACTCGTTTTTCTTCCCGGCCAACGCGAGGGGCTTCGCCTGCCACGAACCGCCCGGTCGCTGCACCTGCTGCAGCGAGTTCGCGATGAAGCGCACCGGTTCGCCGTGCGGTACAACCGAAAGCTGCGCTCGCGCCGCACCGTGCGTTCGGCGTTGGGGGACATCCCGGGGATCGGCCCTGCGAGGCAACGCGCGCTGTTGTCGCGCTTCGGGTCCCTGCGCGGCGTGAAGGAAGCGACGCCCGCGGAGATCGGCCGCATCCCCGGGTTCAGCGAGGCCATGGGAGCGCGCATCCTGACGTATCTCAGGGGCGCGAGCCGGTAGGCACGCCTCACCTTCCGGCGCCTGGAAGCCCTTTGACCCGAGCCCCGCCCAAACATATACTTCCTGCTTGGCTACACCCGCTTTCCGGTCCTGCTGCGCGAGCGGGCGCTTGGTTCTGAAGACCTCAGGAGGTTCTCGTGAACAGGTCCAGTTTCGGACTATTCTTGACAGTCGGTACCGTCGTTGCCCTTGCCGGCTGCGCGTCGGGCGGTGGCGGCGGGGGAGGTGGCAGCGAGGAGGAGGGGTTTCCTCCCCGGGAGAACGACGACACCAGGAGCGCCGAGTTGTTCCTGACCCAGGCGGAGACGCTTGGCGATCCCTCCCGCTTCCAGAATGCCCTGGACGCGGCGATGGCGGCGATCATGGACGACTCGACGAATTCGCTTGGCTACTACCAGGCGGGCCGGGCACAGGTCGGTCTGGGCGACCACGTGGCTGCCGACACACTCTTCGAGACGGCGACCGAGCTCTATCCCGCATACGAGCAGGACGTTCGCATCCAGCGGGAGACCGCCTGGATCGCACTCTTCAATTCGGCGATCGGACCACTCGACACCGGTGACAGCGACGAGGGCATACGGTTCCTGGAGGCGGCCGAAGTGATCTTCCCTGGACAGCGCCCCGAAGCGCTGATCAACCTTGCCGTGACGTACAACCAGGTTGGTCGGACCGACGACGCAATCGATGCGTTCGGTGCGGCGCTGGCCATCATCCGCGGACCGCGAATGGAGGAAGCGGACAGCGTGACCGCAGCGAGTTGGGCCGAGAGCGAGATGAACGTCTCCTTCAACCGGGCGATGCTGCTGAGTCAGCAGGAACGCTACGACGAAGCGATTGGCGAATACGAGCGCTTTCTCGAAGGGAATCCGGGCGACGTCGCGGCGCTGTCGAGCCTGGCGTCGGTGCTGTCCGAGGCCGGGATGGCCGACTCCGCTCAGGCGATCTACGACAACCTGTTGACCGGGGCCGCCGAACTGGGCATGCGGGAACTCTTCAATATCGGTGTGGGACTGTATGGCGCCGCGTCCAGTGCCTCGGAGCCCGACGCCGCCCGGGAACTGTACGGTCGCGCCGCCGAGGCGTTCCGGGAGGTCGCGGAGGTCGCGCCGGAGAACCGCGACGCCGTGTTCAATCTGGCGCAGTCGCTGTACGAGGCCGGCAACTGGGATGAACTGATTCCGGTTGCGCGCGGACTCCTGGAACTCGATGGCTACAACCCGGACAGCTACACGATCCTGGCCCAGGGCCTCGTCGAAACCGAGCAGAGTCAGGAGGCCGTTGAGATACTCCAGACCCGGGAGGGGCTCGCTTTCCAGATCGAAGACAGTTCGCTTGCGCCTCGCACGGCCGGCGGTGGCACGGTCTCCGGACAACTCGTCAACAACACGCTGGATCCCGGCACGGTCGTCACGATTCGGGTGCACTTCAACGGCGAGGACGGCGCCGAAATCGGGGCGATCGACATACGAGTCACCGCGCCGGCCCAAGGGGCCGCGGAGTTGTTCCGCGCCGACCTGACCAGTGACGAGAGCGTGCTGGGATACTACTACGAGGTCGTGAGTCCCGTCTGAGGACGCCGGCACCCGGCCGGGACAGGAGCGCGTGCGGGAGTAGCTCAGGTGGTAGAGCATCAGCTTCCCAAGCTGAGGGTCGCGGGTTCGAGTCCCGTCTCCCGCTTGTGCCCGGCCGCCGGGGGGGTCTGAAATCGCTTCCCGGCGGCCAGCAGGCCGTTTCTCGTCCAGGGCCTGTGGCGCCAGGTCACGGGTTCGGCTTACCTTGGACGGGTCAGTCAGGTATCCGATGAGGAGCCCAAAGGTCAATCTCAGCCGGAGGTGAACGATGCGCCGTGGAATGCTGGTAGCCAGCCTGTTGTTTCTAGCGGCGGCCACGCCGGTGGTTGCCCAGACCTCCGCGGAGGAACTTGAGCGCCGGATCGAGGCAGCCCGAGCCATGGGCGCGGAAGTGAACACGGTCCTTCGCGGCGCTTCGGCGGCCCGCCTGTTGGGTGAATTCTCCACCGCCACGGAGTTGATGGACAAGGCAACGGTCGCCCTCGAGCAGGCGGACAACGCATGGGTGACCGAGATGATCTTCCAGGCCCTGGCTGCAGGGAGGGGTTCGAACGGCATGCAGCGCGCGTTTCGCGAGGCCCGCCAGCGGATTCGGATGTCGCCGCAGCAGATCGCTTCGGTGACCAGCAACTTCCCATCGCTGCTGCTGGGGGGCGAGTTCGACGAGATGATTCTCCGGTTCTCGCCGGATCACCCGGATCCGGAGTATCGATGCGCCTGTCTCGCCGAAAAGGCCTGGGTGCACAGGGTGGCTGGCCGGCTGCACGATTCGCGGATTCTGTGGGGCGAACTCGTGGCCGCATGGGACCGCAACCCCCTCGAATTCTCGAATCCCGACGCGCAGGCGAACTGGCAGGGGCAGTACGCACGCAACCTGGCCCGTGCCGGCCGCACGGCGGACGCCCGCGCCGCCCTCGCAAAGGCGATGTCGATGCCGCTCAGCGATGACGAACGCCCCGCCGTGCAGCGCCGCTGGGCGCAGACGCACGCGGAACTTGGCGACGTGCAGGCGGCGGTCGAGCTTCTTGAGCCCTTGATCGGGAGTTCCACGCTGGTCACCGTGAACAGCCTCTCCACAAGGTACACCTGGGAGCCGGTACGAAGTCACATCCTCTTCCAGGAGATGCTTTCCAGGCACCGCTGACGCGCCGCGAGCCGGGCCCCATGCGGCACCGAAGGGTGCGTGCCGGGGTGGGTCCAGGAACGCGCGCCGGTTTCTGCGAACGGTTGCGGCACTGTGGTACGAATCGGGGAGATCGGTCCGGGAACGATTGCGGAGGCGCTTGAGCTTCGGATCGGGACACGGATCCTGACGGTCAACGGCGAACGAGTCCGCGACGGGCTCGATTTCATGTTCCGAACCGCCGAGAACGAGATTGAATTCGAGGCGATCGATCCGGACGGCCGTTCGGTCGTCTACGAGATCTCACGCGAACCGTCCGAGCGTCTCGGGATCGTGCCGGCGCGGGACAAGATCCGGGAATGCGCGAACGAGTGCGTCTTCTGCTTCATCGACGGCAATCCCCCGGATGCCCGCGAGCCGCTGTGGCTGCGCGACGACGACTTCCGTCTTTCCTTCACCTACGGCAGCTACGTCACCCTGACCAACCTCGGTCCGCGCGGTCTCCAGAGGCTCGTGGATCAGCGCATTTCGCCGCTGTACGTCAGCGTGCACGCAACCAATCCGGCTGTCCGCGTCCGGCTTCTCAAGAACGAGCGCGCGGGGTTGATCATGGAACAGCTGACGGCACTTCTGGACGCGGGGCTGGAGGTGCATACGCAGGTGGTCCTGTGTCCCGGGTGGAACGACGGCCCGGAGCTGGACCGCACCATACGGGAACTGTACGCACTGGGCGACGGTGTCCTGAGCCTGTCGGTCGTTCCGGTCGGCCTGACCCGCTACAACCTGAACCGTCCGGTGCGCCTGCTGGAAGCCGGCGAGGCCGAGAACGCGATCCTCCAGACCGAAGGGATCCGCCAACGGGCGCTGGCGAGTCGCGGACACCATTGGTGCTACGCGGCCGACGAACTCTTCCTCATCGCGGGCAGGGAGGTTCCACCGGGGCGCTACTACGACGACTGGCCGTTGCTGGAAAACGGGGTCGGCGCGCTCAGGTCGCTCCTGGACGGCTTCGAGACGGGCAAGGGCCGCCTGTCCCCGATCGACGGGGTGGAGCGTGTGCGAATCGTCACAGGGACTTCGATGGGCCCCTTCTTCGAGCGCATGTCGCCCGCGGTCGCGACGAGGTTGGAGTGCGCCGTGGACGTGCTCGCGGTCGAGAACCGCTACTTCGGCCCTAGCGTTACCATAGCGGGGCTCCTGTCCGGCGCGGATGTCCTCCGGGCGGTATCCGGCTGCACCAGCGGCGACCTCGTTCTGCTGCCCGGCGAGGCGCTGAACGACGGCGGCCTGTTCATCGACGGCGTCCCGCTCTCGGAGGTGGCCGCACGGCTCTCTCCGGCGACCGTGCGGAGCGGCGTCGAGGTCGTCGAAGCGCTGATCGCGTCATGAGCCTCCCGGTCGTCGCGGTCGTGGGGCGGCCCAACGTGGGGAAGTCCACCTTCTTCAACCGGGCCATCGGACGCCGGGTCGCCATCGTGGACGACACGCCGGGCGTGACCCGGGATCGCAATTTCGGCCAGGCCGACTGGACCGGGAGGGACTTTTTCCTCGTCGACACCGGCGGTGTCGTGGAAGGCTCTGACCGCACGATCGACCGGCTGATCCGGGCGCAGGCGATGACCGCCGTGACGGAGTCCGACGTCGTCGTGTTCCTCGTGGACTCGAGGTCGGGGGTTCACCCGCTGGACCAGAAGCTCGCCGAAGTGTTGCGCCGGGCCGACAAGCCCGTCCTCCTGGCGGTAAACAAGGTCGACAACCTTCCCACCGAGCAGACGCACCTGGATTTCTGGGAGCTGGGCATGGGCGAGCCTCATCCCGTCAGTGCGATCTCGGGGCGGGGCCTCGGCGACCTTTTCGATGCGCTGGTTCCGCTTCTTCCGGACGAGGAGGGACCCGTTGCGCGAGACGACCTCCGCGTCGCCGTGATCGGAAAGCCCAACGCCGGGAAGTCTTCGCTGGTGAACCGGCTCTTCGGCAAGGACCGCGTCCTGGTGAGCGACGTGCCCGGCACCACGCGCGATCCGGTGGACCTGCCCATGAAGTACCACGGGCTCAACCTGACGTTCGTGGACACCGCCGGGCTGCGTCGCCATGCGCGCATGAAGGACTCGATCGAATACTACTGCAGCCTTCGCACCGCCAGGGTGGTGCGCGCGGCGGATGTCTGCCTGGTGGTGGTCGACAGCGCCGAAGGGTTGCACGTGCAGGACGTCAAGGTCGCGGAGACGGCATGGGACGCCGGCTGCGGGGTCGTAATGGTGTGCAACAAGTGGGACCTGGTGGACAAGGACACGCACACGGCGGCCGCGTTCCAGCGCGAAGCCGCCCGCAGGGCTCCGTTTCTCGGGGATGTTCCGTTCCTGTTCGCCTCCGCACTGACGGGACTGCGCATCCGCAAGACCCTCGACCTCGTGCTGGAAGTGGCGAAGCGCCGCCGGCAACATATCGGCACCGCCCAGGTCAACGAGGCGGTCCAGGCGGTCGGGCGCCGCCAGCCGCCTCCACACGCCCGTGGCAGGCCGGTCAGGCTGAAGTACGCCGCCCAGGCCCGCACCGCTCCACCGACCTTCATCGTGTTCTCCAACCTGCCCGACGAGATCCCGGCCCACTACAGGCGCTATATCGTGAATTCGCTGCGCTCCACATGGGACTTCACGGGAGTTCCGATCCGCCTGCGTCTGCGCAAGAGCGGCGAGTGAGGGGCGGCCGGGCCGGATTCGCCTCCGTATGGCCGCCCCGCCCGTCCATACAGTCTGGATTCGGATGCCCCGTTGTGGTTAACGTCGTGGGGCCCGGGGCCCGGGTTGCCGCAGCGGCCCGGTCCGGCGCGCTGATCCGCATGCTCGAGGTACCGTGACGACCCCACTGCTTTTGACCCTGGCGGCCTATGCCGCAGGCGCCGTGCCTTCGGCCTTCTGGGTCGGCCGGTTCCTCTACGGCAAGGATCTGCGTACGCTTGGCAGCTGCAACCTCGGGGCCACCAATGTGTTCCGCGTTCTGGGGTGGCAGCCGGCGGTTGTGGTGATGGTCGTCGACGTGTTCAAGGGGTTCGCGCCGGTCTGGTGGTTTCCCGGTCTCGACGGGCAGGCCGCAGCGGCGTGGCCGGTGATTTACGGCGCGGCGGCGATCATCGGCCACGTCTATTCCTTCTGGGTCGGCTTCAAGGGAGGGAAGGGGGTCGCCACGAGCGGGGGCGTACTGATCGCGATTGCGCCGGTTGTCGCGCTTGCGGGACTCGGGGCCTGGCTCCTCACCATGCTGGCGACGCGCACCGTGTCGGTTGCATCGATAGCGGCGGCACTGGCGGTCGGGATCCTGGGAGTGGTGATGCCGGACTTCGACCTGCCCATCCGGGTTTTTCTCGGCTTCATCGCGGTGTTCGTGATCTGGGCCCACCGCTCGAACATCCGGCGCCTGCTGGCGGGAACGGAGCCGCGCGTCGGGGGGAGGGGCGACAACGACGACAGTACGGGCCGCGACCAGGATGGTGACCACCACGATGGCGGCGGCGAGAGCACGTGACGCATCGGCCCGGGGTTGCGGTGATCGGGGCGGGTGCCTGGGGGACGGCACTCGCGAATCTCCTGGCCGGATCGGGCGCGGCGGTCCGGCTGTGGGCGCGCGAGCCCGAGGTCGTGGCCTCGTTTGCCGAGACCGGCCGCAACACCCTTTACCTTGACGGGGCCGACCTCGACCCCCGCCTGTCCGTCACCAACTCGATGGCGGGGGCGCTGAGCGGGGCAGAAACTGTGGTGTGGGTGTGTCCTGTGCAGTACTCGGCTGCGGTCCTGGCCGAGGCCGCGCCGCTGATCCCGCCGGAGGCCACGGTGGTGAGCGCGTCGAAGGGGATCGAAGTGACAACGCTGCGCCGCATGGACGAGATCTTTGCCGAAGAGCTTCCCCCGGAACAGTCGAGGCGGCTGTGCGTACTGTCCGGACCGAGCTTTGCGCGCGAGGTGGTCGTCGGGGCGCCCACGGTGGTCGTCGTTGCCAGCCGCGACGAAGCCTCGTGTCTGCGGACCCAGGCGCTGTTCCAGACCGACCGCTTTCGCGTCTATACCAACCCGGACGTCGTGGGCGTGGAGCTGGGCGGTGCACTCAAGAACGTGATTGCGCTGGCCGCGGGCGTTGCGGCGGGGCTGGAGCTGGGACACAACGCCGTAGCCGCATTGATGACCCGCGGGATCGCCGAGATGACGCGCTTGGGCGTCGCTCTCGGTGCGCAGCCCGCCACGTTCGCGGGTCTTGCCGGGATGGGCGATCTTGTACTGACCTGCACAGGGGGACTGAGCCGTAACCGGACCGTCGGCGTGCAGCTTGGGCAGGGACGCTCCATGAGCGACATCATGGGCAACGCGCGAACGGTCGCGGAAGGGGTCGCGACCGTGCGGGCGGTTCACGAATTGGCGCACAGACTCGGCGTGGAGATGCCCGTCTCGGCGGAGGTGTACCGCATCGTCGCCGAAGGTGCCGATCCGATGGAGGCACTGCACCGTCTCATGACCAGGGAACCGAAATCCGAAAACCCGGATTTCCTCAACTTCGGGGAAGGGAGCTGACCCGTGGATCCGATCGCTCGCAAGACTTATTACTCCATTGGTGAAGTCAGCAATCTGACGGGACTTAAGGCGCATGTCCTCAGGTATTGGGAGACCCAGTTCGACATCCTTTCCCCCACAAAGAACCGTGGCGGGAGCCGGGTCTACCGCATGCGGGAGATCGAGACGATCCTCCTGGTCAAGCATCTGCTCTACGAAAAGCGCTTTACCATCGAGGGCGCCAAGCGGGAACTCCAGGAGATGCGGCGGTCGGGCAAGGTGGACGAGGCCCGCGCGCTCGAGGCGGAGCCCGCGGTCCTGGCTTCGATCAGGGAGGGACTCACGGAGCTGCGTGAAGTTCTCACCCTGCCGCCGGGCTGAGTCCACGGACTTCGAGTCGGTGCGCATTCTCTGCACGAACGACGATGGCTACCTGTCCCCCGGGATTCGCGTGCTTGCCCGGGCCGCCCGGGGGATCGGCACCGTCAACATCGTCGCTCCAGACCGGGAACAGAGTGCGTCCAGCAGCGCGCTCACGCTTCACAGGCCCCTGCGCAGGCGCAAGACGCCCGACGGGGCCATCATCGTCGACGGAACGCCAACGGATTGCGTGATTCTGGCCGTCAACGAGTTCCTCGATGAGCGTCCCGACCTCTGCGTCTCCGGGATCAATCACGGACCGAATCTGGGTGAGGACGTGCTGTACTCGGGAACGGTCGCGGCCGCGATGGAAGCGACCATCCTGGGAATCCCGTCCGTGGCCTTCTCCTACGTGGGGCAGGGGATCGAAGAGGTCGAGGGGTGGCTGCCGGTGGTGACGCGCCTGCTGGAGCAGATCGTGGGCAACGGAATCCCGAAGCACGAGCTCCTGAACGTCAACCTGCCGTCCCTGCCTCCCTCCGAGCTGCGCGGCGTGCGCGTGACCAACCTTGGAAGGCGCAGGTACAGGGACGCGATCACCCGGGCGCCCGATCCCTCCGGCCGGGAATACTACTGGATCGGCGGTGGGGACCCCCACTGGAACGGAGGTCCCGAGGCCGACTTCCGCGCGGTCCGCGACGGATATGTGTCGGTGACGCCCCTTCACCTGGATCTCACCAGCTACTCGCGCCTGGACGATGTCCGGGGGTGGAACCTCGAAGCCACATGAGGCACTGGCTCGGCAACTCCGCGCGCGGATTCTGCATGGGGCTGGCGGATGTGATCCCGGGGGTTTCCGGAGGAACGGTCGCGCTGATCCTGGGGATCTATCCCCGGCTGGTCGATGCGGTCGGCAACGTGGGTGCCGCCATGCTGGGACGGGTCCGTACCCCGGCGTTCCGGACTGCCGTGCGGCGGGGACTGCGGGAACCGGCTGGACTGGACGGCGGCCCGGAGGAAGCCGACGCGCGCCGGATCCTTCTGCTGCTGTTCGTGGCCGCGGGTATCGCGCCGGCGATCGCGGTCGGCTCGCAGGTGCTGCCATCGCTCCTGAGCACGTACCCGGCGCAGATGAGTGGCCTGTTTCTCGGGCTGGTCGCGGCGTCGGTGATGATCCCGCTCAGGAGGATCGAGCATTGGCGTCCTGCAAGGTGGTTGCTCGTTGTGGGGGCGGCCGTCGCCACCGCGTGGTTCACCGGACTGCCGACGTCGGCAAACCGGCTCGCGACGGGCACCGTGACACTCGCCTTTGCGCCAGCCCCTTCCGACGTGCGCCTTACGCCCGCCAACCTGACGCTCGAGGCGCCGGAGTCGGACAGCCGGCCGGCCATCTCCTACGGGCCGACCGGATCGGTTACGGTGCCGGCAGGCAGTACCACGCTGGAGCTGGACGTTGCCGCGCGGATGGCGGGGGCCGCGGGGAATCTCCCCCCGGGTTCCATCAGCGTGGCTGAGGGTCCGCTCGAGGTATCGGCCGTGTCGCAGCGGGCCCCGACCGATGGCGGGCGCGATCCGGGGCTTCTCTTCATCTTCCTCGGCGGAGTGCTCGCCATATCCGCGATGACGCTCCCGGGTGTGTCCGGGGCGTTCGTCCTCCTCCTTCTGGGGCTCTATCACTACGTCCTCTATTCGCTGCGTCTGGCGGTCAACCAATGGGACCCGGACGCGATTTCCGTGGTGCTCACCATGTCCGCCGCCGTAGCGATCGGCCTGCTCACGTTCGCCCGCGTCCTGAAACGCCTGTTCGCCAGGTGGCGCGACGGGACGCTCGCCGTGCTCGTGGGCCTCATGCTGGGATCGCTGCGCAAGCTGTGGCCATTCACGGACTACACGGCCGAGGGCAGGGAAGTGCTGACCTGGCCGGCCATGGGTGACCCTGCGACAGGTACGGTTGCGCTGCTGTTCGCGCTGGGCGTGGGGACGGTGCTGGTGCTTGACCGTATTGGCCGGCGTCGCATCGCTTGACGCAGTCCGGGTGCGACATGTAGCGTATGGATCCATTCACCGGGCGTCCGCCGGTTGGCGACCAATCGATGACGATGAGGTATTCACAATGACACGCTTGGCTTGTTTGGCTTTGTTGCTCGCAGTCACCGCCGCGTTCACCCCCACGCCGGTCACACCATCGGGTTCGATCGGAACGGGTCCCGGACAAATCAGCCCGCGCAAGGCATATGCGCAGGGGAAGGCACTGACGTTCAAGGTGTTGGTCTGTGACGACTGTCCGCTCCAGAAGAACGAACTGGACCGTGATCGGGCGCTGAGCCTGACAGCCAGCCTCGCGGCGGTCTACGAGGGCGAGGAGACGGGATCGCCGGACGACAAGGCGGTTCAGGAACTCTGCGGTCCGGAAATCGAAGACTGCGGAATCCGCATGGAGGTCGTACACTACTTCCTCACGCGCCGCTTCAAACTGGAGTCTGCGGGATAAACGTGCGCCAGACCGGTGCGCCAACCCGACACATCCCGGAAGGAGAGATCTGGATGTCTCACGTTGGCCGGTTTTCCCTGGCAGTTCTGGCCTCATCGAGCCTCCTGGCGTGTCTGGCGGCCCAACCGGTCGTGGCGCAGGGTACGGCGTGGATCGGGGAGCCCGGAACCGGCACCTTCAGCATGTCTTACGTCAATCAGAATGCACACGAGTTCTACCGTGAGACGACCACGGTCATGGGACCGCTGGAAGCAACCGGCGCCAACCTCGCACAGAACACGGTGTGGCTCGCCTTCAACTATGCCCTTCATGACGCTGTGGCGCTGGACGTGCAAACCGCCTGGGCGCGGAGCTTCGTAGCCGGAGCTGTTGGCCCGGCCGGAGGCCAGGAGAGTTATAGCGGCTTGTTCGACACCAACATTGCCGTGACCTGGCGGGTCGTCGACGAACTGATCAGCGACGCGCCCAGTGTCGCGCTTCGGGTCGGCGCGATCATCGCGGGGGGTTACGACACCGGATACATCAATTCGCTGGGAGACGGCGGCAACGGCCTTGAGACATCGCTCGTCGTCGGCAAGTTCTGGGACGCCCTCGGGGTGTCGGCGGAAGTCGGCTATCGGAACCGCGGCGGCACCGAAGTCAACCCGGATGCCGTGGGCGCGGCCGGCGGGGCTGGTGAGACGGTCGATATTCCCGCGGACATGTTCTTCAACATGTTTCTCTTCGTTCCGGTCGGCAGCCGGGCGACACTCGGCGCCGACTACCGGGTGGTCAATGCGCTGTCCGGTATCGACATCGGCGGTGAAGGATTCTCACCGAGCCGGTTTCCCGGACTGCAGGAAGACGCCCAGATCCTGGGCGGGCGGCTGATCGCCGACCTGACCGGCACCGTCGGCCTGAACGCGTTCTTCGGGCAGGTGGTTAGCGGCCGAAACACGGCCAAGTCGCGCATCTTCGGCTTCGGACTCAGCGTCGGTTTCGGCGGCAGCTTCGGCGAGGGCTTCTAGACCGGACGGCACCGGTCGGGGACGCTGCACCGCGCGATCACGGAGCGGACGGTGCGTTCAGGCTCCAGTCGTACTCGTGGTCGAGTGAGCCGTCGAACTCCCGGAGCTGCTCCGCCAGGTCACCTTCCGCGTACTTGCGCAGGTGCTCCAGCACGCCGGCTTCGGAGTTCCCGAAGTCCTCCTGGTACCAGTAGTAGATGCTGGAGACGACGCCGAACGCTTCGTCCAGGAGTTCCGCGCCCCGCATGTGGTTCACGTAGTCTCGCGCCCCCTGCTCCAGCTGCCGCTCCAGGTTGTCGGCGGTGTAGGGTTCGGGGGCGAGGTTTGGACAACCCATGCTTGCGCAGTTCACGGCATAGTGAATCCGGCTGTCCCGCCAGATGGGACGCAGGATGTCGTGCTCGATGTTGTCCAGCGTCAGCGGCTGCCCGGCGACCATCGCGTGAACGTCACCCCACGGCCCCGTGCCGGGAATCAGGCCCTCGTGGATGTCCTTGATTGAGGCGACAGGATATGCGTCCACAACCACCCGGACGGTTACGGCGTTGTAGAGATTGATCCAGTACGCCATCTGGACGTCCTTCGCGTACTGTCGCGGGTCCTGTTCCTGAAGGTACTCGATGTATCCTGCGAGTCGTCCCCGGTCGGCGGCGCTCGCCTGCAGCTTCGCGTAGTCGACCAGGTTGACGCCGGAAGCGTCGTCGGTGATCAGGTAGGCGTCGAGCAACGCCTGCCACTCGCTGTGGTCGAGCCGCCCGGTATTGGTCGGGTCGTGATCGGCCCAGGACGCGTCAGCTGAGGGCGTGCCGCACGACAACCCGCCCAGCGCGAGGAGGCCAAGCAGTCCCCAGGGACGGAACCGTGCCCCGCGGCAGGCGCATGTGCGCCGAATCCAGGTCGAGCGTGTCATGGCGGAGCACTTCCTTTCTGCTTCCGCAGGTCGCTGTCCCCCCGTCCTACCGCCCCGGTGAACGTGCCGGGCGCCCCAGGTGCGCCTCGCGCAAACGAAGGCGCGCGATAATCGACGGAATCCCCACGCCGGCCACCGACGACTCCCCGCAAAGTGCCTCCCACCTTAGACCGGCCGAACCGCCGCCGCAAGGCGTCCACAGGCACCTCGACCACCCGCATGCCTCGGTCGTCGTGCAGGACGACCACGGCGATCGTCATTGCCGCGTACGGGGCAACCTGCCTACCGCTTGATCGGGCGGGCGATCTTCCGCGCCCCGACGCACGCGCCGCCTCACGTCGTACGCGATGGCCAGCAGGATCAGGCCGTACTCCACCGGGCGCACCCACCAGGGATGCCCGAAGGGCTCCATCTGCAGATCGTCCAGATTCAGTCCGGTTACGTACGAAAGCAGCACCGCCACCGACGCCGTCCAGGCCCACGCGCTGGGACGGATTACCGCAAAAGGCAGCAGCCACAGCAGGTACCAGGCGTTGACGACCGGCCACAATGCGAGCAGTCCACCGTAGATCCAGTCGCCGCGCGGAATGGGGGTGGAGGCCGACCGCCGGTATGCCGTGAAGTACCAGGCCAGGCCGACCGCCAGCGCGAGTGCACACGTCGCCCGGGCGGCGGCATTGGACATCCAGGGCTTCAGGAAGGAGAAGAGCGCAGCGTTGAACTCCCACTCCCGCGCGAAAACGACCAGGGTCCCGAGGTCGGTGCCGCCCTGCAGGACGAAGGGCAGGTAGAGCAGCGCGAGTGTGCCGGCAAACACCGCCCAGTGCACCGGCCGGGCACGAACGAGGACGAACGGCACGAGCAGCAGCGCCAGCACCTTGGCGCCGACCGCCAGCGCGAGGCACACCGCGGCACCGCGCAGGCGCTCTCGCTGGCCCAGTACGACCGCCGCAAGCAGCAGAGAGACCGCAACGCCGTCGGGATGTGCGGTGAACGCGATCTCCTTGATCACGAGCGGACACCACGCGTACAGCAGCACGGCCCGTGGCGGTGCCATGCCACGCAGCAGGCCGATTGCAAGGAGGTCGAAGAGGATGAGCGGCACCTGCAGGGCGATGATGCTGCCGGGGCTCAGTCCGTACCCCAGGAGAAAAACGAGCTGGGTCACGGGCCCGTAGATCGTCGGCAGCTCCGGGTAGTTGACCTGGTCGAGTATTCGCTGGAACCGGGCCGGCACGTCCGGGGCGGCGAAGAAGGCTTCCGGCGCGACGCCGTAGGGGGTTCCGTCCTGCGCGAAGCGAAACGCGTCCCAGAGGTACCGGTAGAAGTCGTCCTCGTAGATTGGGCCGCCGAACAGTCCGCAGATGCGGAAGAGGATGGCCCATCCGATGAGTCGGTCGAGCGGGAGCGCCTCGCCGGGGTTGCGGCGATGGTACGCGTACAGGCCGAAGACGAGCAGCGCGGCCCACACGGCGACAGCGAGGAAGAGGATGAGCGACGGCTCGCCCGACTGTCGGGCGGACCAGGCCAGCACGCCGTACGCCAGCGCGCACCCGAGTCCCGCGACGTCGATCGGTTTGAGTGCCCGCGGCACTCCTGGCACGACTCGCGGCTTGCGCATCTGCCCCCGTCCCCGCAGGAGGCCCGAACAGCCTATCCGGAAAGCGGAATGCGAATGGATCCGACAAGCGAGAGGGTGCGGTTCCGGCCTGCTGGTGCGTTTTCGCCGGCGTCGGCGAAGATATCGTTCAAACCCTCGGTGAACAGCAGTGTCACCCCGAGGATCCCGACGTTGTAGCCCACCCCGGCGGTGATCCCGAAGTCGTCGTTTCTGTCGAGACCCAATGCGTCGCACGTCTGATCGGTCGACAGGTCGACCCCTTCGACGGCGACATCGATGGCCACATCGCATCCGAGGTCGCGCCCCACGGTTGCACCGGCGAGGATGTGGAGGTCGCCGCCGATCTCCAGGAGGCCACGCAGCACACCATAGTCGACCTCGATGTTCACCTGCCCAGCCGCGTCGTCGTCGCTGACCTCCGACCCGCCACCCTTCTGGATAAACCCGCCTTCGATCCTCAGACCAACCATTTCGGTCACCCGCAGGGAGAACCCTGCCGAGGCGTTCAGCCCGACGCGGCTCTCCGTGGCTTCCTCGTCCGTGGCGAAGCTCATGGTCCCGCCAGCCCCCAGGATCAGATCGGTGGTTCTCCCCTGCGCCTGGGTATCGGCCGCGGGGATTGCCAGCAGGAATGCGCAGAAAACGGGTACAAGCGGCTTTCGCATGGTGGGACTCCTGTTGGGGGGACAGAGTCGACGGCGGTCGGCCCGCCGATGGGTTTGCAGTGAACGGTACCCCCGCGAGGGGCCTGGGGTCCAGACGGAGCGCAGGGAAGGATCGCGGATCAGGCAGTCTTGTAGGAGATCGGCCACCGGCACTAGCTTCACTTGCATGTTGAGGACACGCCACGCATTCCGGATCCGGAGGGCAGGCGCCGTTGCGTTGTTGTTGCAGCTTGCGGCGATCTCCGGATTGTCCGCCGTCGAGGCGTCCCACAACCACCTCGACCCGCACACCGTCCAGTGGCACGGCCACACCGATGACCACCCGGGCGACAGCCGGTCCGCCCATGCGCCGTGCATTCTTTGCGGCCATGGGGGCACCGGCATGTTGGTCGCGAAGCGCGCTGTTGTCGCTCATGCAGCGGTGATCCACGGTATCCGCGCTCACCTGCAGCCGAGTTGCCGCTTCGCCGCGGTTGACACCGGTTTCGCGACCCAACCCAGGGCTCCTCCAGCTCTCCTGACCTGATCAGAGTCCCAGCCCGGACGGCGCTTCTCCAGCCGGACGGGCCACCCTCACCGACGCGGTCGGCGCAACGGAGACCACACTCCGATTCCTGACGACTCGTCCGGCGCTCGGGGTCCCGCCCTGGATCTCGGCCGCAGGAGACCGACACAATGAAAGACTCTCTCGCGATCCTATCGTCGAGGACGCATCTGGCTTCCGGGTCGCGTCTTGCGGCGTGCGCCGCGGGCTGGTGTGGCCTGCACTGCGCGCTCACACCGTTCCTGGCCGTGGCGGCGCCCGCGCTGGCGCTCTCGGAGGGCGTCGAGCGAGCCGTCTGGGTCGGGACCGTGCTGATCGGCTCGGTGATCCTGGTCATGGGCCCAGCCCGCAGGCACGCGGTAGTGATTCTCACCTTCGCGGCAGGAGCGGTGCTCTGGGCAGCCTCGCTGGCTGGCCTGCTCGAACCGCTGCCCGAGAATGTGACGTCGGCCGCCGGCAGCCTGATCCTTGCAGGCGCCATGGTGCAGAGTGCCCGTGTCTGCCGGGCCGGCGAGTGCTCCGTTTGCGCCGACGAGGAGCATGCGGATCAGTGACGGCGTGGGCCTTGCCCGTGCCGCTGACAGTTTCGAACGATTGCGCCGCCAGAGGCACCTGTTGGGGCTCATCGTGCTCTCCGCGCTGGGCGCGTGCGGGCCGGGCGTGCCCGACGATCCGGGGATCGTCGAGGGGGAGGTGGTTGAGACACCCTTCACGCAGACCTTCAGCGTCGTGGAGCGGGACGGCTATCGCGTTGTCGACATCGAGGCGTCCGTCGTTACGTGGGGCGGATCGGCGGGCGGACCGGCTCAGCGTATGCGCCTCGTGCTGGTCCCGGAAGGCCTGGAGCCGCCAACCCTCACGGGAGACCTGGCGGGCGCCTCGCTGATCCGCACGCCCGTCCGGCGCATCGCCGTCAACGATCACCCCCACGAGGCCATGTTGCGCGCGATCGGGGTCGAGGACCGGATCGTCGCCGTTGGTGGGCACAACAGCTACGACGATGATCTGCGCCGCATGGCCCGCGCGGGCGAGATCCAGCAGATCGGCTATGGCTGGCACATGCCGCCGACGCTCGATGCGCTGGTGGCGGCACGGCCCGACGTGCTGATCGCGCGCATGGCCGACCTCACCCACACCCAGCACATGGAGCGGGTCGAGTCGCTGGGCATTCCGGTGGTGCCGACCTTCATCGATGCGGAGCCGCACTACATGGGGCGTGCCGCGTGGGTGCAGCTGATGGGCCTGCTGACCGGGAGGGAGGCCGAAGCGGATGCGTTCGTCGCGATGGTCGCGCAGGAGGTCGACCGTCTGAAGTCCCTCGCCGCGACGCAGCCGCGCCGGTCGGTCCTCTGGGCCTGGTTCAGGGGCGGGGGCAATCGCTGGGCCGTTACGCAGCGCAACGCCGATGCAGCCCTTATTCGCGACGCGAACGCGGAACTCGTGCTCGGGGCCGAGGACGATCCCGAGCTCGACACCTTCTCCGACCTTTCCACGGAACGGCTCCTGCGGGACGCGACGGGCGCCGATTGCTGGATGATCCGCGACCCGCTGTCCCCCAGGTTCGACGACCGGGACGTGATGGCGCGCTTCAAGGCGTACCGGGAAGGCTGCGTGTTCTGGGAGCCGGGCGTGCGCCATCCCATGGCGGATACGTGGGAGATTTGGGAGATGGGAGAAATCCGGCCGGACTGGCGCTTGGCCGATATCGTGAAGATGGTGCATCCAGAGCTGCGCGACGGCGAATGGCGCTACCTCGCGCCGGAAACGTGGGAGTAGGGCCATGTCGGCGCGAGTGAGCACCAGTGTCGCCGTCCTGATCGCCGCGCTCGCCGCGCTCGCTCTGCTGACGCTGACCTACGGGCAGATCGCGCTGCCGCTGGCCGACACGCTCGGCGCGCTGACGGGGAGACAGTCGACCGACCTCGCCCGGCAGATCGTGCTCGATATTCGGCTCCCGCGGGTCGCGGCCGCGATCATCGCCGGCGGCGCGCTCGGCATGGCGGGCGTATTGATGCAGGCCCTCTTCCGGAACCCGGTTGCCGACGCGTGGTCCCTCGGGCTTTTGGCGGGTGGCCAGCTGGGGGTCGCGCTCACCGTAACCGCGGCCGCGTTCGCGGGTCCCGCGGCCGTGTCGTTCCTCACCCTCTTCGAAGGTCCCAGCATTACCCTCGCGGCTGCTGCGGGCGTTGCGATCGCGGCGCTCGCCATGCTGGCTCTCGGCCGCCGTGTCGGAGCCATTACGCTGCTCGTGATCGGCCTCATGCTCGGGTTCACGTCCCAGGGCCTCACGAGCGTTCTTCTTCACTTCGCGGCTCGCGCCGGTGGCCGGATCTATGGCGGATGGCAGGATGCGAGCTTTGCCGGTGTCGCTCCCGAGGCGCTGCCGTGGCTCGCGGTGCCGATCCTTCTGGGTGCCTGCGCCGCCGTCGCGACGGCCAAATCGCTCAGCTCACTGCTTCTCGGCGAAACCTACGCCCGCAGCCTAGGGGTCAGGGTGACGGCGCTGAGACACGCCGTTCTTGCGGCAACCGTGCTTCTGGTGGCGCCCGTCGTGGCCTTCTGCGGCCCCGTGAGCTTCGTCGGCCTCATTGCGCCCCATTTCGCACGGGCGCTGGCCGGAACGGCGCGGATTCTCCCGCTCCTGCCGCTCGCCGCGCTAGGGGGCGCACTGCTCGCCCTTTCCGGAGACGCCATCATTCATGCGCCGTGGGAGCAGCACTTCCTGCATCTGAACGCGATCCTGGCCATCGTCGGCGCTCCGGTCGTCATCCTCATCCTGATCTTCTCGCCGGCCGTCAGGCAGTGGCGCTGATGCTGGATCTGCAATCCCTCACCGTGGGCTACCGCAACACGCGGGGCGCGGTTGTGTCCGATATCGACCTGTCGGCCGCTCCGGGCGACTTCGTCTGTATCCTCGGGCGCAACGGGTCCGGCAAATCGACGCTCATGCGGACGATCGCGGGGCTGCAAACAGCGCTCGACGGAGCAGCGTTGCTCGACGGCGAGGACATCGCTTCCATGCGTCCGGCCACACGCGCGCGCCGGATCGCCGTGGTGCTGACGGAGCGGCAGTTCAATCCGGGCCTCCGTGTCGACGACGTGATCGCGCTCGCCCGGCAACCCTTCACGGGCTGGCAGGGTGGGCTGGCGGACGACGACAGGGTCGCGATCACCGACGCGGTCGCGGTCACCGGGGTCGAGCCGTTCCTGCGCCGCTTCTTCAGCGATCTCAGCGACGGCGAGCGGCAGCGCGTGATGATCGCGCGGGCGCTCGCCCAGACCCCGCACCTCATGGTCCTCGACGAGATCACGGCCTTCCTCGATCTGCCGAGCCGCGTCGAAATCATGGCAATGCTGCGGGATCAGGCCAGGGAGAAGGAGCAGATCGTTCTGCTCTCGAGCCACGATCTGGACCTGTCGCTTCAGCTTGCGGACAGCGTCTGGCTGCTCGACGATGCGGGCGGCTTCTCGGTCGGCACGCCGGACGAACTGAGCCGGAGCGGTGCGCTCGGCGGCGCCTTCGACAGTGGCGCGATCCGGTTCTCGCCCGAGCGTGGGCGGTTCGAGATTACCCGTACCAGATAGCAGCTGCTCGATGCCTGACAGTCCCCGATTCGCATCGACAAGCCATCGAACAGGCATCCGATTGCCGCCCTGTTCGCGGTACGGCTGTGTCTCCGGCATCGCTGCGATGAAGGCGTCGGGATCGCTGGTCTGAGCGAACACCCGCCGCATCGCGAGGGCTATCCGGCGTTCCTGCCTGGTCGATTCGAGGCCCGTACGGATGCACAACAAGGCGGCCTGAAACGTGCTGACCCCGGCGGTCTTCGCCACCCTCGCCACCAGTGCACGGAAGCCGAGGCGATGCAGCACCAGCGCCGACCGTGCGCGCAGGGTGTCATCCAGCAGGAGTCCGAGCGCGGCCAGGAAGCGCTTCTGAGCCGCACTGAACCTGTAGAACGCGGCGAAGACGCTGCCCGTCCCCGAAGCGATCCGCATCGCTTCGCGCATGATCGTCTCGATCTCGTGAGCTTCGGCCATGAAGTCGATGACGCCGGTCGCAACGATGACCGTCTCATGGCTCCCGTCGCCGAACGGCATCGCGGCCGCATTCGCGCGTACCAGGGTCAGGCCTCTTCGCAGCCTGGCGTACTCCATCATCCTGGCGCTCAGATCGATGCCATCGCACCTGAGTCCCTGCCGCCGCAGCTCCTCGACAATCAGCCCCTGACCGGCACCGACGACCAGTACGGGCTGGCGAACGTCGCCGAGAATCAGACGCACGCTCTCAATGTCCAGATAGTTGTTTTCGATACGCCAATGATGCGGTGCCAGCGTGTCCCAGTAGTCAGGCACCGGGTTCCCCTGCCACGTGCGCCATCTCATACACCTCCACGAACTCCACGCCCAGGTCGTCCCGCCTCAGCACTGCGATCCTGCCGTGCGCCACATCCAGCACTTCGTGCGGCTGGCCCGTCACGGCGACCGTATCCTCCAGCCAGATGGGCCGGAGCACCGGGAGGCTGAGCGTCCCGACCGGCGTCCCGTCCGCCTCCAGAATGGTCCAGCGCCGCGTCACGTTGGCCAGCTTCGGGTAGTCGCCGATCCAGATCCTGCCATCGGCGTCGACGCTGATCGCCCCATAGGCCGGATAGCTGTCCCGCACCGTCGACTGCTCCAGCCTCAGGCGCCAGCTCGCGTGGACCTGCTCGGGGAGGACCGCCAGGAAGGCCTCGGTCCACTCTTCCTTCTCCGCCGCCGTGACCATGCGCGGCGAATACCCGCCGCGAATCCGGGTAACCGGAGTGGCTCCCCTGTAGAGAGTGAGGTTCAGCGAATCGTTCGTGCCGACGATTGCGTGTGCTCCGCGTCCCGCAAAGAGCGCGGTGAGGCCGAACCCGACGGGATTCCAGACGTCGCCGACATGGCGCTCCTTGCCCGCCCACTGGCCGAGCGTATCGGCAATCTCACCCGCGTCGTTTGCGAGCACGAGGAAGACCGGACCCCGCTGGATTCCCGGGGGAAGGGTCGGCCGCGTCTCCAATGCCGCGAGCACCTCTCCGCTCTCCAGCCGGCTCAGCGGGACCGCTGCCCCGAGTCCCGCTCCCTGCTCCAGGCGGACGATGTCGGTCACGGTCCCCTGCGAATCCAGAAAGGTCAGCCGGCGTTGCCGCCAGTCAAAGACGAACGGCGCGCCATCCGGGCCGACCGCGATTCGCGTGATGTCCAGGTACTCCCCCGGCCCCTCGCCTTGCTGACCCGAGCGCGCGCGGACCGTCCCGCCGGGGTCAAGAAAGGTGAGTTCGAACAGCCCGCCGTCGGCGATCACCAGCGACGAATCCGGCAGGAACGCCGCCGCTTTGACCGACTCGAAGAAGAGGTCGGGAATGGCGGCGGTGGAATGGAGCAGCCGCAGCTCGATCTCGGGCAGGTCGAGGAGGTGGACGTCCGATATCCGGACGATCTCCACGCCTGCAGAATCCACGGTGGTGATGGGGGTGGGGGTTGTGCCGAGTTCGGCGTTGCCGCCGGCGGCGGGCGTGTCCGATGCCGTGTCACCGCAGGCGACGGCGGTTGCGGAAAGCGCTGCGGCAGTTAGAAAGTGCGATGTGCGGAGCATTGTGGGCGGCCCGTCCGGAGGGGGTTCGCAGACCTCCTCCAAATGGCAAGGGATCGGTGTCTGGACGCAAGAACCGGTCGTGACGCATGAGTATATGAGTATATGAGTAGGTGATGCGCGAGCGCTGATCCTCGAGTCAATGAGAGGAGATACCGACCATGTCGTCGTTGCTGGACACCGCCCTTGGGCTGGCCGACCTGGTTGACAGCTCCCTGAAGCACGAGATCAGGGCAGGGTATACCCACCGATTCATCACACTCATGTTCGTCACGGTAGGTGCGCGCGTCTTCTGTCGGCGCTATACCTACGGAGAGCCGTCCTGGCACTCGGTTTTTCAGACGGATCCGGCTGGTCAGGTCAGGCTCGACAAGACCCTCGTGAATATCGAGGCACGGGTGCCACAGGACCTGGACGAAATCGTGCCGGACGTCGATCAGGCCTATGCCGACGCCCTGAGGAAGCTTGGGGCCAGCTACATGCTGGCGGGAGCGACCGAACCGCGGGCGCGGGAGAGCACGATGGAAATCAGGCTCGCGGAGCCTCCAGCGGGCACGCCTTAGCGGCAGGAACGACGAAGCGCGGAGCCAGAGGATGACGCTCAAGCACGCGATCGGACGGATCAAGGCCGCAGCCGCCCTGCTAGCTGTAGTCTCCCTCGTCGCCGCGGCGTCGCTCCGTGCGCAGTCCCACGCAGAGCCATCCGCGGATTCCCCTGTGGCCGAGACCGATTCGGCGGCTGTCGCGACGCTCGCGGCGTGGGCGGATCAGGTGTGGCTGTCCCTGCTCGACCGCGACGGTGCCTACTACGGCCGTCTGGCAGAGGAGGGCATCTTCCAGCGATTCAACCCTGAAATCCACCACGAGTACGAGCTGGAGATCCGCGGGAGCCTCTTCCACCCCGGTGAAGACGCGCGCTGGGCCGAGCAGCCCAACGGCTTTCGGGTTGCCGGGGCCTCGATCAGCCATCCGCACATCCTCAACGTCGTGGACTGGCGTCAGGAGATCCACGTGTCCGGCCCCGTGGACCTGGTGGCACGCTACCGCCGAGAGCGATCGCTCACGGCACGGCGCGACTACCCGCGGGTCGGCGTGCGCTGGCGCGACATGCTCGGGACGCCGTGGACCGTGCAGGTCGGGATCGGCGTCCACTACTTCAAGCCGTCCGCAGACGTGGAGGTCGCGCTGGCACGCTCCTGGAGAGACAGGGAAGACCGGAGCTGGACGCTGGAGGTGCGCCTCGCAGCGCTCGACGCCTTCAACGAAGCGATCTTCCAGGGCCTGGGAGTGAGGGCGGACGAGGTGGACGCCCACTATGACCAAGCGGGGGCTCCCCTCGCCGCGCGCACGACCCTGAGCGCCACGGCGTCACGCTGGCGAGCGGAACTGCACGCGGGATCGAGCCGAAGAAGCGAGGTAGAGGTGACCTTTCCGGCCACCGGTCTGGCGCCGTTCATTCAGTTCGAACGGGTCGCATTCCTGGGAGGACTCCTCCAGGTCACTCCGCTCGAGCGCGTGACGTTGGCGCTGTACGGCACCTGGGCGAGGGCGGACACCGAGCGGCAGGCGCCCGCGAGCGGGCTCGGCTTCACTCTGCGCGAGCAGACGGTGACCGTGGGTGCCCGCGCGCGGACCCGCCTGAGCCCGGCGTGGGCGGTCGAGACGGAGCTGGAGCGGGTGCGGCGACCCGAATGGCGCACGCCGGAAGGGGGCGCTCCCCGCCAGCACCGTGATCGTGGGGTCTTCGCCCGTGCCGCCCTCGTCCGGTACCCGGAGGCGGGATGGACGAGCCGCCTGGCCTACGCCCTTCTGGACCGCGACGCGGGCTTCCTGGCGCCCTGGCTCACCGCGCAGAATCATCGACTGATCACGGAAGCGGGCCACCGGTTCCGGTCGGGCTTCGAGGTGACGGCCGGGGGCAGCTGGGACCTGGACAACTTCGGGCGGGCGCCGTTCGACGGCGGCCATCTGCGGCTGTCGGCGGTGTGGTGATGGGGCGGGTGTTCTTCCGAACCCTCCTCCATCCCCCACCCAATGTCCCCGCCAGGACTCGAACCTGGGGCCTACTGCTTAGGAGGCAGTCGCTCTATCCACCTGAGCTACGGGGACTGCTTGAACTTACACGATTCCGCCGCTCGATGTATGTCGTTTACGTGTGTTAATCGGCAGCGGGACAGACCCCTCGGTACTCCCACCTGGACGGCTCGTCCACCGCCGATCATACTGCTCTCTCCAGGATACACCCACCGCTTCCTCCGACACCTTCCACTCCTCTTCACACGGAGCGATCCCGCGTGACCAAGCGTACGCTTCTCGCCGCAGCCCTTTTCTCCTCCTTCGGCCTGTTTGTTCCGTTCGCTGCGCGACCGCCGGTCGTAGTTGTCTTGAGCCAGGGCGGTCGCTGGTGGGCGCCGAGCCGGGCGCTGGGCTTGGTCCTGGCGTTGGCGACCCTCGGCTGTGGCGCGGAAGCCGAGCATCCCGAGGCGCTTACTCCACGCTTGATCGGCCATTCACCGGCGCCACTTAGCGACAATACGTATATAGCGTTGGCCGACCCACAGACGGCTTGCATTATCGAGTCGTTCGAGTATCGGGTGGTGTGCATCGATCCCGCCGGAGCAACCGTGCGCCGCCTCGGCAGCCAGGGCGAGGGGCCTGGGGAGTTCAGAAATCCGGCGTCGATTTTCCGGCAATCCGCCGGAACGGTGGCGGTGTTCGACCCGAAACTGGCGAGGCTGACGATGTTTGCGGCCACCGGAAGCGTTACCCTGTCCAAGATCTCGTCTCCCGCACCGATATGGATTACCGCATTGCACGGGAACCGGGTGCACGGATCTGTTGGATTCGGGCCGCGGCCCAACGGCCCGCCAGAGGTGGAGAACCAGGTGTTGAATCTCACCTCGGGCGAGATCATATGGCGGCGTAGCATCTACGAAACGGCGAGAACCGAGTGTGGGAACGTTGGTTCATTATATCCTCGGCCCGGTGGAGGATATGTACTTCAGGCGTGCAAGAAAGATCTCGTGTTCCTCGCCGACCTGGATTCGGCCGCCGCCCTGGTCGTTGAATCGCCCGCGCACCGGGTGGAACTTCCTGGTCAACGCGATGTTGACGCATATCTCTCAGATGTGGCAAGGCTCGGCGGTGGGGCCGTCCCTCCTTCCGCGATGGAACCATACGCGGCGGCGTTCCGCGAAAGGCCTAAGAGTTGGTTCCATGGCCCGGGCATATTCAAGTTCGATAGCCAAGACCGTATATGGGTGGCCACGACCCGAGACCGCGATACCCACTCCTACTTCGACATCTGGGCCGACACGGAATACCTCGGTGCAGTCCAGATCCGGGGACGGCTGATGGGTTACGACCTATTGGATTCGACTCTTGCTGTCCTGGTGGAGCGCCAGCCGGACCAGAACGGCATTGCGCCCAGGGGCATCGACTGGTACGATGTCGCCGATGTCGATTTCGGCCGCAACTAGCTGCTCGGAAACCGAGCCGAAAAACGGCCAGAAACCGCCTCTGAGGGCATTGACCCCTCGACCCCGCCTTCTGGGCCGGGATCGTCCGAGCGGACCACGCGTCCGAGCACTCGTGGCCACACTTTTGTTTGCGGTGGCCACGAGTGTATGCGCCTCCAAAGACGAAAACGCCGAGCTGGTTGGCCTCGCCCCGTTCGCCGCAACCCCGGCTCCTCTGAGTGACAACAAGTCCGTTGCTCTGATCGGCAACGAAACCGTGTGCGTCATCGAGTCCTTCGAATTCCGCATACTATGTACCGACTCGAACGGGACGCCCATTGGCGTTTTTGGGGCTCAAGGCGAAGGGCCTGCAGAGTTCCTGAATCCCGTTCACCTCTTCAGGGACACGGGAGCCTCGGTTGCGGTCTACGATCGCCGCCGCGCCCGGCTGACCGTATTCGAACCCACGGGCGCCCTTCTATCCGACATCACGTTGCGCGGGCCCTACTGGATTCACGGAGCTTGGGGCACAGTGCTCTACGGTGAGGTCGGGCTCGGGATGGGCCCCCGCGGCCCGGAAGTGGAAATCCAACTTCTGGATCGCTCCTCTGGGGACATCGTTTGGCAGCGCAGCATCTATGGGATCGCCCCTACGGAATGCGGAAGCGTCGGTACGGGTATGCCGCGGCCAAATGGCGGCTATGTGTTCTGGGCCTGCGACAGCGACCTTGTGTTTCTCGATGATCGGAATGCCGAGACTGCCAAGGTTGTCGCTATGCCCACCTATTCCGGCGAACTTCCGAACGAACGCGACGTTGAAGCCTATCTCTACGACATGGCGCGCCTCGGCGGCGCTATGTCGCTGCCCCAGTCCGCCATGGAGCCCTACGCCATGGGGTTCCGCGAGCGGCCGAAGAGGTGGTTCCACGGTTCTCGAACCTTCGCCTACGATGGCTACGGCCGTCTCTGGGTCGCAACGACCCGCAATCGCGACACTTTCTCCTACTTTGAGGTCTGGGTCGGCACCGAGTACGCTGGTGCAGTCCAGATACGGGACCGACTGGTAGGCTACGACATTCTCGGTTCGACCCTTGTTGCGCTCGTCGAGCGCCAGCCCGACCAGAACGGCATTGCGCCCAGGGGCATCGACTGGTACGACATCGCCGATGTCGAGATCGGTCGCAACTAGCTGCTGAGACACGCCACGGTCTATCTTGTGGCTGCGCACTGTGGAGACGGAGAGCCCGAGGGTCAGGCCGACGCTCGGGCGACGCCGTGCCCACCGCGCCCCACACGTTGTTCGCCACCGAAGAGGATGCCGACCGATGACCACGAGCACGATTCTGCTTCTCCTGGCGGGTGCCCAGATGGGACCCGACCGGATCGACCTCGATCCCGCCGGACTGACCCTTGACGTCGGCGAGACCGTCACGGTCACGGCCACCGTCCGCGACGAAAACGGATCGGTGCTGGCCGACGCCCCGATCCGCTGGATCGCGATGACCCCAGAAGTCGCGGCCGTCGACCAGGCGGGGCAGGTGACCGCGGTCTCGGCAGGCGAAGCGCGCATCGCCGCGCGGTCGGGGAACGTGATGGCCTTCGCGACCGTCGTCGTGCGGGCGCAGCCCGTCGCCAGCCTGGAAGCCGGCATGCCGGTCGCCGAACTGGTCGTCGGCACGAGCGCACCGGTGAGCGTGGTGGCGCGGGGCACGGACGGCGAGACGCTGCGTGGCCCGTCCCTCGCGTTCTCCTCGAGCAACGACGCCGTGGCCGCCGTCGACGCGATGGGGCGCGTGCATGCGCGCGGTGCGGGCCAGGCCGTCATCACGGTGTCCGCCGGAGAGGCGCGCGCCACCGCGACCGTCACCGTCGGGGAAGGGGACCCCGGCCAGGTCGTCGTCACCCCCGCCGAAGTCGAGGCCCGCACGGGCGACGTCGTCCGCTTCCGCGCGGAAGGGTCCGTGCCGCTCTACCCGGAGTGGAGCGTGAGCGGGGCCGGCGCGCAGATCGAGACCGAGGGCGCCGAGGGCGTGTTCGTGGCCGAGCGTCCGGGCACCTATCGCATCACCGCCATCTACGGCGAGGGTCGCGCCGCCGTCGCGACGGCCGAGGTCACGACCCGCATCGCGGAGGCCGAGCTGGTCAGGGTCGGACGGGGCGCCGCCGCGGACCACCACTCCGGCGACACGTGGGTGTTCGAGGGAGTCGACGGCCGCGACTACGCCTACGTGGGCACCTTCATGTACGACTGGATGAAGGCCTGGGACGTGACCGATCCGTCTTCGCCCGTCCTCACCGACTCGGTCCAGCTGGACGCGAGACGCATCAACGACGTCAAGATCCACTCCAACAACCGCATCGGCATCCTGACCCGAGAGGGCGCTTCCGACCGCCGTAACGGCATCGTGATCCTCGATCTGGCGGATCCCGCCCACCCCACCATCATCTCCGAATACAAGCGCACGGTGCCCGGGGGGGTCCACAACGTCTGGGTCGAGGGGGATCTGGTCTACGCGGTTCACAACGGCACCCGCGACATTCACATCATCGACATCTCGGACCCGGCCGCGCCGGACGAGATCGGCCGCTGGGGACTGCCGCCGTCGGACACGAAGTCGCTCCACGACGTCATCGTCCAGGACGGATACGCCTACCTCTCGTACTGGGACGACGGCGCGGTCATGCTGGACGTGGGCGCCGGTACCCACGGCGGCACGCCCACCGAGCCCGCCTTCGTGTCCCGCTACAAGTACCCGATCGGCAACACGCACACGGCGTGGCGTGCGGGGCGCTACCTCTTCGTGGGCGACGAGATCTTCCCGGACGACTGGGACGAGGACGCGCCGATCGAGGCGCGCGGCTACATCCACGTGCTGGACATGGTGGACCCGGAAAACCCGGTCGAGGTTGCCCGCTACGAGGTTCCCGAGGCCGGGGCGCACAACATCTGGGTGGAGGGCGACCGGCTCTACGTCGGGTACTACCAGGCCGGCCTCAGAGTCCTCGACATCTCCGGCGAGCTGCGCGGGGACCTCTATCGGCAGGGACGCGAAATCGCCGTGCTCAAGACGACGGACTCGGAGACGACCGTTCCCAACTGGGGGATGACCTGGGGCGCCCAGATCCACAAGGGCCACATCTTCACGTCGGACCTGAATTCGGGGCTCTGGGTGGTCAAGCTCGTCGAGGGACAGCGGATCATTTCGTAGCCGTGGAGGCGCGCGACTAGGCCATCGACGAAGCCGCCGAAGAGGCCGTTGACAGGGAACCTGGACTTCACGGGCGCGCTCGCGAGGGTGCGGCCGCATGCGTGGCGCACGCCGGTCATCCCCCTGGATCTGCCGGGCGGGCCGCCGGCCTGCATGAAGCTCGAGTCGCTCCAGCACACCGGGTCGTTCAAGGTGCGCGGGGCGGCGAACCGGCTGCACAAGCTGAGCGCGCAAGAGCGCGAGGCGGGGGTGGTCGCCGCCTCGTCGGGCAATCACGGCCGCGCGGTGGCGACGGTGGCCGCACGGCTGGGCACGCCTGCGACGATCTGTGTGCCCGACTGGGTGGATCCGTCCAAGCTGCGGGCGATCCGGGCAACCGGGGCCCGGGTCGTCATGGCCGGCCCCTCCTACGACGAAGCGGAGGAGCGCGCCAGGACAATGGCCGAAACGGCCGGAATGGCGCTTGTCCATGCATTCGACGACCCGGACGTGATCGAAGGGCAGGGGACCCTGGGCGTGGAGCTCGCCCGCCAGCTGCCGGACGTCGAAGAAGTCATCGTGCCCCTGTCGGGCGGAGGGCTGGCGGCCGGAGTCGGCCTGGCCCTCCGTGACCGGGGCGTTCGGTTGGTCGCCGTATCGGCCCGCCGTGCCCGCGTCATGTTCCGCAGCCTGGAGACCGGCCACCCCATCGAGCTGCCCGACGAAGAAACGATCGCTTCGGCGCTTTCCGGAGGGATCGGACTCGACAACCGACTCACCTTCGCGATCTGCGGGAGCGTCATCGACGAGCACGTGGTCGTGGAAGAGAGCGACATCAGGGCGGCCGTGGCGCGCGCGTTCCGCGAACACCGCCTGGTCGTGGAGGGTGGCGGCGCCGTCGGACTCGCCGCACTGTGGTCCGGGCGCTACCGGCCACAAGGTCCGGCGGCCGTCATCGTCTCGGGGGGAAACGTGGATCGCTCGCTGCTCAAGGACCTGGTGACTGGCGGCTGAGCCGATGACACGCGACCACGACCATTCGCATGAGTTGCGCGAGGCCGGCAAGCGCGACCTGACGCTGGCGCTCGTCCTGATCGTGGGATACATGGTCGCCGAGATCATTGGCGGCATCATCTCCGGCAGCCTGGCCCTGATCGCCGACGCGGGACACATGCTCACCGATGCCGCGTCCATCGGTCTCGCGCTCGCCGCGATGCACTTCTCCACGCGGGCCGCGTCGCGCCGGCACACCTTCGGATACCATCGCCTGGAGATCCTGGCCGCGCTCATCAACGGATTGACCCTCTGGGCCGTTTCGGTGTGGATCCTCATCGAGGCGTACGGCCGCTTCACGAGCACGCCCCAGGTGCGGGGAGGCATCGTGCTGGGGATCGGCTCGGTTGGGCTGGTCGTCAACATCGTCGCCGCATCGATCCTGCGACGTTCAGCCAGGCACAGCGTCAACGTGGAGGGCGCCTATCGGCACGTCATCGCCGATCTCCTCGGATCGGTCGCCGTGGTCGTGTCGGGCGTGCTCGTGTGGGCGTTCGGTTGGCACATCGCGGACCCCATCCTCAGCGTGCTGATCGGCGTCCTCATCCTGGTAAGCACCTGGCGGCTGCTTGCCAAGGTCGTGCATGTCCTGCTGGAGGGAGCGCCGGACCATATCGATCTGGACAGCGTGTGCCGGAGGTTCGAAGAGGTCGAGGGAGTCGACCGCGTCCACGACATTCACGCCTGGACCCTCGCTCCCGGGTATGAGGCGCTGACCGCACACGTGACGGTGAAAGCGGGCTACGAGCTACAGGCCGGGGACGACACGATTCTGAATCGTCTGCGTGAGATTGCCTATGGGGAGTTCAATGTGCGGCACGTCACCATCCAGCTCGAAACCGGTTCCACCAGCTGCAACGAGAACCACCAGGACGACCTCCTGGCCTTCCGTCCCAACGGGCGCACCGTGCCGCAGCGCGGCACAATCGACCAGGCCACCGCGGAGGCCGAGGGATCTCCATGACTTGACTTAGTCCACTTAGTCTAGTCCACTCATCGCAGTCGCACGATCACGACCCTGGCGGTGCCTCCGGTGACCGACACTTCCACGTCCACCCCGTCTCCATCCCCATCGGACACGAAATCGTGGAAGCGGATGCCGGCGGGCGCCAAATCGCCGGAATAGGTGGCGGTTTCGAATTCCGCAGGTTCGGGCCCCGTGTGCGGCCGGGGCGGAACAGCTCGAAGGTGGCCGACCGGAAGTCGTAGGTCGTGAAGGAGTGCTCGGGAGGCGGGGCCCCGGTGCCGTTCAGCATCATGGCCGCCGCAAAGTCCTCCAGGTGCTGCTCCACGCTCTTGCCGGTAACGATTCGGATGCCTTCGGGCCCGGGCGGTGCCGTCGTGTCGTTGAGGGATTTGAAGAGGGCGCCGTCCTCTGTCGCGGCGGCGTTCCCGTACGCGTCGCCCAGGAATCGGTGAAAGTGCCAGGAGGTGCCGTAGTAGGTGTGCGCGTCCACGGGGTTGCTCGTGAGCGAATTCACTGGCGCGGTGTATGAGCGCGATGTCCGTGCGAGCCGCAAGAGCATTCCGTAGTTCTCGGGCGTGATGATCGAGCCGTCCCTCGGCGGGTACGCCGCGCGCGTGAGCAGGGCGCCCTGAGCCACACCCCCCACGGCCTCCATGGCCTTGCGTGACGAGATCTCGCCGGCGATCTCGGCGGTCCCTTCCTCGATCCAGCTCGGATGGTACCTGCCGGCCCGGGAACGCCGGTACAGCGAGCTCACGTGCTTCATCTCGTGGACCATGGTGGCCAATGCCTGGTAGTGCCCGTCGTCCGGAGCGCCGCCGACCGCATGGAACATGCTCTCGTTGAAGTAGATGAGCTCCATCTGGTTCGACCACGAGCACTGCGCGGTGTTGATGAAGTCCCCCGGCCAGACGAATGCCGCGAACTCGTCCTCCACCGCGGGCGACACGAACACGTTGACCCTGCCGTCGCCGTTGATGTCGGCCACGCCGCCGAAGTATTCCTCGATCGTGTCGGCCCCGTAGGCGGTGTAGTAGTCCAGGACCTGGGTCGCGTCTTCGGTCCGGACGGGGTCGGTGTCCCGCTGCGCGGAGTCCTGGTAGATGGCGAGGTGGTCGTTGTAGGCGACGAGCAGCGCGGGCGTGAGGACGGGCGCCGGCTCCCGGCATGCCTCGCTCGAGCGTTCGCCGTCGTAGGGACGGAAGAGCAGCCGTTCCGCGGGCGGATCGACACGGACGGACGCGGCCGCATCTTCTGCGGGCGGCCGCAGATCCGGGAGTACACTGCCGGAGCCGAGTTGCCGCAGGAGCTGCTGCGCCTGTGCCTGTAGCCTGGCTTGCCAGCGAGCCGTGGCATTCGCCAGCTCGACGCCCGCGGCCAGCCCCGCCGGCAATTCAGGGGGGCGGCGGACGCCGGTTTCCGGCCCTTCACGTGCCTGTGGCTGGGCGACGGGCGGAGCACCGTGTTCCACCACAGAGACGACCGCATGTGCCAGTGGCCCGCCGCGGGAAAGGTCCGTGCGGACCACGGCCATTCGGTACGTGTCGCCCTCGGCGCCCGCGGGAAGGAAGGGAGGACACGGCATCAGCCCACCCAGTGGCTCGAAGCCGACCACGCCCCCCGGCTCAAGCGCCAGCGGCGCCTCGCACACGCGCAGGCCCACTTCGCCCATGGCCCGGTTGCCCGCCGCGTCCTGAACGTGGACGGTGAAGACGTGGAATCCCGCCACGGCCGCGGTTCCGGAGATGACCCCGAGGCTGTCGAGCTGCAGTCCGGAGGGAAGGGAACCCTCGTCGGCGGACCACACCAGCGGCGGCGTCCCTCCGATGACGTCCAGCGTCGCCGAGTAGCTCAGCGACGCCCGCCCGCGCCTCAGCTGCGTCGTTCGAATCGACAGCAACGGCGCCGTCGCGGTCACCACAAAGCCGGCCTCCAGCCGCCCGGCGGTCGCCCGCAGCGATTGCGGACCCACCGTCTCGCCCAGCGTCCAGCGCGTGGACGCCTCTCCGACGGCATTCGTCACACCGGTCCGCGGCACGATCTGGCCGCCACCCGAGGTCACCTCGAAGGTCACTGGTACGTCCGGGATCGGGGCTCCGCTGCCATCCTCCACGCGCACCGTGGGATTGTCCGGGAGAATCGAAAGCGCGGGCGCCGTTTGTCCGTCGCCGGCGACCTTCGCGAGACGGACCGGCCTCAGTTCGACCACCAGCAGCGCCGACGCCGAAATGGCCTGGTGCGTGGCCCGCAGCCTGACCTCGCCCTGGCCGGTGACCGTGGCCAATCCGCCTGCGGAAATCGTGGCAACCGCCGGATCGAGTGATGACCAGGTGACGGCCGCACCCACGATCTCGCGCTCCTGGTCGTCGATCACGCGGCCGGTGTACTGAATGGTGGCGCCCACCACGTCGGCGTTGGCCAGAGAGGGCGAGATCTCGATCCGGGACGGAATCGGGGGATCCGCGCAGGCCGCGAGCAGGGCACAGGCCAGCACGGGGCCGATCAACCGTTGACCCGCATTCGGCCTTGCGATTAGTGTTGGTTGCAGGTCGTCCACGATACACCGAAAAGCCAGGCTAAGCGACGATTATCCAATGACAAAATATCGCAAACCCGGGTCCCGACCCAGCAAGCCCGTCAATCCGGCCGACCAGGAAGACGCTTTCGTCGCCAAGACGCTGGAAGTCAGCAACTGGGCCCAGCGCAACCGGCCGACGCTTACCGCGGGAGTCATACTGGTGGGCTTGGGCATCGTCGCCCTCGTCTACTACGCCAGGTACCGGGAAGACCTGGGCTTTGCCGCGGCCGCGGAACTCGAGCAATTGCAGATGCGCCTCGACGCGGGGGACCAGGAGGGCGTTCAGGCCGACCTGCAGGTGTACCTGGAGCGTTTCGGCAGCACGTCGGCGGCGGGCGAGGCACGCCTCACGCTGGGTCAGGTGACGGCGGATCTGGGTGATCTGGACGCTGCGGTGGAGGTGCTCGAGCCGATCGCGGGCGATGTCGGGAGTCCGCTGGGGGCCCAGGCGGCGGCGCTGCTCGCCGCCATCTCCGAAGACGCCGGCAATCTCCAGGCAGCCGAAGGCCTGTACGAACGCCTTGCCGACCGCGCGAGGCTGAGCTTCCTGGTGCGCGACGCGCTTGCGGACGAGGCCCGGCTGCGGGCCGCTCAGGGCGATCATGAGGCCGCGGTGGACCTCTACGACCGCCTGCTGGAGGAGATGGACGAGGCGGATCCGGACCGGGGCCTCGTGGAGATGCGCCGGGCGGAGGCGGAGGCGGCGCTGAACTAGGGGGCCGCGCCAGGGGCCCAACGCCGGGCTGGCCGCACTGGGGAGGGCCGCACTGGTGGCGCTCCGGGGTCCCTGAGAACGACGGAATGAGCCGACGTTTACGCCTCGTTTGCCCGCACGAACCCGAAACGTCGCATAATATGTATTATGTAAAGCGATGCCTTTCGGCCTCGATGTGGCCAGCAATCGCCTCGCCTTTCCCTACAAACCGCCTGGGGATCCCTACCCCGGATCCCCAACCCACCCCAGACGCAACCGAAGTAGGCCTACCGGAACAACTCCTCGATGCGCCCTGCCAGTTCCCTCGTCATGGGCGCGCTCGACAGGTTCGCAACGATGGCCACGATGATCCCGGTGTCCCGGTTCATCGTCAGCATCGTGCGCCCCCCAACTGATCCACCGCCGTGCGAGACGATTCGCTCGCCGTGCGCGTTGGCACCGGAGCTCCAGCCCACGCCGTATCCCGTCTCGGTCCCGTCCCGGGTTGTCTGCGAGGTGAACAGCACTTCCAGCGTCTCCGCCTGCAGGAAGCCCGGCTCCAGGTGGCCGTTCGCAAAACGGAGCAGATCTTCGGGTGTCGACAGGAATCCCCCGCCAGCCCACTTGTAGCTGTTGTCCACGTACGGTGCATTCAGGACCTTCCCCGCGGGCGAAACGACGTAGAACCGCGTCCGGTTCGGGATGATGCTGTCCGTGTGGCCCGCGACCGTCTCGTCCATCCCCAGCGGATCGAACACCACCCTGTCCATGTAGCTTAGAAACGCCTCGCCACTCGCGCCCGCGATCACCGCGCTGATCAGGTTCCACGCGTACGACGAGTACGAGTACTCGGTGCCGGGCTCGTTGATAAGCGGGTCGTCCTGGAAGATCGTGAGGCCGGAAAGGACCGTTGGGTAACGCACCGAGGAGAAGTTCTCGTCCCCCTGGTAGTGCCGGATTCCTCCCAGGTGTCCCGCCAGCAGCCTCGTGGTCACTGGCCACTGTTTCTCCGGAAAGGACGGCACGTATGTCTGCACCGGCGCGTCCAGGTCCAGTGCACCCGCTTCCAACAGGACGCCGATGGCTGCTGCCGTGATCGGCTTGGACACGCTTCCGACACGGAACTTTGTCGAGGGAGTTACCATTACGTCATGAGTCAGATCGGAATATCCAAAACCTTCTGACCAAATGACTTGTGATCCCCTGCCAACGGCCACGGACAGACCGGGGATCGAGTTTGCCTCCATCACCGAGTCCAGCAGCGCCCGGGCGGCAACGACCCGTTGGTCCTCTGGGGTTTCGCACGCGACGCCCACGAGGCATGCCGACACGACGGACAGGCCGACCCATCGGCGGGAGCGCGGACGTTTGCGGGAAAGCGGACGAATGCCGGAGCGCGGACGAAGATCTGTGTTCATTTGCTTTTCACCATGGAAGCATGCTGCGGACGACAAAGGCAACGTTGGCAGGGCGTTCGGCCAATCGCCTCACGTACCACGGGAACCAGTGTTCGCCGTAGCTGATGAGGACTCGGACCCCCCGCCCCCGCCCGGCCAAACGAATCTGCTCGCGCTGGGAGATGCCGTAGAGCATCTGGTATTCGTAGGCTTCGGGCGGGACACCGTTCGACTGGGCCCATTCGTCGATGCGCGCGATCAGCGACGTGTCGTGGGTGGCCAACCCCGCGCGCATTCCCGCCTCGAGCGCGTCCGGCGCGAGCATGCGCGTCGTCAGGTCGAAGAACGCCTGGTCGACGTCGCGCTTTTCCGGAAACGCGATTTCGGCGGGTTCGGCGTATGCGCCCTTCACCATCCGTATGGCGGGACCCATGGGGATGAGCGACTCCAGGTCCGCCGGGGTGCGGTAGAGGTAGGACTGCAGACAGATGCCGAATCTGGCGTGGTCGGCGCGGATGGAGCGGTAGAGATCCAGGGTCGGATCCACGTAGCGGCTGTACTCCATGTCGATCCAGACCCAGTTCCCGTGGGCCTCGGCCGAACGGGTGATCAGACGCAGGTTCTCTTCCGCAACGTCGAGCCCCAGATCGAGCCCCAGGTGGGTGGGTTTCACGGACAGCTCGGCGTCGAGACCACGCGAGGCGACTTCGGCGGCGGCCTGTACGTAGTGATCGGCGACCGCCCTGGCCTCGGCCCGATCCGCGACGTTCTCGCCGAGGAAGGTGATCAGCGTCGGAATCCCCTGCCCCCGCTCCAGCACCCTGGCCGCGTCGAGCGCGTGCCCCAGGGTTTCGCCGGGCATGAACCTGCGTACGGCCCTTCGCACAAACCCGTACCGAGGTAGCGCGGTGCTGCACCACTTGTTCTCCGAGACCCACAGAAGTGCTGAGCGCATGACCGGAATACTCGCTGGGTACGGCGTCAGGCGCCAGTGGGCCACGGTCGGTCGGGCCGCTCGCCGGCCAGCGCGAGCAGGGCCTGTCGCAGGCGGTCGGCGGCGGGCTCCAGCGCCGATTCGCGTGCGCCGCGCGTTTCGTGCACGCCGAAGTGAAGCGGCTCGCCGTAGCGAACGTGCACGGTCGACCGCCAACGTGACCGCGTCCACCGGGGCCAGGCGTCGTAGGTGCCGGACACGTGGCACGGCACGACGGGGACGCCGGCCTTGAGGATCAGGCGGATGGACCCCCGCCGAAAGGGCCGCAGCGCACCCTCCCAGCTGCGCTCGCCCTCCAGGTAGATCCCCACGCCATCGCCGCGCTCCAGGGCCCTGAGCGCGGTGCGGACCGACTGCGGATCGACCCTGTACCGGCGGGCGGGAATGGCCGCAACGCGGGGAAGGAACCAGCGGAACACGGCGTTTGCCCCGAACTGCGTGCTCTTGGCGAAGAAATGGACGGTACGGCGGCAGTTCGTCTGGATGAGCAGCGGATCGAGGATGCTCTCGTGGTTCGCGACCAGGATGAAGGGGCCCTCCCGGGGGATGTGCGACCTGCCCGACACGCGGCACCGCGTGAGCACCCTCCCGATCCACCTGAGCGCTACCCGGAAGAATGCGTACCAGCCGCTTACCATCCGGTCACGATCCTGGGCTGGAATTCCACCACCCCGCCCCGGCCGGCGCGCTCGTACGCGTCGGTGATCAGCCGTCGCATCAGGGTCTCCCAGCGCCTTGGCGAGTCGTCCTCGAAGCGGAACTGCACGAGCTGGTCGTCCGGCAGGGAGAGCTGCAGCGACGAGGAGGACGCCTGCACGGCGCCGAGGTCCAGATGGCGCCAGCTGCCGGCGTGCCGGCCGCCCGCGTCCACGTGTACCCGGTCGCGGTCGACAGTGACCGTGCCGGGGGCCGGGGGGCCCATGCTCTCGACAAAGCCTCGCAGTACGCCCCGATACCGGACCGCCTGCTCCGAGACGCGCCAGGAAATCCGGGCGCGCGCCGAGTATTCCAGCGTACCGTCGTCCCTCGTCGCGCGGGTGATCGGGCCGCCGTGTTCATCGATCCGCCGGCACAGGTCGGCCGCGCTGACGTCGAACTGCTGGTCACCTTCGGTAAGCGACAGCAGGAGTCGGCCGCGGCTGCGCTCGATCCAGATGCCACACGATGCGCACCAGACCGCGTCGCCTTCCCCGTCCATCGGGTCGTGGCCGCACTGCGGACACCGGTAGCACAGATCGATGAGCGCCATGGGCTGCCGCCTACAGGCGTCCCAGCAGATCCAGGATGCGCAGCTTCCAGACCCGCCACACGGCCTCCCAGATGATGCTCCTGGACATCTTGGATTCGCCGCTGTCCCGTTCCGTGAAGACGATGGGCACCTCGCGCAACCCGAATCCCCCCCGCCAGGCCCTCAGCTTCAACTCGATCTGAAAGCTGTATCCGTTCGACTGGATCCGGTCCAGCCGCACGCGCTCCAGGACACGGCGCCGGAAAGCGTTGAAACCGCCGGTCGCGTCGCGGACCGGAAGGCGGGTGATCACCCGCGCGTACCACGACCCGAAGAGGCTGATCATCAGGCGCCGCATTGGCCAGTTCACCACCGTGATCCGGCCGTCGACGTACCGGGAGCCCACCACGACGTCCACGCCGCGCCGGATCTTGTCCAGCATCACGGGCAGGATCGCGGGCGGGTGGGACAGATCGGCGTCCATCTCCACGAAAACGTCGAAATCGCGCTTCAGTCCCCACGTGAATCCCGCGACGTAAGCCGCGCCCAGGCCCTGCTTTCCAGGCCGGTGAAGAACGGCCACACGCTCGTTGCCGGCCGCCAGCTTGTCGGCGACGTCACCGGTTCCGTCGGGCGAGTTGTCGTCGACCACAAGGATGTGAAACGCATCCCCTTGGTCAAGCACGCGCGGCACGATGCGCGGCAGGTTGTCGCGCTCGTTGTACGTGGGAATGACGACCAGCACGCGTCCCGAATCTGTCATGCCCGCTCCCGCGTCTTCAGCAGCACGGCCCCGCCCACCGCGCCCAAAAGCTCCCCAACCGTGATCCACACGCGCTGCAAGCCCGCCAGCATCAGGCTGACCTGGGGTCCCAGCACCGGAGCGAGGAGAAGGGTGAGGCCTCCTTCGCGGACCCCGATACCCCCCGGTACGAGTGAAATGTAGCCGACGAAGTACGCGCCGGAGAAGGCTGTGATGGCGGAGGCAAGCGGGATGTCCAGACCGGCGCCGCGGGCCAGCCAGAAAAAGGCAAGGCCATAGACCGCCCAGCCCAGGACGTATCCTGCGAGACACAGGCCGAGGACTCCCCATCCGGGCAGCGCCACTTCCGCGTCGTGCCCGCTGCGCCTCAGCAACCAGCGCAACACCCTCTCCGCTCCGCCCGCGCCGACCAGAACGGCGACAGCAAACACGACCGCCAATCCCGCGGCGAGTCCGATCCCCTTCGATATCAAACCGGCGGCCAAGGCCGCCCATCCGCCCACCAGCGCGGCCGCCAGGAGATTCAGGACCTGTCCGGTGACCGCGGCCACGCCGGCCTGCACCCCGGATACGCCTTCACGCTTCGCAAGCAGGGCCAGGCCCGCCAGCTGGAAGACCTTGCCCGGAATGTACCTGCCCATGTTCGCGACCAGGATCATCGCCGTGGCCGCCGCAAGCCGCACCGGCGGTCCTCCGAAGTGGGTCAGGAGCCACGCCCACAACCGGGCCTGCAGGGCAAATGCCGCGAAGAGGGCTCCGACGGAGAGGAGCAGGAGGGGAATGTTTGGTCGGAGAAGCGTCCAATCGACGCTGGACCCGGCCTCGGCCAGTCGAAGGCCGGCGGCCCGCAAGATCAGCCATGTCAGGGCGATGGCAATGGCAACCTTCACCACCGCGACGCCCCAGCGCCGCGGATTTCCCGGCCCCGAGCCCGCCCGTCCCTCTCCGGAGAGCGTCAATCCCGTTTCCGTCGCCAGAGCTGTCCGGGGACGAAGGACGCCGCCAGGACCAGCAGGGTCGCCAGTGCGCAAACAATCGTGACCCGGAGTGCGCTCTGCACCGAGGGAGCCGTGAAGCGGAGCGTGACGCTGTGTTCGCCGGGCCCGGGAATCTCTACGGCCTGCAGCGTAAGGTTGACGCGGTGGACAGGCATGCTCCGGCCATCGACCTCGGCTTCCCACCCCGGAAACCAGTTTTCGGAAACCACCAGCAGGGCCGGCCCGCTGCTCCGGACCGTGAGCCGGCGGTGTTCCGGGGTGTCCATCTCCCACTCGACCGAGCCCGAAGCATCGGCCACGGGCGCCAGGGGAACCGGTGCGGAGAGAACCGCCTCGCTCGCGGGATCGAAGTCACGCGACAGGATCCGCTCGAGCGCGCGATCGTCGTCCAGGACCGTGGTGGCTCCCGCGAGCCAGGCCCGATCCAGTCCGGGGTAGGCATAGACCGCCTCGAGCCCCCTCCCGGTCTGCGCCGAACTCATGCGCGGCGCACCCTCGTAGGGAGGTCCGCCCGCGGCGCCTTCCGGCCAGACCAGGTACTTGACGTTCATCAGGCGCAGGACGTTCTGATGCCGTGTGTTCGTGCCTTCCCTGCGGCTCGCCTCCAGGCCGAGAAGCTGACGGTACCGGGCCAGGTCGTTCGGGTGATGCCCCGCGAACAGGTCCACTCCGAACATGGCCAGGTCGACGTTCTGTTCGTCGCCGCGCAGATCCGCGACCCGGAACGGTGGGCCGGACTCCCGGCGGCCCTGCAGAAAGCGCGTGTTGTTGTCCGTGGCCGCCCAGGCGTGATAGTCCCAGGTGTCGATGAAGGCCCGGTCCACGCGGCCGAGGTCGAGGGCCACGAGCAGTCCCAGGGCGGCCAGCGCGGCCGTGAGGGGTATCTTGCGGTCGAGTCCGGCCCACAGCGCGGCGATGGTGAGGGCGGCCAGCAGGACCGCGATCCCGAAGCCGCGGGTGACGAAGGGAGCGGCGGCCGAGAGCGTCGCCAGACCGCGCTGGCTCACGTCCGGATGCACCAGCGTGGTCCACATCCGGCCGAGCGCGCCCGTCGACTGCAGCAGGAAGCCGATGACCAGCAGACCGAGACAGCCGAGCAGCGCCCGTCCCCGCCTCGTTCGGAAGAAGCCGACGCGCGAAGGGGCCTCCCGCACCAGGTCGTCGACGCCGAATGCGAACAGCGTGGTCGCGCCGAAGCTGACCAGAAACGCGCTTATGGACGGAACCCGGAACAGCGAGATGCCCGGCACCACTTCGTAGAAGAGGCGCCACACCGGCGTGTGGGTACCCAGCGCGAAGAGGAGCCATAGCAGACTCATCGCCGCCATGAACCACCTGAGCGCCCTCCGACGCTGTCCGAATAGCGCGAACACGGCCAGCAGCAGTACGGGGATTCCGAGGTACTCGTGGTTGCCCTTGAACGCGTTTCGCCCCCAGTAGGTCCCGCGAGCCCAGTCGGCGTCCGCTCCGCTGTTGCCGACGAACTCCGGAACGACCAGGCCCGCTACCTCTTCCGGGTGGAGCGACCAGGAGCTCGAATAGGCGATTGCCTCTTCGGGCGTGGCCTCGAGGGTCGTCGCAATGCGCCGGGAGGACTCGGTAACGTATTCGGCCGCCGGGATCAGCTGGACGCTCGCAATCCCGGCGCCCAGGGCGGCGCACAGAAGGAACAGACCGAACCGCGAGAGTGCGACGCGGAGTTGGCCGGAGCCGCGCGCAGCCTGTCCCCTTCCCCGCCAGAGCCGCACGGATCGGAAAACTGCATACGCGCCAACGGAACCGAAGAGGAAGTACGCCGTCTGGAACTGAGTGGTCAGGCTGGCCAGCGCGACCGCGCCCGCGAGTCCGGCACCGGTTCTGCCGGAGGGACTGCGAAGGACGGAATCGGCAGCCCAGAAGACGAGTGGGGCCAGGGACGACACCATGAGCTTGCCGTCATTGCCGGGCAGAACGAGGGTCACGATGACCGGAGCCATCAGCCAGGCGAGTCCCCCAAGCGTCGCCGCGGAGCGCTCCAGACCCAGGCCGCGCGCCCACCCGTACATGAAGAACCCACCGGCCAGCACGTGGAGGACGAGCTTCCAGCCCAGTGCCCGGTACGGCTCCATGATGTAGTACAGGAGACTCGTGGGGTAGATCGAGTCACCCGCGGAAAGGGCTTCGATGAAGGGGATTCCGCCAAGAAGCCGCGGATTCCACAGCGGGAAGTCACCCGCTGCGAGCTGTTCCGCGAAAAAGGCGCGCGCCATGTAGCCCAGCGCGAGCGTATCGCCGCCGTAGAGCATCCGGTCGGAGAAGATGAACTCCCCGAACAGGATCACCGTCACCAACAGGAAGATCCCGGCTGTCAGCCACCACGGCACATTCACCGACGAGTGTCGTGCGTTGGTCATATGCGTCTCTCCAGCAACTCACGGTAGATCTCGAGGTGCCGGTCCACCAGACGCTCGTTGCTCCAATGGGACACTACGCGTTTCCTGGCCGTCCGCGCGCGCCTGGCGAGCCCTTCCTCGTCCAGCAGGCGCAGAACGGCATGGGCCAGAGCATCCGGATCCGCCGGCGCGAAGAGCCCGCCCACCTCGTCGTCGACGATCTGCGGCAGGCCGCCCACAGCGGAAGCGGCGACAGGCACCCCGCACGCCATGGATTCCAGCGCCGCGACCGATGTCGCCTCCATCAGCGACGGAAACACCGAGAGGTCCGCCGAGCAGAGCAGTCCGGGCATCTCGGCGTGGGGACGCGCGCCGAGGAACACGATCCGGTCTCCCACGCCCAACTCGCCGGCGATCGCCTCCAGCCGCTCACGCTCCGGTCCGTCCCCCACAACCATCGCTTCCACGTCGGCGCCCGCCAGGATCGTCGGCAACGCCCGCACGAAGTACTCCACGCCGTTCTTCGGAAACAGGCGCCGGGGGACAATGATGCGCCGCCGGCCCGCTCGGCGCTCGATGCCGGGCGGTACCGGCCGGAAGATATCAGTTTCCACTCCGTTGACCACAACCTCTACTGAAACCGACCCGCTCAACCCTTCGCCAACATCCGCGATCTCCTTGCTGGCAGCGAAGTTGTAGTCGCTCAGCTCGAGAAGCTTGCCAAGTGCCGTGCGCACGACCGGCCGCTTGGCGAGCCGCAGGAAATGGGAGGTGTGGAGTGTGCAAAGCAGCGGTGTGCTGTTGCCCGCAAGCGCGAGGGCGCACGGGACGAGCGACGGAAACGCCTGCGCGTGCACGATGTCGGCACCCTGTACGGCTGCGCGGGTACGCGGCGTCGACCCTACCGCATGGATGGACCAGCCCACCGGCGTACGTGCCGGCAACGGTGTGCGGTGTATGCGGATGCCTTCCCTGACCTCTTCCCTTGCCAGGCCCGGCTGAGACAGCGACGTGATCACCGTCACGTCATGGCCCCGCCTGGCGAGTCCCCTGCACAGGTAGTGCACGTGGCTCTCGAGCCCCCCCACCTCGGGCGGGTAGTACACGCAGTGCACGACGATCCTCACGGTCCGCCCCAGTCCGTTGTTTCCCGGGGGATCCCCTTCAGTTCCGCAAGGATAATGTCCGCGATGCGCTCTCCGGCCCGTCCGTCTCCGTATGGATTGGCCGGCGCGGGTCCGGTCTGCCTCCCGCCCAGGTGCCTGGTCGCTTCGGACAGGATTCGCCCGGCATCGGTGCCGACCAGTGTGGCCGCACCCGCCTGCACGGCCTCCGGACGTTCGGTCACCTCCCTGAGCACAAGGGTATGCACGCCGAACGCCGGCGCCTCCTCCTGGATTCCGCCTGAATCGGTCAGCACCAGGCTCGCCTTGCCGAGCGCCGCGACGAGGTCGCCGTAGTCCAGCGGGTCTGCCAGGTGGACCCTCGGGTGATCGCCGAGGATTCGCCGCACCGGCTCCCGCACACGCGGATTGGGGTGCACGGGATAGAGCACGTCAACGTCATCGACACGTTCGACAAGCGAGGCCACGGCCTCGAACACGCGTTCGAGAGGACGACCGAACGACTCGCGCCGGTGCGCGGTCAGGAGCACGAGACGACGGCCGGGTGCCGGCAATTCGGCCACCCGGGCGTTGCGCAACGAGAGCGGATTGGAGCGCATCTCCTCGAGCGCGTCCACCACGGTGTTCCCAGTGACCCACACCCGCTCGGACGCGATCCCTTCCGCCACCAGGTTCGCGGCGGCGGCGGCGGTCGGGGCAAAGCAGAAGTCGGACACCGCATCGGTCATCCGGCGCAGCATCTCCTCCGGGAACGGCGCCCATTTCTCGTGGCTTCTGAGGCCCGCCTCGACATGAGCCAGCCTGCCCTCCTGGAAGAAGGTTACGACCGCGGCGAAGAAGACCGTCGCCGTATCGCCCTGGACGATCGTCACATCGGGCCGGAATTCGGCGGCGACGTCCCGAAGGCCATCCAGGCAGGCGTGGCCGATGTCGTACAGGGTCTGTCCGGGCGTCATCAGGTCGAGATCGTAATCCGGCTCGATCCGGAAGGCGTGCAGCACCTGATCCACCATGTCGGTGTGCTGGCCGGTGAGGGCCACCCGGTGCTCGGTGCCGCCGCGTGCCTCCAGGGCCCGGATCACCGGGGCCATCTTGATGGCCTCCGGTCGGGTTCCGATCACGGAGAGGATCCTGGTGGAAGACATCGTCACCTGAGGGCGCGCGGTTCGCGGGCAAGGGCGACGAATTCAGCGGTCCCGGTCACCCGATCCCTGCCCTTTTGCACCGCGGTCGCCGCGACGGCTTCGGACGGCGTCGAGTTCGTCGTGCACCGACGCGATCATCTCAGCGAGGAATCCCGCAACGAAGAACAGCACGCCGACCGTTACCAGCAGCATGACGAGATAGAGAAGCGGCCGAAATCCCACGCCCATGGCATATCGGGCGAAGAGCGCGGCGAGCCCGGTCAGGACGCCCGAGGCGATCAGGAAGACGCCGGGGATGCCGAAAGCGAGCATCGGCCTGCGGGAGAGCCGCAGTTGAAACCAGACGGCGATCAGGTCCAGTACGGCTCCGACGACCCGTCCCTTGCCGGAGTACTTGGACTGCCCGGCCTCCCTCGGGTACAGCGCGATGTCGATCTCGGTGGCCGTGAACCCCCTTCGATGCGCCATGACGACGAAGAAGCGGTGCCAGTCGTGCCGCAGCCGGACGGTCTCGAGGATGTCGGCGCGGAACGCCTTCATGGAGTTGAGGTCGCTCACGGGCACGGCGAAGATGCGCCGGCTCACGGCGTTATAGATCGAAGAGACCAGCCGCTTGTCGTAAGCACCGATCTTCCTGCCCGTCACGATGTCCCACCCTTCGGCGAGCTTGTCGAGGAAGCGGGGGATTTCGGCGGGAAGATGCTGGAGATCCGCGTCGAAGAGGACCAGGTACTTCCTGTGGGTTGCCGCGGCCGCCGTAAGCAGCGCCTCGGTCTTACCCAGGTTGACCCGGTGGGCGAGGACGCGCAGCGCGGGCCATCCGGCGCCCTCGGTCCGTGCCAGCTCTCCGGTACCGTCGGTTGAGCCGTCATCGACGAGCAGGACCTCGCCCGAGAGCCCGAACTCTTCGAAGGCGTCGCGGATCGACTGCACCAGCCTCGGTACGTTTTCGGCCTCGTTGTAGGCCGGGACAACCAGCGCGAAGTCGCTGTAGGCGTCCCTGGCGGACGGAGATGCGCCTCTGGCGGCGGCAACGTTGGCCATCTAGATGCGCTTTCTCATCCGTGCGGGCAACAGGCCCAGCTGGTCCCGGTACTTGGCCACCGTGCGGCGCGCGATCTTGATTCCCTCGCTCTTCAGGAGGTTGACCAGGGCCTGGTCCGTCAGGGGACGGCGGGAGTCCTCGTCCGCGATCAGGTTGCGGATCTTCTCCTGCACTCCGCGAGTGGAAACATCCTCTCCGGTCACCGTTGGCAGTCCGCCGGAGAAGAAGAACTTGAGCGGATGCACGCCACTGGGCGACTGGACGTACTTGTCGTTCGTCACGCGTGATACCGTCGACTCGGCCATTTCGATGTGATCCGCCACCTCGCGCAGCGTGAGCGGCTTGAGGTACTGCACGCCTCTCTCGAAGTACTCCTCCTGCCGCCCCACTATGAAACGCATCACCTTCAGCATGGTCTGCCGGCGCTGTTCGATCACCTGAATGAGCCACTGGGCGGCGTTCAGCTTGTTGTGGATGAATTCCCGGTTCTGCCCCACGAACTTCGACCTGTCCGCGGCCACGTCACGGTACGACTGGGAAAGGCGCAGCCGGGGCAGCCCGGTGTCGTTGGCGAAGACCATGTATTCGCCACCGATCTTGTCTACGATGAGATCCGGAATGACATAGTGATCCGGGTCGGCGGCATACCGCCTGCCCGGCTTGGGATCGAGCTTTGCGATCTCGTCCGCGGCGTCCTGCACCTTCCCCGGAGCGATCTCCAGGGCGCGCGCAATGTCCACCCATCGATGGCCCAGCAAGCCCTCGAAGTGATCGGCAACAATCCGGTACGCGAGCGTCTCTTCGCGTCCGGCCCGGCCGAGCTGAATCATCAGGCACTCCCGCAGACCACGCGCTCCCACGCCCGGGGGGTCGAGCGACTGGACCACACGGAGTGCCGACTCCACCTCGGACGGCTCGGGTGGGGCGAAGAGCGCTGTGATTTCGGCCAGTTCGCGGTCGCGCTGCTCGTCGTCGGGGATCTTCCCTGTCTGTTCCAGCGCAAGGTCCCGCATCTCCTCGCGCGACCCGTCGAGACCGTCCACCACATCCTGCAACGAGCAGGTCAGGAGGCCGTCGTCATCGATGTTGCCGATGATCTCCTCTGCGATCCAGAGTTGCCGTTCGCTGAGATGCAGCAGGCCGACCTGGTCGCGCAGGTAGTCGTGCAGATGACGTGTCTCCACCACCACCGGCTCATACGCTTCACGGGGTTCATAGTGCCCCCTCGATCCCCCCTCGTCGAAGTCGTCGAGCAGGATCTCGTCCCAGTCTACCTCGTCGCTGTCCGGTTCGGAGAGTTCCAGAAACGGGTTCTCCAGGAGCTCCTGTTCGAGTCGGGTCTGGAGGTCCAGAAGCGGCATGTACAACAAATCCATCGCCTGGTACAGGCGGGGATTGGTCTTCATTTCCTGCCGCAGGCGAGCGCTCTGGTGCAGGCCCGTCCTGATCGTACTCACCGGACGCTCAACCTCCGGGGCGCGGGAACCTCGATCTCATGCGGACGGTGAGGGTCGGTCCGAGGTAGAGGTCGGCGACCTCGTCGTTCCACACGAGTTCGGGTACGGTCCCGGCCACGCGGATCCTGCCTTCGTGCATGATGTATGCGCGGTCTACGATCTCCAGCGTTTGCTCGACGTTGTGGTCCGAGATGATCACGCCGATGTCGCGGTGCTTGAGTCCGGAGACGATTTCCTGGATATCGTGCAGGGCGATGGGGTCGATACCGGCGAACGGCTCGTCGAGGAGCATGAACTTCGGGCGCTGCACCAGCGCACGGGTAATCTCCAGCCTGCGGCGCTCGCCGCCCGAAAGGGAGTAGGCTTTCGCGTTACGCAGATGGCCGATCGAAAGCTCGCCCAGGAGTTCCTCGAGCCGTTCCGCCCGCTCGTCGCGACCAATGTCGAGCGTCTCCAGGATTGCCAGGACGTTTTGCTCGACCGTGAGGCGCCGGAAGACCGATGGCTCCTGCGCCAGGTAGCCGACCCCCATCCGTGCCCGCTTGTACATGGGTACCCCGGTAAGCGAGGTCTCGTCCAGGTGGACGCGCCCGCCATCGGGTGCGATCAGCCCGACCAGCATGTAGAAGGTGGTCGTCTTCCCCGCCCCGTTGGGCCCGAGAAGCGCGACGATCTCGCGCTGTTGGACCTGGATGTCCACCTCGGAAACGACGCGGCGCTTCTTGTAGATCTTGGTCAGACCCGTGCCCTTGAGCGTCGATGCCGCGGCAACCGCCACCCCGCTGCTCATCGTCGGCTCCTCCGACGCGAGAGAACCGGGCGGGGGCGTGAGAAAAGCGTATCGGGAGGTACTCTGGCCGAATCCGGCGCGACCGTGGCGGTATCCGGGGTCGCTACGGCTGAATCGGGCGAGACGGCCGCCGAGTCGAGCACGGCAGCTGCGGTATCGGGCGCCGCGTTGGCCGAGTCGAGCGCGGCAGCGGCGGTATCCCCGGCCGCGTCGGCCGAACCCGGTGGCAGCGGCTCCATGTGGTAGCCTACGGTCTGGCCTTCAACCTCCATCTTCACCACTTCGCGCCCTCGCATATGAATCGTGATCTGGTTGCCTTCGACTAAGTGTAACGCCGGAGGGCCGTCGGGTTCGGCAGTCGCCGTGTCCGAAGGGGTCATGCGGTAGAGGCTCCGAGCCTCACCCACCGCCGTCAGGGTCTCCAGTCGCGAGCGGTTCGCCCCGATCACCTGCCCTGTTGGCGCGGAATCCGCGGCGACAAAGTGGGCCAGGATGGTACTGCCCTCCATCCAGTCGCGACTGGCAATGTCCGGCAGTTCCTCCGAACCGGCCGGAGCCGCCTGCGCCGCCTCGGCCCGTGCCGAGCCCACTGCGGTGACAAGCTCCAGGAGCTGGGCCGGGGACTGTACGTCGATCGAGTCCGCCGTCAGCTTGAACTCGTCGGCAAAGGCCGAGGGCTGGGCAATGGAATCCTCCGGTTGAGCCTCCGCGGTGTCGGCGCGTGCCTCGGCCGCCGCAAGGGCCCGCGCCCGCTCTGCGTCCCCGGGCGACAGCCCGGTAGTGTCGAGGACCTCCTGTTCGATCGGAGGGAGCAACGAGATCGCCACCAGGCGGTTGACCGCCCCGTTGTCCAGAAACATGCGAATGGCGGGAGCGTTCATGACCATTTCCCTCCCCACCAGCTCTGCGTTTCTGCGCGCGAGAATCTCCTCGCTCAACCCCGTGGTGGGTGTGACCTCCACCACCTCGGCCGTCAACTCGAAGCCGCTCTGCTCAACGCGTGTCCCGCCGATAATGGACATCGTGCCCAGATCCTGGTCGAAGTCGAGCGAATCCCCGACCGCCCTCAGGGAGTCGCGCGAAACGACGACGTCTTCCGCCGCGCGGAAGTAGCGGCGCCCATCGATCATGAACCGGCGTGCTTCGATGTCGTATGGCGGAGGACTTACCGAATCCACAGGCGGCGGGTCCTCGGCGGGGGCAGCCTCTCCCTCCGAATCGGCCACGGTGCTGTCGGCCGACACGGCTTCGCCTGCCTCGGGCGCCGCGGCTTCGCCGGCCTGGGGCGGCTCCGCCTCGGTGCTGTCGGACCCCGGCACTTCACCGGTGTCGGGCGGCTCCACTTCCGTGCTGTCGGCGACTGCCGCTTCGACCGTGTCGGCGGCCTCCGGGACGGGGGGAGCGGGGGGC
>VYAQ01000376.1 GCA_009844885.1 Gemmatimonadota bacterium
GGATAATCACACACCCTCAACCTTCCACTCGCCCCAGACCCCGGCTCTCCCCTCACCCGCTACAACTCCCCGCGTTCAGGCTCATCTCCGCATTGGAAATGACTGTGCGGCACCCGCGCCGTTGGCTGCTCGAACCGCACCCGAACACTTTGGTCTCCACGGGAAGCGATGGAGGAACGATCGCCGGAGGCCGTTCCGTATCCGGGACCACATCGGCCGGCTCGGGACGTATGGCCCCCGGACGCGGCTTGACGCCGCCGAGGGCGTTCTCCCGATTCCTACTGGCGGTGACACCATCACCCGGCACTGATACCCACCATGGAGTCCATCCTAATGCGCGAGCGGGAACCCTCATGTACCGCAAATCCCCCGACGAACGGCGGTCGCGTTGATCCACCATCTGAAGGGACGCGAGAGGGCGCTGGAGCCGTTCGGATTGACGGGTCGCCGCGCCGAGTGGATCGCGCTGGCGGGCCTGCACGGCGGCGTGTTCACCCGCTCCCAGTTGTCGGACTGGTTCGGCATCGACCGCTTCAAGACGCTCCGGTTCGTGCAGTTCCTGACACGGAGAAGGCTCGCCGCCGAGGAGACGGTCGGAGACCTGAGGGTCTGCCGGATCTGTGCGCGCGGCATCTACCGGGCGTCCGGGGCCGAAGGCATCCGCCTTCGGAGGATCACCGCGACGGAGGTGGCCGTGCGCCGCCTGCTCTCGTCCGACTACGTGATCGAGCACCCGGACCTGCCGTGGCTCCCGACCGAGGCGGAGAAGGTCGCCGCGTTCGAGGCGCTCGGCATCGAGCGCTCGGCCATGCCCGTCCGGGTCTACCGGGGCGCGGCCGGGGGTGCGCGGCGCTACTTCCCGCGCGGGATGCCCCGTGGCGCTCGACTCCCGCCGCGCCGTGTTCGTCCACGCCGATCCCGGCTACGACACCTCGACGGCGCTCCGTTCGTGGCGCGACCGGCATCAGCGGCTCTGGGAAGCGCTGAGGGAGCAGCGGGGCCTGTCGGTTGACGCTGTCGGGGTCGCAGGCGCCCGGAGGGAACTCGAACGCGCACGGACGATCTTGGGAAACTGGGTCGGTCCGGCCCCCACCCAGGAAGCCAACCGGCAGCCAGGGACCGCCACAGCCGTCCGGCGCGAGATTGCACGCGTCGAGAATGCCATCCGGGGAAGGGACGAAGCGCTGGTCGAGGAGCTGGGCGGTCTCAACGGCTGCCTCCACCGTCTCGTCGAGATGAGGGCTCTGCTCCGATCGGGCCTCCCCGGAGGCATGATCGACGGCTATTCGGTATGGCGTTCGAGCCGCTTCGCAGGAGTCGGGATTTGACCTCCCGTGGACGTGGCCCGTTGCCGATCCATGAGTGTACAGGTGAAATCGGGGTCGTTGTGCACGAAAACCGCGCTCGGATGTGACACACCGCCGATGCTGCAAGTTTCTGTCGTCATTGTCTTTGTGCCGCAGACGCCGGGGCGGCCGGTGACGGACGGGCGCTTGCGCCCGTTGACGGGAGCGACCCACGTGTTCGGCATACCTCACACGCCACGGCGGCGGTTGGGATGTGCACGGCCATCTCACCTTCCCGTGGGGGTCGCTCCCGGTCCAGCAGTCCCATGCGGGAAGGCCAAACGCGAGGCGGAACGGGCGTGTCCCGAAAAGGAAGCAGCTCGGGAGAACGGCGACGGTCGGACTGCTCAGGGCGCTGGGGATCGCGACCGCGCCGTGACGGATTCCGGTTTTCGTTCCGGGACTAGGCGCGCCAAGGAAACGGAACACCCAACAGGAAGTGGCGCAGGCGGCGGTGGCTCACCAGGTGCGCCACGCGGTCGGAGCCGCGTACCGGCCCCGCAACCCGTTCGAGCGGCGGTGCCTCACGGACGACTGGCGTCCCATATCGCACCGTCCGGCGAAGTGGTATCGTAGTATCCGCTGGGATCAACGCGTCCCATGGATGCCTTGAATGAACTGAATCCCTACCGCTGAAACGAGAGCCGAGCGGCTTGTGGAATACCCCTACTACCATGACCTCACACGATGCCTGATCGCGCTTCCCGACCCAGGCGACATACCCGACCCGTCATCCGAAGTCGCACATACGGAGCACTGGCAGGCTCAATACGCGGCATCGTGGTGGTATCTGAAGACCTTCACGAGACCCGGAAGGATCGCATACTCAAGGCCCCTTGACTTCTATTGGGCCAAACACCGAGCAGAGAGGCTCGCCGGTTTCTACGTCTGCGATACGGCCACCGAATCAGCAGCGGCAGATCTGAGATACGCATCGAACCCGAGTGACCCCAACACGCCGATCTACCTGTTCGAGTTCGCGTGGCGGTGCTCCGCACTCACCCACCGCAGCCGTCGCTGCCGCATGCCGTCGGTGGCTCATCGGTACTTTGGCGGTGGGGAAGAGAATTGGCTACCGAGGTGCGACCTCCACCAGCATCCAAACGAGCCCGGACCAACTGATCCAGTTCTGTGGTCCCAACTGGGAACAGTGCGCGAGCACCTCGAAAGATACCTGCCACCGGACTTCCGGCTGCCGCGTAACCATCCGTCAATACCGGCAGAGACGGACTAGGATGGCAGTCGGATATGGTGATGGACGCGTGTCGATCGGGACGACCATGGTGGGACGCGTAGCCGTCACGAAGGTCACGGCCGTCCCCGCGCTGGCCCCGCGAGTCCGTCTGGATCTCTCATGGACGCTGGGGCATGTCGTTCGTTCGAGAGATGGGAATCGCCGAGAGGAGTATCTCCTCCTCGACTTCGGGGGCGAAGTGCGGTTGGGGGCGGACGGTCTCTTCGTCGGCGCACTCGGGCGGGACGGGTTGAGACATCCGCTACGCTCGTTCGGCTATGTGGATACCCAGCCTGCCTCGCTTGCCCTCGACCTCGGTCGCGGTCGGTTGGAACGGCTTGAGGAGCACCGGGCTGGTGCCGCGCTCGAATTGAGAATGCAGCTTTGGACCCGTATCGCGATTGGTGGAGAGGCGACCAATTCTCAGGTTGAGGAGATAGCGTTCAGGGTTCCCCGGGACGACTGGCTCGCAGTCCTCGGCGTGCTTACCGGGGACCGATTCGATCTTCTGGAGATACGCTATGAACTCGTGTATGCGGCTCGCTACAAGGCGAGCCTCAAGGAGATCCACCTTGCCCGGAGAGCTGTGGACCGAGGCGACTTCAACCGCGCAGTCCTGCTGACGCGAAAGGCCGTCAGCCTCATGGAGGAGTCCGTGAAGGCAGCGACCGGAGAAGACCTCCGGTCCGCGCTGATGGACAGGATCGACAAGCGACACGCAGACCTGTACGGAGGGATCGTCACTCGCGCCAAGGACATGGGCAACATCACCGCGCACCGCGCGGAGGCTCGGGACTACACCCGTGTTGAAGCGCTCTTCGCCATCCGGCTGGCGACGATCACCATCGAGGTCTTAGCGGGGCTGCTCGCGGTGTGAGAGAATCAATGGCGTGGTAGCCTGTGTGCGCGGGTCACGGAACTGGCGCGTACCGAACGCTGGCTTGACCTCGCCCCAATCGTCCGATAGCCAGAGTCGGCGATCGGGAGCTCCGCCGCCTCGACGCGGCGGTGAAAGCCTTCCTGCAAGGATGATTCGTGGGGGAGCGACCCCAGAAGGGCGGGGACGAGCGTGTGAAAACGCGCACGGCCCCGCGCCCGAACCGGGCACCTGTGCCCCTGGGGTCGCTCCCCACCAAGCCCCAAGCGGCTCCCGCGCCCCGGCCGCCCGCGCGGCGGAGCCGCAAGACGTTGCCGCGCCAGCGGATAAACAAGACGGGCGGTGCGCATCGCCGGAGCGCCAAAATGTGCATCGACCCCCTGTGTCTCTTGCACACCTCCGGTACGGCCCAGCACATCAGGACTCCCACCAGATTCGAGCCCCCGCCAGCCGATCCGAACTCCACGTTTGGACGCGTTCCGTCAGCCCCCGGCCCGCACGCCTGCGCGCCCGCTTCTCAAGGGCGTTGGCGCGCTTCATGGCGGCCTGCAAGCCGCCGTACTCGTCGAGGGTGTGGACATCCCCTCCGAGGATGGCCTGTTCGATACGGGCGAGCTCGTGCCGGGTCTCCTCGTCGATTTCGGACGGGCGCGGATACCGCGACCAGTTGGCCAG
>VYAQ01000251.1 GCA_009844885.1 Gemmatimonadota bacterium
CGCTTCGGTGCCCGTTCTTGCCCGGTTCGATCATCCGTGAACGCTCCCCGCCGGGATGGGTGTCGGGAAGGCCGGGTAGCAGCTCTCGCGCGGCGGACGCGCCGTCCAAGTGCGTTCCTGCTGCACCAAGGCGTTGGCGAGGACGAGGAGCCCTCGCATCACGGCCGTCAGGGCGACCTTCGACGGCTTGCCCCGGACCATGTGCGCCCGTGCCACCCCGAACACCGCCGGGGGATGCGATCCGACTTGTCGACCGTTCAGTCCGCTCGACTAAGGCACCAGCGTTAGGGGGATCCGTCGGCTGGGAACCCGCCAACCGTGACGGTGTATTTCGTTGCAAGTGCACTGATCGCGCCGGAAAGGAGATTGACGATGTGGTATCGACGAGTCCTCTTGGCCGCTATGTCCGCGATGGCCTGCGACAGCCCCGTGGCACCGCTGGTTTGCGACGAACCGCTTCCCGTCTATGCCATCCGCGAATACCCAATGAAGTACGAGATCTGCTTCGATTCGCCCGGCGGAGAAGCTCTGACCTATACGGCGAAGAGCTCCGACACGGTTGTCGTCACCGCCGATGTCGCCGACGACATGCTGATCGTGACCGGCCAATCCGTGGGCGAAGCCTTGGTCACGGTGACGGCGAGGGCCACCAGCGGTGCGGTCAGGACCGTCGACTACCACGTCGTGTCCAGGAACGCTCTGGACGGCGAGGTCACCAAGTGCGTTATGACGCCCGCGGTCGACGAGGGTACGGACTTTGACCTCGACTATTGGCTGAGGGCCAATGTCGATGTGGTCAATGTCGTCGTTCGGGTGACGCTCGGCGGCATTGACGGGGGCGCCCGTTCCCCTGTAGACATGAGACAGGGCCAGCTAATCGACTTCTACGAGAGCGGTTGGATGCGCGACACGCCGGCCGGCCACACGTGTCGTCTGGATCTCGACTACGAGGTTTCGGGCTAGCTTCATCGGGGCGGATTGTCTCGGCGGTCGCTTGATGTCGTGCGTCGAGCTTGGGGTTCGAAGGGGGGCGGCGCCTCCCCTCGTCAGCCCCGGTGTATGACACTGGGTGGGCTAGCTCAGACACATAACAGCGGCTGAGCCAGCCCTACGACCGGTCGCGAAGCGCCGCTTCGGGCATCGCCCGGAACAGCCCCGAACGGGCCGTCACGGGCGACCTCCTCGGCTTCGTGATCGTTGGCCTCTCGGACGGCGAGGACGACGCGACCCCCTACCGTACCCCTCGGAGGCCCAAGATCGTCAATCCCGGGCGATTCTACGACCCATGTTTTGCCCGAAGAGCCCCCGCTTACCCCGGGAAACGGCCTCTGGAGCCGCATCACAGGCTGCGACACGTCCAATCCGGCCTCGGCGCCCGGTCTCCGGTCCGCGAGATGTTCCGCTCAGTCAGCCATCAGCCGACGCCGCTCAAACAGGTCGGCACGACGATACGCAGCGTTTTCTCGGCCACCTAATCGCGGCGACCGGCGCGGTATTCTTGACCGGATGGTGGGGCAAGTGTACCCTACCGGACACTCATTTCGCTTCATTCCATCAACACAGGAGGAAATCGCGTGATCCGACGCTTCCAAGTCTTCGCCGTAGCGCTGATCGTGGCGCTCTCCGTGGGCTCCAACGCCAACGCCACCGCCACTCCTGCCCCCGAAATGTGCGTCGACATCCTGTGGGCTATCGAGTACACCTCAAGGGTAGCGGAGCGATGCGGCGGTTCGGCGACATGCACCTTCTGGTGCGACACCGGGGCTATCGAGTGTTACTGCCTCTAACCCGAATCGCCGCAGTCGTCGTCGCCACCCTCCATCCGGCTCCCGCGTTTGCGCAGGAACCGGATCCAGAGTTGGGGTGCACACCCCCTGGTACGCCCGATAGGACCAGCGGGATCGTCGCCGGGACTCCGTCACCGGGTACTTGGGGGTTCAGTTGGGGCGGGTTGACGACGCTAAGCGACGGTCGTGTGGCTTGGGCCGACTACCCCGTTGTACGGAAGGTGGAGTGCGACGGTCCGGCGCACCGGGCTGGGGTTAGGGTCGGAGATGCGATCCTAGAGGTCGAGAATGCCGATGCGCGGACGAGTCCCTTTCCGCCTCGGATTCCGGGCAAGAGCTACAAGTTCAAGCTTCGGCGGGAAGAGAAGGAGTTCGAAGTGACCTTGCTGACGGTTCCTCGGAAAGATCATCCGGCCCTTCTGTAGGCCGCGAGGGGCATGTCCGAACCGTCGGCGCCACCCGCTCGGAGTAGGATGAATCTGCTTGTCAATGTGGCCATTCTGGCTACGTTGGCGTTCGTACTGTTCCAAGGGTCGCTGGGACGGAGCGTGAAGGGCGTCTACGACGATTGGCAGATGGGGCGTACTATCGCGGAGGTTTGGCCGGGCCTCATTCAAGGGTCGTCCCGATTGGCGAGTGGCACGGTCCAACCGAGCCGCACGGTTGTCGAGTTCATCGACTACGAGTGCCCGTATTGTCGCCGAGGAGCATCCCGAGTGCTCGATGTGGTCGCTCTGGAAGAAGCCGACATAGTGATCCGCCATCTTCCCTTGGACCGGATTCACCCCGGTGCCCGACCTGCCGCTGCCGCCGCGATCTGTAGCGAGCGACACGGCGTGTTTGCGGAAGCTCACCGCAGGCTCCTGATGGATGACGATTGGTTGGAGGACCGCGATTGGGTGGCGTGGGCCTCCACCTTGGGAATCCACGACACGGAGACCTTCGCCGGTTGCCTTCAAGACATGGAGACCGCCCGCCGTATCGAGGACGACATGCGACTAGCAGCTCAGTTGGGCATCACGGGTACTCCAGCGTACGTGACCGTCGAGGGAGTGTTTCCGGCGGGCTTCGAGGAAGCGCTGAGAAGTCTTCCCGAGCCGCCGGTTGCCGCAGTTGCGGAGTCGGCGAAGGGCAACTTCTGGAAGGTTAGCCCACGTCCTCACATCGAAATCGGTTCGGTATCCGACAGTGACTTCGCGTTCCACGAGGTCGTCGGAGCATCATTCCTCGGGGATGGACGTATCGTCGTGGGGAACAGCGGCACTTCGGAGCTGTTGCTCTTTGCGGCAGACGGGGAGTTTCAGGAGGCGGTCGGTCGGAGGGGTGACGGTCCGGGCGAGTTCCTGCGAATCGGGGCGGTCGGTGTTGGCGACAACGACACACTGTTCGTGTTCGACCGATGGAACGGGCGCATCTCGGTCTTTGATTCCCACGGCAGACTGGCCAAGACCACCACCGTGGACGCAGAGTCCGCGATCCCGCAAGCAATAGGGCAGACCGCTGGCCTTGGAGTGTTTCTGTCCCCCGTGGGCTGGACCACCGACGGCGTGTTTGTGGCCTCGCGAACCGTCGCGCAAGAGGCCGCATCGGAATCGACCGGCATGTCCCTGCCCGAGGAATTGCCAACAACGGAGTCGATTTATCAGCGACGCCCCGAGGCGGAACTGCTGTTCTTCGATAACGGTGGAACCGGCTTGGGTGCGGTGCGTGGTCTGATGGGTCCAGAAAGAGTGTCGTTCGTGAAGAGGCAGTTGAGTTCCAGTTCCCTCACGGTAGGCAGTACCCGCGTCGATGTTCCGTTCCTGAGAACGCTTGAAGCGGCTGTCGGTTGGGGTGTTGTCGCGTTCGGCAATACGGACAGCTACGAAATCCGGCTCGTGTACCCGGACGGCCAAGACGCCGCGACCATTCGTCGCTCAATGGAGGCGGTCGAGGTAACGGACGCCGATCGTGACCGATGGATCGAAAGCGAACTCGGGAAGATCGAGGATCTCGGTGTCCGCAGGAGCAGACGTTCTCTTCTTGAGACCGTCGTATTCCCCACCACCTTGCCCGCGTTCAGGGCGCTGGCCGTTCAGGAGGGTGGACGCGTGTGGGTGGAGGAGTTTCGCATGCCTGCGGATGCGCTCGGACCCTCGACTTGGCGCATCTATGATCTGGATGGTCGAGATCTGGGAGAGGCTGTTCTGCCAGCAGGTTTTCGCCCCCATTCCATAACTGGGGATGAGATCATCGGCGTATGGAAGGATGATCTTGGGGTCGAATACCTGCATGTGTACGCGCTGGATGCCCCTATCGGTTGACGGTGGACTCCCGGAACACCTCACGAGCGGTCTCGCCGT
>VYAQ01000166.1 GCA_009844885.1 Gemmatimonadota bacterium
CGTTGCAGGACCGCCTCGCCGCCATCGGGTTCCGGGACACCGTGAAGCTCGCGTTTGACCAGGGCGCCCCGGGAGGCGCGATCATCATTCACCGCGCCCATCCGCTCGTTTCCGTGCTTGCAGACCATGTGGCGGAGCAGGCGCTCGATCAGGACGCACCGACGAGCGGCACCGACTTCGGCTACGCTACGGCGCGGTTCTCTCCGGAAGGCGCGACACACGTGGCGGAGCCGTCGCCCGATTACGGTGAGCCCCGGATCGGCACCCGCGCGTGCGCCGCGTTCGCGAGCGGGATCGACTCCCGCACGGTCCTCTACCTCCTCCGGCTGCGAAGCCACCTGCGGGTCGCGAGGCGCGGCGAGAACGGAGGCGCGCCCGCGAAATCGCTGCTCGCCGAAGAGTGCCTCGGCGTCGCCGTCCGGGGCGCGGCCGCACCGGAGCTGCTGTCCGACAGCGATGCCCTGTCGCTGCTCTCGCTGGAACCGGGCCGCAACATGGCCGACGGACAGAAGACGCACCTCATCCGGCAGGCCCTCGCCGCGCTACCGTCCCTCGAACCCGCGTTCGAGCAGCTCGCCCAGGATCGCGCGCGGCAACTGCTTGCGGACCATCGCCGGATACGGGATGCGAGCGACATCCGGGGCGAGCGCTACGATGTCGTTCCGGCCCTGCCCGTGGACACCATAGGCGTCTACGTCCTCATGCCCATGGCCGCGCTCTAACGATGGCTCGCACACGGCACGGAAGCGGGTTCACGGCTCTCAGGGTCGAGGGCGGGATCCTGCCGCCCGAGTTCCTGACCGAGGTGGCCGCCCTCCAGGCACCGAGGCAGACCGGCGCCGACTACGGCCTCTCGGAGTCGCTCTCGATCAAGGATGAGATCGCCAGATACTGGAGGATCGGAACGGACCTGTACTCGCGCTACGCCCGGCGGCGTCCACGGCACGATCTCAAGGCCTCCCGGGTGGGCGTGGACGACTGGATCGTCCCGTTCCTGCGTTCGCTGCTCGGATACGACGACATTGCGGCCGCCACGGACGTAACGCTCGAAGAGCGCGTCTTCAGGCTCACGCACGGAGCCTGCGGCGGCGTGGTTCCCCTGCTTCTGGTGACCCGCGACTTCGACCTCGACAGGGCCGATCCGCGACTAGGCGGCAACGGGCGGCGGCTGGCACCGCACGCCCTGATGCAGGAGTACCTGAACGCCGATGCCGCCGCGCTCTGGGGGGTGATCTCGAACGGGTCCAAGCTGCGCATCCTTCGGGACAACCCGAGCCTCACGCGACCGTCCTACATCGAGGCCGATCTCGACCTCGTGTTCACCGAAGAGCTGTATCCGGACTTCGCGGCGCTCTGGCTCGCCGCCCACGCCAGCAGGTTCAGGCCCGCGAACGGCAAGCCCTCCGGCTGCATCATCGAGACGTGGCGAACCAAGGCGCACGAGACCGGCGAGCGGGCGCGGGACAACCTCCGCGAGGGCGTCACCGCCGCCCTACGCCAACTCGGGAGCGGGTTCCTCGGGCACCCGGCGAACCGCCAACTGCGGGAGGCTCTGGACGATGGCGGACTGACGCCGGAGGACTACTTCCAGCAGCTTCTGAGGCTTGTCTACCGGATGCTCTTCCTGTTCACCGCCGAGGAACGCGATCTCCTCCACGATCCTGATGCCACCGACCGCGAGCGCGTCGTCTACGCCGAGGGCTACGCGCTCTCGCGGCTTCGCGAACGCGCACTGAGGCGGCGGCACTACGACCGGAACTCGGATCTCTGGCAGGGAATCCAAGTCACATTCCGTGCCCTCGCGCGCGGCGCGCCGGGGCTCGGACTGCCCGCCCTGGGTGGGCTGTACCGGGACGACCAGTGCCCGGACCTCGACAAAGCCGCAATCGCGAACGACCACCTTCTCGAAGCCGTGCGCACGCTCGCGTTCTTCCCGTCGCTCTCGGGCCGGAGCCTCGCCCGCATCAACTACCGGGACATGGACACCGAGGAACTCGGGTCGGTCTATGAGAGCCTCCTCGAACTTCAGCCCGTCATCGACGTGCACGCCTCGCCGTGGCGGTTCGCGTTCGCCGGAGATGCAAGCGGGCAAACGAAGACAAGGGGGTCGGCGCGGAAGCTCAGCGGATCCTACTACACGCCGCCCAGCCTCGTGGGCGAACTCGTGAGGACGACCCTCGATCCCGTGATCGCACGGGCCATCGCCGACCGGCCGGAGGATCCGCGCGCCGCGATCCTCGACCTCCGCGTCCTCGATCCGGCGTGCGGATCGGGGCACTTCCTGCTGGCGGCCGCACGTCGTCTCGCCGCCGAGGTCGCGAGCATCGACACGGACGATGACGCCCCCGACGAGGGGACGCGCCGACACGCGCTCCGCGAGGTCGTGCAGCACTGCGTCTACGGCGTAGACCGGAATCCGCTCGCCGTCGAGCTCTGCAAGACGGCGCTTTGGATCGAGACGATCGAGCCGGGGAAGCCGCTCACGTTCCTCGATGCCCACATCGCTCTGGGCGACAGCCTGATTGGCGTCCTCGATCCCGGGATCCTCGACGACGGGATCCCGGCCGGCGCGTACAAGCCGCTGACCGGAGACGACAAGGGTGTGTGCAGGGACCTCAGGGCGAGGAACCGTTCCGTGGGACAAGGCGACCTGTTCTTCGACGAGGAGGCCATGCTGGAGGTCGCGATAGCGAGCATCGGCCTGGACGCGATGCCCGAGGAGACGCTCGACGACGTGGAGGCCAAGCGCTCCGCGTGGGAGGCGACCGGACTGGACCCAGTCCATGCGCACGAGGCGCTCCGGGCCAGCCTGTTCGCCGGCGCATGGTTCGCGCCCAAGACGCGGCGGACCCTCCAGACCGTGCCGTTGACGGAACACATGCGACAGAAGGATTCGACCGAACTCGGACTGATTGGGGTCGCGCGCCAGACGCGCGATCTGGCAAGCCGACATCGCTTCCTACACTGGCACCTTCGGTTCCCCGAAATCATGCAGGACGGCGGGTTCGACGCCGTGCTCGGCAACCCGCCGTGGGAAGTCCAACAACTCAACGAAGTGGAGTACTTCGCGAGCCGGTCACCGAGCATCGCCGAGCTGGCAGGCGCGAAGAGGAAGAGGGCGATTGCCGACCTTCAAGACGGCAACCCCGACCTCTGGGAGGATTTCCGGAACACGCTCCGTGGATTCGAGGCCCGGAATCAGTATTGCCGAGCAAGTGGACGATACTCGCTCGGAAACTATGGCAAACTGAACAGCTACGCGCTCTTCGCCGAGACATTTCTCCAGTTGATCAACGCGAAGGGGAGGGCCGGGCTCATCTTGCCGACGGGGATCGCGACGGACCATTCTAGGCGGAAGTTCTTCGAGCACGTCGTCAACAGCCGGCGGCTCGCAACTCTGTACGACTTCGAGAACCGGGAGAAGGTGTTTCCTGGGATCGATAGCCGAATCAAGTTCTGCCTGCTCACGCTCGCCGGGCGCGACGATCCCGTGCCGGAGGCCGAGTTCGCGTTTTTCCTCTACCAGGTGGAACAACTGAAGGAGCGCGAGCGCCGGTTCACGCTGTCGAGAGAGGACTTCAAGCTCTTCAACCCGAACACGCGTACCTGCCCGATCTTCCGCACCCGCCGCGACATGGAGATCGCCCGCAAGATGTACAGGCGAGCGGGCGTGTTCTGGAAGGAGAAGCGCGGACGCGAGCCCGAGGAGAATCCGTGGGGGGTCAGCTTTCAACAGATGTTCAACATGACGAGCGACTCCGGGCTCTTCAGGACGCGTCAGCGACTGGAGGAGGACGGATGGGAACTGCACGGCAACGTGTTCGTCCACGACGATGACGACGAGCGCTACCTGCCGCTTTACGAGGCCAAGCTGTTTCACCAGTACGACCACAGGTTCGCGACGTTCGACGGGGCCTCGGAAAGGGACATCCGGAACGGAAACGCCCGGCCCATGACGGCGGTGGAGAAGGCCGACCCGGATTTGGTGGTCATTCCGAGGTATTGGGTGCCGGAAACCGAAGTGGCCCAAAGACTTGACAAGGGCGAGGTCAGTGTATCTTCGATAGGCAGGCAGGCAGGCAGGCAGGCAGGCAGGCAGGCAGGCAGGCAGGCAGGCAGG
>VYAQ01000147.1 GCA_009844885.1 Gemmatimonadota bacterium
GGGTCCAGCGGCGACAACGACTTCGCCCAGGCGGCGCGCACGGCCGTGATCAACAAGCGGGCCGGGGGGATGGGGCTGATCTCGGGGCGCAAGGCGTTTCAGCGCCCGATGGCCGACGGGGTCAAGCTGCTGAACCTGATCCAGGACGTGTTCCTGGACGAGGCGATCGAGGTGGCGTAGCCGCGAATCTTCGAGGTGCTCCGTCCGATCTGTGACGACCCGCGACGCAGGGCCGTCTTTCTTCTCCTGGGCAGCGCTTCGATCGACCTCGTTCGCGGCGTCTCCGAGACGCTGGCCGGGAGGATTCTCTGTGGAGATGGGCGGACTTTCGCTCGCCGAAGTCGGAGCGGCCCATCACGACCGGCTGTGGATGCGCGGCGGATTTCCACGCGCTTTTCTCGCGGAGTCCGCGGGAGCATGGGGCCGCTGGATGGAGTCGTTTACCCGGACATTCGTCGAGCGGGATATTCCGGGCCTGCGCCCGGGTGTCTCCTCCGAAGGCGTCGGACGCTTCTGGAGGATGTTGGCGCACCTGCACGGTCAGACGTGGAATGCTTCCGAGCTGGCCAGGTCGCTGGACACTCGCACGAAATCCGTGATGCGCTACCGCGAGCTGCTGGAGGGCGCCTTCATGGTTCGGGTGCTGCAGCCGTGGTTCACCAATCTCGGCAAGAGACTCGTGAAGTCGCCCAGGGTCTATCTGCGCGACAGCGGGATGCTGCACCATCTGCTGGGCCTGGTGGAGATGGACGACCTCCTGCATCACCCTCGGTATGGTGCTAGCTGGGAAGGATTCGCGCTTGAGCAGACACTGCTGGCTCACGGCGAGCGCGAGGCATACTTCTACCGTACCCAGCGCGGCGCGGAGCTGGACCTTCTGCTGCTGCGGCGGGGACGGCGCTGGGGGTTCGAGTTCAAGTGCACCGAAACGCCGCGGACCACGAAGTCCATGCACATCGTGAAAGCGGACCTGGAGTTGGAGCACCTCTGGGTGGTCTACCCCGGGGAGCTCGAGTATCAGCTGGCGGACGGGATTACCGCGTTGCCGGTGACCAGGGTGCACGAACTGGTGCTGCAAACGCAGACCGGATAGCGTCGCCCGCCCCCGTTCAGCCGGTCCCCGCCACGGCACTCCGCCGTTCCATCAGCACCACATCGCGCCAGCGCCCGTCGTGGAACCGGCCCAGGCGGTCGTGCGTCCCCAGGATACGGAAGCCGACCTGCTCGAAGATGTGGATCGAAGCCCGGTTCTCAGGGAAGATGCCGGCCTTCAGGGTCCAGATGCCCTGGGCCTCGGCATCGTGGACGAGCCGCTCGAGCAGCTGGCCGCCCACACCCTGCCCGCGCGCTGATGCGGCGACGTAGATCATGACTTCCTGCACACCTGCGTAGACGGGGCGCCCCGACACGGGGCTCAGCGCCGCGAACCCGACCGGCTCACCGTCCAGGGCCGCGATGATCCGGCAGGCGGGGTGACGGGCCGCGTGCCAGCTGTCCCAATCCGGCACCTCGGTCTCGAACGTTGCGTTGCCGGACTCGATGCCCTGCCGGTAGATCTCCGCCACGGTGGGCCAGTCACCCGGCACCAGGGCGCGGAAGGTGACGTTCGGGCGGCGCGGTGTCAGCACGATCGCGTCTTCTCGGCCATTACCGTTTCACCACCTCGCCGGGCGCCTCGCCGGTCATCTCACCGTCGCGCAGAACCACCACGCCGTTCACGAGGACATGCACCATCCCTTCGGCGAAGCGCTGGGGATGGTCCCAGTCCGAGCGGTCGATGATCGTGGCGGGGTCGAAGATCGCGATGTCCGCGCGCATTCCCGCAGCCAGGCGGCCACGGTCGTCGATGCCGTGGAAGTCGGCGGGCAACGATGTGACCTTGCGCACGGCCTCCTGCACCGACAGCACGCCTTCGTCCCGGGCATAGTGGCCGATCAGACGCGGAAACGTACCCGCGCTGCGGGGATGGCCGGCCAGCGCGTCGGAGCCGTCGGCAAAGCCTCCGTCGCTCGCGATCATGTTCCACGGCTGGACCATGAGGCGGCGCACGTCGTGTTCCTTGATCGCGCCCAGGGTCAGGTTGACGGGCCGGGTCGAGCCGATGATCAGGTCCGCGACCGCGTCGAAGGGGTCCTGGCCGCGCTGCTCCGCGATCTCCGACAGGTAGAGCCCCACGAGTTCGGGATAGTCCGCCGAGCTGGTAATCCTCATGCTCGTGTACCCGGTTGCATTAAGCCAGGCGAAGCCGCCGTCCACCCCGTTCTCGCTGGCGTCCTTGAGGAGGGCGCGGGACGCGGGGTCCGCCAGCGCCGCCTTGAGCTGCGCCATCGCTTCGTCCGTGCGGCCCTGCCGCTGCATCTGCCGAAAGGCGTCCAGTCCCGCCAGGTCCGGCGGCGCCACGACGATTCCGGTCAGGCTGGCCGTCGCCGCCCCGTCGTACGGGTACTGGTCGGACACGATCACGATGCCGCGTTCGCGTGCGCTCTCCACCAGCTCCACGATATCGGCGATCACGCCCTCGTTGTGCAGGCCCACCGCCTTGAGGTGGCCGATCTTGCCCGGCAGTCCCGCGGTCTCCGCGATCTCGACCACCTCGCGGTCCGACCCGACGAAGTCGTGCACGGGGTTGCGCACGTGCGAGTCGTACACGCCGTCGTACTCCGCGGCCTCCATGGCGAGCGCGATCACCTCGGCCGTCCCGGCGAACATCCCGGGTTCGTACATCAGGCCGGTCGAGAGGCCGAAGGCGCCGAGTTCCATTCCCTCGCGCACGAGGGCCCGCATCGCCTCCATCTCGTCGGGGGTCGGAGCCCGCTGCTGGTCGTCGCCCAGCACCTCGTTGCGTATGCCGTTGTGCCCGATGTAGAAGGCCACGTTGGTGCCGATGCCCTGCGCCGCGTACAGCTCCGAGAAACGGCGGATGTGCGTTGGCGCGAACGCACCGTCGGGACCTCCGAACACGGTCGTGACGCCCTGCCGGATGAAGCCTTCGTTGAGGTGGTTGCCGGGAAGCACGATCGTCGGCGGCGTGTGGTTGTGGACGTCGATGAAGCCGGGAGCCACCAGGAGGCCGGTGGCGTCGATCGTGTCGGCGGCCTGGGCGCCACCGCCGTCGGCCGCCGCACCACCCACGGTGACGATGTCGTGCCCGGCGATCACGACGGTGCCGGTGCGGGGCGGGTCTCCCGAGCCGTCAACGATCGTTCCGCCGAGGATTATGAGGTCGGCCGTTTTACCCCCCCGTGCACATGCCGCGCACAGGAGGGCGGCGAGCAGCGTCAAGGTCGCGCCGAACCGGCTCCCGAGGCCGGTGCGCGAAGCGGCGCCATGGCCGGCGAAGGATCGGCGCGTCATGGTGGCCTCCTGAATTGTTGTACCGCGCAACCGCCCGGATCCGGCCCTCCGGCGCGCGGCGTCAGCCGTTCGTCACCGAATGCACCGCGAACGGCACCCCCTGCGCGTCCAGGCACTGTGCGATGAAGTCGCCCCCCGGCACCTCCATCGGACCGTTGAGGACCTGTCCGCCCATTTCCTTGACCGCCTCGGCCGCCGCGTGCGCGTCGGGGACGCGGATGTACAACAGCCAACCCGGCGGCATTCCATCCGGCGCATTGTAGATGCCGCCCAGAGGATGCGCACCCCGGCTGAACATCTGGTAGAAGCCGTTCGGCCCCATGTCCATGCGGTTGGCGGCATCGAGGCCGAACACTTCGGAGTAGAAGGCCCACGCGGCGTCCATGTCGGTGGTCGCCAGATCGCGCCACGAGAACTCGCCCACTTCGGCGGGGCCATCGTGACCCGCCGCATCGCCCTCGGGCTCGATGACGGCGAAGACGCCGCCCTGAGGGTCCTGGAGCACGGCGAAACGGCCCACCTCGGGAACCGCCATCTCCTGCAACACGGTCCCGCCCAGACGCCGGACGCTTGCCAGAGTCTCATCCAGGTCCGGGGTCGACAGGTACGAAAGCCAGCACGGAGGCACTTCCGGCGTCGGCAGACCCATCAGTCCGCCGACCGGCATTTCGCCGTTCATCCACATCTCGTAGGGGTCCTTGCCGCTGTCCCAGATACTGGTTCCCCAGCCCACCAGGCGAGTGTAGAAGTCGCGGGCCGCGTCGGGATCCGACGTCATCAGTTCATGCCACGTGAAACGTCCCAGGGGTTTGTCCGACATCATCGTTCTCCTTGGTTCTCCACCACCCATCCAATCGCGAACCTCGAATTCTAAACCCCCGCGCCCGGTCGGCCAATCGAAGCCGGCGACGGCCCCCACCGCACCCACACCGTCGGAGGCGTGCGGAACTCGTGCCCGTGGGGCCGGGACGGCCGCTTCGAGTCCAGCCGCAGACCGTGCAGGCCACCGAAGATCCTCGCCAATGCCTGCTCCGCCTCGATCCGCGCGAGCGACGCGCCGAGACAGAAATGCCGGCCCGCGCCGAAGGCGAGATGGTCACGCGCATTCGGACGGCCCGGATCGAAGCGGTCGGGGTCCGGAAAGTGCGCCGGATCGCGGTTGGCGGCGCCCAGCAGGCAGTGGACCGTCTCGCCCCTCGCGATGGGCACGCCCCGGATCTCGACGTCCTCGGTGGCAAAGCGCATGCACGACTGCACGGCCGGTTCCCACCGCATCGACTCCTCGATGACCCCGGCCAACAGCGGGCTATCGACGCCCTGCCCCGTGTCGGCGCGCTCCACGCCGAAAGATGCCCGGCCGGCACGGGTCAACCCGGGACCCTGTCCGCCAGAGCACTCCGCCGCCAGCCGCTCGGCCACCTCGGGATGCGAGAGCACCGCCCAGAAGGCGTTGCCGATCATCGACTCCGTGGTTTCGATGCCACCGAACAGGACGAGCAGCAGATTGGCCACCATGTCCGCCTCCAGGAGCGGGTCACCCCAGCCGCGCGGGGCGCCGCGACCTGGCCGGTGCGGATCCCGTTCGCTCTGCAACGCCGCGACCATGGAACCCTGCGGCACCGCACGTTCGCCCCGCAGAAACGGGGTCACGTAGTCGCGGAACTCGCACGCCGCGCCCTTCCCCGCGGCCCTCACGGCAGGCTCGCCCGCAAAGTTCTCGAGGGCAGCGGCGAAGTGATCGTACCAGTGCAGCAGCCGAGGTCCATCCTCTTCAGGCAACCCAAGCACGCGGCAGATGCTCCGCACCGACAGCGGACGGGCGATCCGGGCCCGCAGATCGGCCCGCCCCGGGTGGGCGCCCGAGTATCCCGACCCGGCCTCCAGGTCCCCCATCAACTCGTCCAGCACGCCCTGGACCGTCCCCAGCAGGTTCTCCTCCAGCTTCCCCCTCCTGAACGGTCCAATGAAGCGGCGCTTGTAGCGGATCTGCTCCTCTCCATCGGTTGTCAGCATGTTCGATCCGAAGATGTCGCGGATCGTCGACACCGGAGAGTCGGTCGTGAAGCGCTCCCAGTCGGCAAGCACCCGCACAATGTCATCGCGGCGCGTGAGCAGCCACATCCCCAGCGCGGGCGCCCAGGTCACCGGCTCGGTGCGCCTTAGCTCGTGGAAGATCGGGTAGGGGTCGTCGGCCAGTGCCTCGATGTCGACGCGAGCCCCCAGAGGGAATCGCGTGGCCCGGTCAATCATGTGTGGCGAACTCCGCCGCGCTCGTCGTCCGCAAAACGGCGCCTCAACTAGCGGACAGACTTCTCAGCAGGCCGCCCGCTGCCTCGCCCAGGTTGGTCCGTCCCCGGTTGTAGTTCCGCAGCAGGATCACGGTCAGGCCCGTGGCGGGCTCGAAGAGGAGGTAGGCGGTGTAGCCCGCGACCGATCCGCCGTGACCGGCAAAGACGCGGTCGTCCACGGTGTTGATCGAAAACCCGAGGCCGTAGCCCGAGTCGGGGCTCTCGGGAGTCTGTACCGACAGCACCTCGGCGCGCATCGCATCGCTGAACAGAGGAGGCCGTCCCCTCCCCATGACGCCCGCGGCAAAGGCGGCGAGGTCGTCGACGGTCGAATACACGCCTCCGTTGGGGACCTTGTAGCCGCGCCCGTCGTGCTCGATGGCGGGCCGTTCGGTGTTGACTTCGCCCTCCGGGCCATTGGCATGCCCGACGGATAGCGACGGTTGGAGGCGGCCGTCGATGATGAAGGTGCTGCTCGTCATCCCGAGCGGCTCGAAAATGCGCGCCTCGACCTGGTCCATGAACGGAACGCCCGCCGCGCGCTCCAGGCTGAAGCCCAGAATCCCGAAGCCGATGTTGGAATAGGAGTATTCGGTGCCCGGGCTGGTCTGGTAGCGCGTTGTGGGAATCGACTCGAGGATCTTCGCGGTCCAGGTCTCGATGGGCCCGGCAGCAGCGTCGGGCAGCCCCGGTTCCCGCTCCAGGCCCGCGGTGTGGCTCGCCACCTGCCGCAGCGTCGGATTGGCGTCGGGGGGCCGTTCCATCAGCTGAGTGATCTCGGGTACCAGGTCCTGCAGAGGGGTTTCCAGCCCGACCGTGCCGTCTTCCGCAAGAATCGACATGAGAACCGCCGTGACCGACTTGGAAATCGAGCCCGTCCGGTAGATGGTTCCCCGGTCGGCCGGCACCTGGGCATCCGGGTCGGCCCACCCGTAGGCGCCCCACCACAGAACGTCGCCGTCGCGGGCCAGCGCTGCGGTGATACTCCCCACACCGTCCTGCTCGACATCGGAGGCCAGCGTCTCGCCGAAGCGGTCGACGGCCTGCTGCCATTCGTCCGGGACCTGTCCGGTCTCCGGCGCCGAACAGGCAAGCACCAGGGCGGCAGCGGCGAAAAGGGGAAGCCACCACAACGGCTTCTTCCACTGCAATCGTTTCGTTGACAAGATTCTTCCTCGGAGCATGGTCGCGGTGCCCGGAACGACGACGCCACCCACCTGCGACGCCCGCCGCCGCCCGTCTGCGTCCCAAGCTGCCATTGATCGGCCCGGCAGGCAATTGCGCCGCCCCGCCGATCCACCGACTGTCAGGGATGGTGCACAACACGACCGGGTGCACAACACAACAAGCGAGTGCCAAGATGCGGCGACTGATGCTGGCAAGACACGCGAAGTCCAGTTGGGGCGACGTCACGCTGTCCGATCATGACCGGCCGCTCAACGCTCGCGGACGCAAGGCGGCGCCGCGGGTGGCCAGGGCGCTCACCCAGTCGGGATTCGTGCCCGACCTCGCCTATTCGAGCACGTCCGCCCGCACACGCGAAACCTGGGCGCTGATGGCGCCGGCTTTCCCCGAACCGCCCGTTGTCGAGTTCCGGCACGAGCTGTACGGCGCCTCGCCCCGTGGGGTACTCGACATCATCGCCTCCGCCCCGAACGACGTAACAACGCTGCTGGTCCTGGGGCACAACCCGTCGACCCACGCGCTCGCAGCCTTCCTTTCGGACACCGGCCAGACGGAGCAAATCGACCGGCTCCGGTACAAGTTTCCAACCGGCGCGGTGGCCGTCATCGAGCTGGCCGGCGCGAGCTGGACCGACGCCGGGGACGGCGGCAAGCTGCTCGATTTCTTCCTGCCGAGGCTCCTGAAGTAACGCGACCTCCCGCCGTCCCGTTCGCGCGATCGACTCGGCTCCTCCGGTCGAACATCCAGTCGCCCGGAGCAGCAGGCCTCGTTAGGTTGCGGCGCGGGTGCCGAGTCGTCGCGGCGGGGGGCGACCAGTCCGTCCGCGATCCCCGGGGCGCGATGATCGATCCAAAGGAGCCACGCATGCCATCGGCAAATACGAAAGGAAGTGCCGAAGCCTTGGACAGCCCGGATACACCCGGCATTCCCGAGGTCGCCGAGACGCCGGAAACCATCGAGCGCGTCTTCCGCGAGGGGGTCTATCCGTACAAGGACAAGATGCCGCGCCGCGCATACAACCGCGAAAAGGCCCTGCTGCAGGTCGAACTCCTCAAGGTGCAGCGCTGGGTCCGCAGTTCGGGAGTCAAGATCGTCATCCTCTTCGAGGGACGTGACGCCGCCGGAAAGGGCGGGACGATCAAGCGCTTCATGGAGCACCTGAATCCCCGCAGCGCGCGCGTGGTGGCTCTGGACAAACCCAGTGACGTCGAGCGTGGCCAGTGGTACTTCCAGCGCTATGTGAACCACCTTCCCACCGCCGGCGAAATGGTGCTCTTCGACCGTTCATGGTACAACCGGGCCGGTGTGGAACGGGTCATGGGCTTTTGCACGGGCCAGGAATACCTCGAGTTCCTGCGCCAGTGCCCCGAGGTGGAGCGGATGCTGGTCAACAGCGGCATCCGGCTGTTCAAGTTCTGGTTCTCGGTATCGCAGGAGGAACAGTCGTACCGGTTCGACCGCAGGAAAACGGATCCGCTCAAGCAGTGGAAGATCTCACCAATCGACCTCGCCTCGCTCAACAAATGGGACGAGTATACCCACGCGAAGGAGGCGATGTTCTTCTACACTGACACTGCCGACGCGCCCTGGACGGTCATTAAGTCGGACGACAAGAAGCGGGCTCGCATCGCCGCGATGCAGCACTTTCTGTCGCGGCTGCCCTACCCGGACAAGGACCACGCGGTCGTGACCGGTCCCGACCCGCTCATTGCGGGGCCGGCAACGCGCGTGGTCAGCCGCGACGAGCCCGTGACGGGTGCACCCGACTCACGCTCCGGCCTGGGTCGCTGACACCGGCTGTGGCGGCAACCAGGCCCGCGACCGCCCACGCCACCGATGCCACGGAGTACACGCGCGAGGCACGGGAGCTCGCCGCCAGCCCGACGATCGCGAACGCCTTCCGTATTGTCGAGGGACTCGACGAATGGGCGCTGCAGCGGCTCATCGAACTCACCGAGATCCCGGCCCCGCCGTTCATGGAGGAGGCGCGGGGACGCCGCTTCGCCGAACTCCTGGCCGAGGCCGGCGCTGATTCGGTCTGGACCGACGAGGTCGGCAATGTGATCGGCTTGCGCAGGGGCCGGCGCGGGAATCGTGCCATCGGTCTCGGCGCCCATCTCGACACGGTCTTCCCCGAGGGAACGGACGTGACGGTGACCCGGCGTGGGGACACCCTGTTCGCACCGGGGATCAGCGACGACACGCGCGGGCTCGTGGTCGTGCTGACGGTGCTGCGCGCGATGCGGGAAGCGGGAATAGAGACGGACGCGGACATCCACTTCGTGGGGGTCGTCGGCGAGGAGGGCCCGGGCGACCTGCGCGGCATGAAGCACATGTACCGCGACCCCACCGCGGCCCCGGACGCCTGGATCGAGGTGGACGGCGGGGGTCTGCAACGGCTCGTTGTCGACGCTCTCGGCTCGGCCCGCTACCGCGTCACGTTCAAGGGGCCAGGCGGCCATTCATGGGGCGCGTTCGGACTGGCCAACCCCGCGCACGCCATGAGCCGCGCCGTACGCCTCTTCCAGGACGCCGCCGACCCCCTGACCCGCAGCGGACCCCGCACCAGCTACAACGTGGGACGCATCGGAGGCGGCACCGCGGTCAACGCCATCCCCTCCGAGAGCTGGATGGAAGTCGACATCCGCTCGGTCGATCCGGAGAGTCTGGCCCGAATAGAGCAGGTATTCATGGAGGCGATGGACCGGGGGCTCGGCGAGGAGAATGCTCTGAGACGGAGCGGCCCTCCGCTTGCGGTTGAAAAGGCCAGGATCGGGGACCGTCCTTCCGGTGAGGGGGACCGCGGCGCGCCACTTGTCCAGCGGGCTCTGGCTGCCACTGCCGTATTCGGGGTACGGGGCACACTCGGCCGATCGTCCACCAACACAAACATCCCCATCGCCCTCGGTGTGCCGGCGGTGACAATCGGCCGCGGCGGCATGGGGTTCGGCGCACACACTCCTGAGGAGCACTGGGTCAACGTGGACGGGCACCTGGCCATCCAGCGGGCCCTGTTGCTGCTTGTGGCCGAGGCGGGTTTGGCGGGGAGGATTCCGTAGAGGATCCGACGGGCTGGCGCTCGCCCGCGCGCAAGAGACTACTCCCGCCGCCCGCCCGAGCCGGATCCCTCACTGGCAATCAGCCGCTCGGTGAAGTCCTGGCGCTCTTCCAGGAGCGACAGCCTGTCGTTCATTGCTTCGATCGCGTCCCCGATGCCGGGGTCCATGCCGGACCTCTTGCTCTTCTCCAGCACCATGACGTCGAGGAGCGCGCCGAGTCGTCGTGCCAGCGGCCGCAAGATCACCACCCCACCCACGGTGAGGATAAGCACGATGGAAACGATCATGGGGGCGACGAATTCCCATTCCATGTTGTGTTCTCCGTAGTGTGACGACCAAAAGGCTCCAGGGAGGCAAGTACACCAAACCCTCCCTACGAGTCCCCGCGAAACGGGTTCCACCTGAACCCGCGCCGGGTCCGCTCAGCCCCTCCACAACGGCAGCGTCAGGCAAGTCGGACCCCCCTCGCACGCAATACACAACGCATCCGCATCAAAGCACGCCACTTCGCAGCCCGCGTCTCTCATCAGCTTCACCGTTCGCGGGAACCCTCCCACCGCGATGCACCGGCGCGGGCCGAGCGCCAGCACGTTCAGGTTCAGGCCGTGCGAGGCCGCGAACTCCTCGTCGCTCGCTTCCAGGCACCGGATGCCGCGCCGGATCAGAAGCTGGTATAGCGCGACCGGCAACAGACGGGGGTAGACCAGGGCCAGGTCGTGGTCGAGCGGGCTGATGACCGAGAGCAGGTGCAGGCATGCGGTGCTTCCCTGCCACAGGGGAAGATCGAACGAATGTACCTCCGCGCCGAGCGGGGCCAGAATCGCCTCCAGCTGCTCGATGCCCGCCTGATTGGTGCGGAGACCTCGCCCCACCAGCAGCGTCTGCTCGTCGAGCCATATCAGGTCGCCGCCCTCCACGGTTCCCGGCGCCTCGATGGCCCCGACTACGGGCACCGCCAGCCGCGCATGCAGCGCTTCGTGCGACCCTACCTCGGGGCGGCGCAGCACCTTGCCGGGCCGGAGCAGAACCGCGCCCGCCGGAGTCATGAACGAGGGATCGAAGACGAAGATGGCGTCGGCGAGCCCGTCATCCGCGTCCGGGATCCATTCGATCTCAGCGCCCGAAGCCTCGACCAGTGCGGCGAACGCGTCGTACTGGCGTGCGAGGCGGTCGCCGTCGAGCGGGCCGGCGTAGTGCCAGCGTACCGGATCGGCCTGCAGAGTGGCGCGGCCGGGACGGCGCATCGCGACGCGGCGAAGGGGCGCCACCATGCTTCCCACACCGAACCGCGTGGAAGGCGCGGCATCGTCCGTGGTTGCGATCCTGGTGTTGCCGGTCATTGCAGGTCTCCGGCTGCGTCAGAAGCCTCCGCCCTCCTCCACCCCAAACAATGCGAACAAGGGCTTGGCCGCCGCCAGGATCGAAGATCAGCGAACGTCGGCCGGCAGCCTCCGCACCACCACGCGGGCCACGTCGAAATCGTCCAGTTCGATGAAGGCCGCCAGTCCGTCCGGACCGAACGCGTCCGGCATCCGGGTGGCGTCCGTGGCGTAGGTGCCGACGTAGTCGCCCCCGACCGTCACCACATCGATGGGTCCGTCGCTCTCCGGGAATTCACCCCGGCGCTGCACCCAGATGCGGCTGTCCCATGTGACGGCGAGGCCGCGAAGCACGGGGACCTCGTGGTAGTACCGCTGCTCCAGCTGGAAGCTCGCCGTCTGGGTGGGATTGCCGCCCTGTCCGCGCCTCTGAAACTGCATCATTCTGAGACCTGCCGCGCCGGCGGCCTGGCCAGCCTCTTCGCGGGCGGCCGCGACTCTTTCCTCGTACTCCTGCCGGACTTCCGGCGTCAAGGGCTCCGGCCGCAGGGGGCGCTGGATGACTCTTGCGGCCTCCGTTGCCCCCGGCGGCGTGACCTTGAGCGCGTAGGCGGACGAATCGGAGTGCACGATGCCTCCGTCCGGCAGGGTGCCCACCAGAAGCCTGGGCTCGAATTGGGTGGGCAGGCTCATTCCCCCCATCATGTCCCGAAGCTGGGCGGGAACGTCGGTCGGCAGGTCGAGCTCGTTGCGCGGAGGCAGCCATCCGTCGACGACCGTGTCCGGCTGCGCGACTTCGTCGCCGAGTCCGATCCGCATCACCGGACGGGAGGTGGGAGGAGCAATGGCACTGCCCGCGCCTCCAAGTCTGAAGCCGATGCTCGGCCCTCTTCCGTAGCCGCCGACGAAGACGGCTCCGCCGCGCGGATCGGGCTGGACGTTCCCCAAGATCCCCGGCGTGCTGCCCGGCTCGTCGCCGGCGCGGACCATCCGCTGGAAGACCCCTGACCGGTCGAATACCTGGTAGGCGCCGTGTCCGGCGTCGCTGACCACGACGGTTCCGTCCCGCAGCACTGCGAAGCCGGCTGGCCGGTTGAATTCGCCGGGACCCTGCCCCGAAGAGCCGAACTCCCGCGTAAAGCCGCCCGCGGCGTCGAACACCAGGACCCGCAGATCGGAGCCCATCGCGTCCGAGGCGTCGAACACGTAAAGGTTGCCCTCCGCGTCGAAGGCCACCCGGCGTATCCGGCCGAACATCTCCCAGGACTCGCCGTCGAGCACTCCGACGCGGTAGACCTCCTCGAAAGCGGGTTCGATCATCCGGTCACGGCTCGGCAGTTCGACTACGTCCTGGGCATGAAGGGCAGTGGCTGCAAATGCGAGCAGGAAGGTGGCTGAAGCGAGCGGGCGGGCTGTTGCCATGGTCGGATTGCCTCTGTGCAGGTCCGTTGGGGGGGCGAAATCGGTTGGACGCGCCCACATGGCACCGGGTCGCGGCGATCCGGCGGACGGTCCTGTGATTGGACGCGCAATCGCGCTGCCAAGGTTGTCCGCCGGCGCCGATGTAGCGGACGCAGCGCCGACCTGCCGGCGGGGGCGGTATCCGCTTCGCACGCGAACTGGCGCCGAACCCCGCCATATGCCATCCTCCAACGCCAACCGTGGCTCTTCACCCCCATTTCAGGACCATGATCGCATGCCCGAACTGCCTGGTCGCCCCCTCGCACGACGCAACACCGTCGTACCCTGCCTTCTTCTCGGCGCCGGAGTTCTGATGACGGCCGGAGCCTGCGAGACCCCTGACTCCTCGGCCCAATCGAGCGCCGCCGCGTCACCGTCCGCCGACGTCCACTTCCCGGCCACCAATCGCCCGGATGTGCGGGGTGTCACCGGCGCGGTGTCCGCGGGCCATCCCCTCGCCGCGGCCGCTGGCTACGACGTCCTGCGCCGGGGCGGCAACGCGATGGATGCGGCGATCGCCATGGCCGGGGTGCTGGCGGTCGTTCGGCCCCACATGAACGGCGTTGGCGGTGACGCGTTCGCGCTCTACTACGAGGCGGAGAGCGGCCGTGTGCACGCCATGAACGGCAGCGGGCGCGCCGGTGCCCTGGCCACGCCCGCACTATTCGCGGAACAGGAACTGGACGAGGTGCCAGGCAACGGCCCGCTCTCGGTTACGGTGCCCGGCGCGGTGGCCGCCTGGATCGACGCCATGGAACGCTTCGGCACCCTGCCCGTCGAGGAACTGCTTGCTCCGGCGATCGGGTACGCGCGGGATGGATTCCCGATCTCCACGCGGCTGGCCAGCGACATCCGCGCGCAGTCGGGCGCACTGAACGACCATGCACGGGCGCTCTACATGCCATATGGCGAGCCGCCACCGGTCGGAAGTCTTCTGCGGAATCCGGCACTTGCTTCAACGCTGGAGCTGATCGCCCGAAGCGGCAAGGACGGCTTCTACAGGGGGCCCGTGGCCGAGCGGCTGGCAACTTTCATCGAGGCGGAGGGCGGCTACGTGCGGGCCGCCGACCTGGCGGCGCACACGACAACCTGGGTGGAGCCTCTGGGTGGCGACTTCGAGGGCCACACGATGCTTGTTCTCCCCCCGAACACCCAGGGGATCGCCCAGCTGCAGCTGTTCGGGATGGCCAGATCGTTCGACATCGCCGAGATGGGCCACAACAGCGCGGAATACCTGCACGCCCTGATCGAGATGAAGAAGCTGGCCTTTGCGGATCGGGACCAGTGGGCGGCGGATCCGGAATTCACCGACATACCGCTCGATGACCTGCTGGACGGCACGTATCTCAGGGCGCGCGCGGGGATGGTCGACCCGGACAGGGCGGCCGAGGAGCGCACGCCCGGAGTGGTGCCGACCGTGCTGGCTGCCGGGCGATCGCGCGACGACTCCGGGGACACGGTCTACCTGACCGCCGTCGACCCATGGGGCAACGCGGTCAGCTGGATTCAGAGCCTGTTCGCCGGCTTCGGGTCCGGGCTGCTGGAGCCGGAGACGGGTGTGGTTCTGCACAACCGCGGCGCCCTGTTCAACCTGGAAGCCGGACACCCCAACGTGATCGCGCCGGGCAAGCGGCCCTACCACACGCTCACTCCGATGTTGGCGGTCCACGGCGACGGCAGCTTCGCCTTCACCCTGGGAACGCCCGGAGGGGACAGCCAGCCCCAGAGTCTGCTTCAGATCGTGAACAACCTGGTGCACTTCGGGATGACCCCGCAGGCCGCGATCGAGGCGCCCCGGTTCCGCAGCTACGGCGGACTGCGGGTCGCCTTCGAGGACCGCGTACCGGCCCCGGTGCTGGGGCGCCTGGGCGAGCTGGGCCACGTGGTCGAGGTGGTGCACGGCTGGACGGCGACCTTCGGCGGCGCGCAGATGATCGTGCGCGACCGCGACGGCACGCTTACCGCCGCTTCCGACCCGCGCCGCGAAGCCTACGCAATCGCCTACTGACGGAAGGGAGAGCCGCTCAGCTCTTTTCGGGAAGTTCGACCGGCTGTCCGTGCGGCGTGCGGCGGTACGCCTCCGCCCACGCGTCCTTGCGCTCGGACAGCGCCACCAGGTCGATCAGATCGCGATCGGCAACCAGCCCCTCCAGCGCGGCAACCCAGTGATGGTAGTATGCGGATCCGTCGTCGGGGTCGCCTCGCGCATCGGCTCGCGCGATCTCTTCGGCAAGCGTGGCCGTCCAGGTCGTCCACGAGAAATGCCCCAACTCCGAGAGCTTCACGGCGAGGGCAAATGCCTGCGCCTGCCACGGCGCGTCGAAAACCGGCCCTTCCTCATCACTCGGCCACGGCGGCAGGTCCCCGAGGCGCTCCCCGCCACTGCCCGTCGACGTCGCCATCACGCCGGCCCCAGGTATTCTTCCCACAGGTCCACGTAGACTGCGTCGCGGGCTCCCGACCGGTCTCCCCAGAGTTCCCGCCCCTCGAAGCGGACCGAGTAGACGTGCTGCGGATCATCCAGCGGCAGTTGGCCGTGCTCGTCGCTGTCCTGCAGAGCGTAGACGCCGTAGTCCTCGACCACCGTGCCGAGGCGGCCCTTCACGTATCGAGGAAGCCGGTTGTGGCCACGCGGGTTCAGGTTCCGGACGCGCACGCGGTCACCGGGCGCAAAGCGGGCCTGCACCTCCAGGTCCAGGAGGGCGAAACCAAGGGAACCGTCCTCGGGAGGAAGCAGTGCGGGGCTGGCCTCGTCGGGGTCGGGTTTACCGGTTTCAACCTCGGACCCGGCAACAAGGCCTCCGGCGAGCAGGCGCGTGACCACCATGTGAAACCAGCGCTCGTAGTAGGACATCCGCAGGTAGTCCGCTGGCGGAATGCTCTCGAGCACGAATCGAAAGCCCGGCAACCTGCGGCCGCGCAGCCAGGGCTTCACCACCCGGGTCAGCGCATAAACCCGCCCCTCCCATGGGTAATGAAACACCGGCTCGTCGTCTTCGCGCACGACGGGACCGAACCCGTCCATGCCGCCCATGTCGTGGATACTGTTCACGAGTCGCTCCCCTGCGGTGCTGCCACCCTCGCGACCCCGATCATGGCATCGCGGGTGACAAGTGCGGCCAGTTCCTCCTCGGTCATGTCCTCGGTGCCACCGGGGCGCTCCGGCAATACCAGGTAGCGTACCTCGGCGGTGCTGTCCCAAACGCGCACTTCCACGTTGTCCTCAAGCTGGAGACCGAACTCGCGCAGCACATCGCGCGGTTCGATGACGGCCCTCGCCCGATACGCCGACGACTTGTACCAGGTGGGCGGCAGACCCAGTGTGGGCCACGGATAGCACGAACACAGGGTGCAGACCACGAGGTTGTGCACGGCGGGGGTATTGGCAACGACCTTCATGTGCTCGCCCTGGCCACCGAGGTATCCGAGCTCGCCGATCGCCGCGGTGCTGTCCGCCAGAAGCCGCTGACGGAAGGCGGAGTCGGTCCATGCCCGCGCGACCACCTGCGCCCCGTTCCTGGGTCCGATCCGGTTCTCGAAGGAATCGACGATCTCGTCGAGTTCGGCGGCATCGACCATCCCCTTTTCGACCAGGAGGGATTCCAGCGCTTTCACCCGGAGGGAGATGTCGGGGGGAACATCTTGGTGGTCGTGGTCGTGGTGATGGTGATCGTGACGGTGATCGTGCATGGGCTTCTCCTGTTTTCCACTCCACCTACAGATACGTGGCTGGCGGCATTCCGAAGATGTTGTCGATCAGTTCGCGGGCCTGAGGCGGCACCCCTCTCAGGGAAGCAGGAATGCCCATCGCCCGAGTCTCCTCGACTACGCGCTTGAGCACAAGGGCCCCGGTGAGATCGATTCGTCCCAGGCCCTCCAGGTGAATGACCACCTCGGAGACCGCACCCGCGTCCGTGAGTCTGCTCATCAGCGCTTCCTCGAGCCGCGGGGCGGAGGCAAACCAGAGTATGCCCTTGACCTCGAGATGCAGGACTCGGTCCTCCATCCAGCTGTCGAATCCGGCCCGCCGCTCGCGCCAGACATGAATCGCGAGAGACAGGAGGATGCCCAGCAACAGGGCCTGCTCGATCCGGGGGGCGAGCAACAGGCACAACGCGAGGGTGAACCACACCACCAGCGCCTGAATCCGCGACAGCGTCCAGACGTTGATCAGCAGGCGCGGACGCACGAGCCCGCCAACCGCCGCGATCACGATCCCCGCCAGGACAGCCTTCGGGAGGGCCGACAACACTCCTGCAAAGGGCAGGAAAAGCAGCACGGCAACACCCGTGATCGCCCCGGACCACCGTGTGCCGGCGCCCGAAAGGTGATTCAGGCTGCTGCGGGAAAGCGAGCCGTCCGCGGGCATGCCACCGCACATCCCGGAGACGACGTTGGCGGCTCCCTGGGCCAGGAACTCCCGGTCGGGGCTCCAACGCGCGCGGTCCTGTGTTGCGAAGCTGCGGGCGATCGCTGTGGTCTCGGCAAAGCCTACCAGGGCGATCACCACACCCGGGAAGACCAGCGCCGGCACCAGGTTCCAGGGCAAGGCAAGGCTGATAGGCGGCAGCGAGCCGGGAATGGTCCCCACGATCGGTCCCTGGTACCCGGCCAGCGTGGCAAAGAGGACGCCGACCAGAACCGCCACCAGCGCCCCCGGGAACAGCGGGTGGATCCTGCGTGCGAGGAGCGTAATCGCCACGGTGAGCACCGTGAGCACGATGGCGGCCACATTCCACGTGCCGGGGCCGAGAAGCGCCTGGATCGTGTTGCCGACCAGCCCGCTTTCCCCCGACGCCGTCAGACCCAGCGCAGACGGAAACTGTGAAAGCAGGATGAGGATGGCCGCTCCCGAGGTGAACCCCCTGACCACCGGCTGCGACATCAGATAGGTCACTTTGCCGGCACGCACCAGGGCGATGGCCAGCCGCGTGATTCCCACAATCAGCGCGAGGAGGGCGGCCGCCCCCACATACTTCGGGCTCCCGGGCGCCGCAATGGTGACGAGGGCACCGTGGGTGAGCAGCGCAGTGAGAGCCACGGGACCCGACTGCAGGTACGGGCACGAAGCGAAAAGGCCGGACGCGATGAGCGGCAACGCCGACGCGTAGAGCCCATGGACGCTGGGCAGGCCAGCCAGTTCCGCGTACGCCATGCTCTGCGGAATGATCAGGAGGGTGACGCTCAGGCCCGCAACCACGTCCCGGGACGTCGCGCGGCGCGCGGCCCACGCCGCCGCTCCCACGACGGGGCCGCCACCACCCACCCGCCCCTCCACCCTCACGCTCACTGCCC
>VYAQ01000294.1 GCA_009844885.1 Gemmatimonadota bacterium
GGCCGGGCTGCTGCTGGTGATCTCGTCGGCCATCAGCCACGACCTGCTGAAACGGGCGTGGAAACCGGACATATCGGAGAAGGGTGAGCTGCTGGCGGCGCGGATCAGTGCGGCCTTTGCCGTGGTCGTGGCAGGTCTGCTGGGCATCTATCCGCCCGGATTCGTGGCCCAGATCGTGGCGTTCGCCTTCGGTCTGGCGGCCTCGTCGTTCTTCCCCGTGATCATCCTGGGGACGTTCACCCGTACCATGAACCGCGAGGGGGCGATCGCGGGCATGCTGTCGGGGATCACCCTGACCGCCGCCTACATCATCTACTTCCGCTTCGTGAATCCGGCGGCGGACTCGCCCGAAAACTGGTGGTTCGGCATCTCCCCCGAAGGGATCGGTACCGTGGGAATGCTGCTCAACTTCGCCGTCGCGTTCACGGTATCGAAGTTCACGCCGTCCCCGCCGGAGAGCGTCCGCGAGCTTGTCGACCGCATTCGCGTGCCGGGGACGATCAAGACGGGGGGCAGGGCGTGACCGTGGGTCCCTGGTCGCGCACGCTGCCTGGCGCCCTCCTGCTCGCCATCGGGCCTGCCACCGCGCTCGCCCAGACTGAGTTGCACTTCCAGTACGGGAGTCACACGAACCCGTTCGCGCGAACCAGCACCGGCACGGCCGTTTTCACCTTCCAGTACGCTTCGGCTGCGCCGTGGGGCGACGACTTTCTGTTCATCGATGTGCTCGACGATGGGGTCAACGACGGCTTCAACGACATCGACTTCTACGGGGAGGTGTACTCGAACACGAGCCTGGCCAAGCTGCGCGGCGAAGGATTCGAGCGCGGTCCCGTCGCGGACCTCGGCCTGGTCGTCGGCCTGGCCGCCGGGGCAGACGCCAACTTCTTCCAGACGCTGACGGGCGCCCGCATTTCGTGGCGCATTCCGGGTTTCGCTTTTCTCAACACGGACTTCATGGGGGCCATCGACTACAGCGGGGGCCTCGATAGCGGTGGGGCGCCGAAGGCGGGCAACCGCTTCGTCCTCGACATCAACGGGCTGCTGCCCTTCGACCTCGGCAGCCAGTCGTTCTCGATTGCCGGCCACGCGGAATACGTCGGCCCCACGACCAACGAACTGGGCAGCGACGTACCGTTCTCGATCCTGGCTCAGCCGCAGCTGCGCTGGGACATCGGCGACCAGAACGGGTACTTCGTCGGCATCGAGTACCAGTACTGGCGCAACAAGCTCGGGACCGACGTCGACGAGAACATCGTCCAGCTGCTGGTGGTCTGGCAGTACTAGGACCCGGTGGTTACGGGCGACGGCCGTCCCGCGACCAGGCGGGACCCTGGCAGTTGCAGAGCGTGCGGATGTAGGCGACGAGCGACCTGATCTGGCCGTTGTCCAGGGATTTCCCGAACGCCGGCATGCGGTGGCTCTTGCCCAGAATCCAGCCTCCCGCGTGGATGCCGTCGTAGAGCGTGTCGTCGGGACGAAGGGACATTGCCGCCGAATCGGCATGCGCAGCGGGAGCGACGGGCGTGAAGGGTGCGTTGAAGCCGTCCCCGCCGCCCTCCACACCGTGGCAGGGGGCGCAACGCGACCGGTAGAGCGCTTCACCGGTCGATGGCACGGCCGCCACGGCACCGGCCCCCGCAACGACGGCCGCGCCGGGCAGAGCGGGCATTCCCGGAACGGGATCGCTGCCGAGCCACGCGGCTTCCCGCCGAAGCAGGTACGAGGCAATCAGATCGAGTCTGTCCGGCTGCTCCAACGATCCCGGCATGACCACGCCCGCGTTCAGATGGGCCGGGTCCTCGACAAGCAGGCGGACGTATCCGGGCTGAAGCCGATGCGCGATGCCATCGAGGCGGGGTCCGATCCGGCCGCCGTCGTCACCGAGCTGATGACAGCCGAGACAGCTCCAGCGATCCCGAATCAGCGTTTCCGCCTTTTCCATGGAGAACGGGGACAGTTCGGCAGGCTCCCACGCCGCCACGGTCGCAGCCGAGCGGTTCATCAGATAGCCGGTGATCGCGCTGACCTCGCCGGACTCCAGTCGGAAATCGGGCATCTGCCCGCCGAGTCCGGGGACGGGTCCGGAGGGCCGGATCGTCACCGGGTCGGACAGGTAGCCGGCCAGCCAGTCCGCAAGGACCCTCGATCCCTGGAAGCTCAGGTCCGGCGCATTGCGGCTGGGCGCCACCTCCGGGTGCGCGTGGCATCCCGCGCAGTTCATGGTCCGAAACAGGATCCGGCCCTCGGCTCTGTCCGCGTCCGGGTGACGTTCCAGCGCGGCGCGAAACGCATCGTCCACACCCCGCAGTTCCCGCTCGTTCGTGACGAAGAGCGCGAGGGCCACACGCTCCCGTTCCGTAAGGTCGTAGCGAGGCATCCGGGCCGGTGCGATGTCGGGCCTGATCGCCTGCGGATCGGCCATGTAGTGGAAGATGTAGGCCGGTGCCAGCGGTGCGGCCCCGTCTCCCATCGCAGGCGACACCAGCCGGATTTCCTCCGCTTCGGGCACTCCCTCGTGACAGGCGCCACACCCAAGCGATGCGACCAGGCGTTCACCGTCCGGCTGGGCCTGGTCCGGCCACGGTGCGCCCGCCCGCGACCCCTCGGCGCCGGCGAACCATGCCCCGACCGCTGCCACAACGCCGACGCCCCCGGTTCCCCACCGAATTGCCCGTGTTGTTCCCATGAACGCCCGATCCGTCAGCAGTCCGTGGATAGAGCCGCCCGCGCACCGAGAGCGGCGAGGCGCCGGACCGGCAAGGCGCGACGAAGGGCCAGTAGCAGCGCTACGGGCCCGAGGAGCAACGCAGAGCACGGCCCACGCAAGCCAAAATGTGAATCAAACATGACATTATGTAAACTTTGATTTACAGTATGCCGAGGTGAGGCCGAGCGTCCGGCCCGGATGCATCGCCGCTCGAATGCCGGGGGGATTCTGTCCACGGGCTGCTCTAGTGGAGGTAGAAGAGCTGGACGGACCAGTACGGCACCATTCCCACCAACGAGGTCACCAGGGCCCTCCCTGTACCGAAACCCATGACCGCGCGCAGCGCCGCGGTCCCGGCCACGAGCACCCAGGCCTGCGCAGCGAGGTGGATCCCGCCGACCAGCGGTGCCAGTACCGCGAAGACTCCCGGCCCCCTTGCAAAGCCCAGGACCCGGATCAGCGCTCCCCAGTCGGCGTTCCCGCTCAGAATCCTGCCACCCACGATATGGGCCATGGCCGCCCATACCAACCATTGGAGAACGGCGGCCGCAGCGGCCTGTGCCATCTCGATCCACCCCAGCGGGTAGTCGATGCTGGCCACCGCCAGCGACGCGAGAATGACCACACAGGCTGCCTGGCGGGTGGCACGCCGATCCCGGGCCACCTCGTCGTACACACTCCTGTCCAGGAGCGCCGCATCGCGGACCCTGGCCCAGACGCCCCGGCTGACGGCGTTGGCCGTTGGAGGTGAATCCGACGGTTTGTTGAAGTCGGCGGACATGGTGGGAAAGATGGGCTCAGCCCCCGGACGCTGCCAACACCGCTCTCGGCAGACCATTCCTTCGGCCTGTTGCGCGCACGCATCTCCCCTCAAACTTCGGGGTTGCCACGGACACCTTCCCTCGAACCCATGCGGCCTTCCGATCGCACACGACATCACCACCCTCCCCGCCCGGATCGCACGGCCCTCCCGCTCCGACCGAACGGCCCTGATCGATGGCAAGAGCCGCTGGACCTACGCCGACCTGCTGAGCGCCGCGACCGCCACGCGTGACCGCCTGGTGGAGGCGGCGAGAGAATCCCGGCCGCCGGAACCGGCATCCGCACATTCAACGGGGGGGCCGCGCGGATTGCGGGACGAACCCCTCGCCGGGGCACGCGTGGCCTACCTGATTCCGCCCGGCGGCAGCCATGTCGCGGTACAGTTGGGCACGTGGCTGGCGCGCGGGGTCGCGGTGCCGCTTGCCGTGTCACACCCTCCGCCGGAACTCGAGTACGTGCTCGCAGACGCCGAACCGAGCGTCGTCGTGCTGGATCCGGCGCTGCCGCACTCGGCCGCGCTCGCCGCCACCGCGTCGGCGCGGGGCATCCCCGTCCTGGAGGCCCCGGGCACCGCACCCCCAC
>VYAQ01000052.1 GCA_009844885.1 Gemmatimonadota bacterium
GGTGGGCGCGACGGGCGTCGTGGGTGGCTCGCGAACCGGGCCGGAGGCGTTGCTCTTCGACATGGACGGGGTGCTGGCCGACGTGCGACGGTCGTACCGGGAATCGATCGTGCGGACGTGCGCGTCGTTCGGGGTGGAGGCCGGACACGAGTTGATCAGCGCCGTGAAAGCGGCGGGCGGCGCGAATGACGACTGGGCCGTGACGCACGGGGTGCTGGCGGGCGCGGGCGTCGAGGCCTCGCTGGAAGAGGTGACGGCGCGCTTCGAGGAGATCTACCAGGGCACCGAAGCTGAGCCGGGGCTGCGCCGCCATGAGACGCTGATCCCGTCGCGCGAGCTGCTCGAAGGGTTGGCGCGGTCGTTCAGGCTGGGGATCGTGACCGGGAGGCCGCGCGCCGACGCCCAGCGCTTCCTGCGGGAGCAGGGGGTGCGGGGATGTTTCAGTGCGGTGGTCTGCCGAGAGGACGCGCCGCTCAAGCCCGATCCGGCGCCGGTGCTGGCCGCGCTGGAGCAGCTGGACGCGCGGACCGCGTGGATGCTGGGGGACACCCCGGACGACGTGAGGGCGGCCGTGGGGGCGGGTGTGGTGCCGGTTGGGGTCGTGCCGCCGGGGCAGACCGAGCAGGCGGCGACGGCCGTCTGGGCCGCGCTCGAAGACGCGGGTGCCGCCCGTGTCGTCAACGCTGACAGCGACTTCGGAGGGCTGTTCGATGGGTGACGCAGGCAGAGGCGGAGACGGATTGGCGATTTCCGCGGGTGCCGGGGCGCGGACCGGCCGCGTTCGCCGCGAGACCGGTGAGACAACGGTCGAGGTTCGCCTCGATCTGGATGGGGCCGCACGGGCCGTTTCGCGGTCAGGCGGCCCGGCGAGCGAGACCGCGGGCGAGCCCGCACCCGTCAGCGCCAGCACCGGGATCGGCTTCTTTGATCACATGCTGCACGCGCTGGCGTTCCACGCGGGGTGGGGGCTGGAGCTGACCTGCGACGGCGACCTGGAGGTCGACGATCACCACACCGTCGAAGACACCGGACTGGCGCTTGGCCGGGCGGTCGCGGGGGCGCTGGGGGATCGCCGCGGCGGTATCGCGCGCTTCGGGCATGCGTATGCGCCGCTGGACGAAGCTCTGGCGCGCGCCGTGGTCGACGTATCGGGCCGCCCGTTCTTCGCCGGCGAACTCGATCTCCGGCGGCATCGCGTGGGCGGCCTGTCGTGCGAAATGGTGCCGCACTTCTTCCACTCCTTCGCCCAGGCCGCCGGCCTGACGCTGCACGTCGACGTGATCCGGGGCGCCAACGACCACCACCGCATCGAGGCGTGCTTCAAGGCCGCGGCGTTGGCGTTGAAGGCCGCGCTGGCGTCGACCGGCGGCTCCGACGTCCCGTCCACCAAGGGGGTTCTGTGACGGCTTGTGCCCCCACGGTCACGGTGGTGCGCACCAGCACCGCGAACCTGGCCTCGGTCCTGACGGGATTCGAGCGCCTGGGGTGCCGCGTCCACGCGACCGACGACGTCGGCGATGTGGCCGCGGCCGAGCGCCTGGTCCTGCCGGGTGTGGGTGCCTTCGCGGCGGCGCAGCGCGCCATTGCGTCGCACGGTCTGGAGGATGCCCTGCGGGAACGCATCGAGCGGGGCCGGCCCACCCTGGGGATCTGCCTGGGCATGCAGTTGATGGCGACCGGCAGCGAGGAGGCGTCCGGCGTGTGCGGTCTCGGCGTGTTCGAAGGGGTCGTGGGCGGCTACGAGAGCGGCGAGGAAGGCTGGCGCGTGCCCCAGATGGGGTGGAACCTGGTGAGCCCGGATGCCCGGTGCGAGATCGTGCCGCGCGGCTACGCGTACTTTGCCAACTCCTACCGTCTCGAGGTCGCACCCGACGGCTGGCTGCCCGTCTGGTGCGAGTATGCGGGCCGCTTTCTGGCGGCGGTGGAGCGCGGTCCCGTGGTGGGCTGCCAGTTTCACCCCGAGCTGTCGGGCGACTACGGCAAGGCGCTCCTGACGCGCTGGCTGGAGGCCTGACCAATGCTCCCCGTCCGGATCATTCCGTGCCTCGACGTGCGCGATGGACGCGTCGTGAAGGGCGTCAGGTTCCGGGGCCTGGAGGATCAGGGCGACCCGGCCGCGCTGGCCCTGGCGTACGAGGAGCAGGGGGCGGACGAGGTCGTGGTCCTGGATGTGACGGCCACCCCGGAGGGACGTGGCACCCGTCTGGACACCGTGGCGGCCGTGCGCGCCCGGCTGTCGGTGCCGGTTACCGTGGGGGGTGGGATCGGCGAAATCGGGGACGCGGCGGCGCTTCTCGAGGCGGGTGCGGACAAGGTGGCCGTGAACACCGCTGCGCTGCGGCGGCCCGCGCTGCTGACCGACCTGGCGGCGCGCTTCGGGTCGCAGTGCGTGGTGGTGTCGCTGGACGCGCTGGCGCGGCGGGAGGATCGGCCTGGCGTGGACAGCGGCTACGAGGTGGTCGTGCTCTCCGGGACCAAGCCGGTGGCGCGGGACGCCGTGGCGTGGGCGCGGGAGGCGGTCGAGCGTGGGGCCGGCGAGATCCTCCTGACCAGCATCGATCGGGACGGAACGCGCAGCGGCTATGAACTGACCCTGCTCCGCGCCGTGCGCTCCGCGGTGTGCGTGCCGATCGTGGCGTCGGGGGGCGCCGATTCTCCCCAACACATGGCCGACGCCGTTCGCGCCGGGGCCGACGCCGTGCTGGCGGCCTCGATCTTTCACCAGGGCAACTGGACGGTGGAAGAGGTCAAGGGGGCGCTGGCGGCGCTCGGGGTGTCGGTGCGGCCGGGGTATTCCGAGGCGCGGACGCCGTGATCGTTCCCTCGATCGACCTGATGGACGGGCAGGCGGTGCAGCTGGTGCAGGGCCGCCGCAAGGTCCTGGAGGCGGGCGATCCGCGTCCGCTGGCCGAGCGCTTCGGCCGGGTGGGCGAGGTCGCGGTCGTGGATCTCGACGCCGCGCTGGGGCGGGGGTCCAACGCGGCCGTGATGGCCGAGCTGTGCGAGATCGCGCCGTGCCGCGTGGGCGGCGGCATACGTGATCTCGAGGGGGCGCTCGCATGGCTCGACCTGGGCGCCGCGAAGGTGGTGCTGGGCACCGCCGCGGTCCCGGAGGTGCTGGAAGGGCTGCCGCGCGACCGGGTCGTGGCCGCGCTGGACGCGTGGGAGGGCGAGGTCGTGGTCAAGGGTTGGACCCAACGCACGGGCCGCACGGTCTACGAGGGCATGCGCGAGCTGACCGGCCTCGCGGGGAGCTTCCTCGTGACCTTCGTCGAGGGCGAGGGCAAGGAGGGCGGCTTCCCCCGGGACCAGATCGCGCCGCTGGTGGAGGCGGCGGGGACGTCGCGCCTGACCGTCGCCGGGGGCATCACCACGGCCGAGGAGGTCGCGTGGCTGGATCGGGCGGGTGCCGACGCCCAGGTGGGGATGGCGCTCTACCGCGGCAACCTGGGACTCGCCGAGGCGTTCACCGCACCGCTGCGCAGCGAGCGAGCCGACGGGCTCTGGCCGACGGTCGTCTGCGATGAGCGCGGCGGCGCGCTGGGCCTCGTCTGGTCCAGCCCGGAAAGCGTCCGCACCGCGATCGACGAGGGCATCGGCGTGTACCACTCGCGCTCGCGCGGGCTGTGGCGGAAGGGCGCCACGTCGGGCGCGACCCAGGCGCTGCTCCGCATCGAGGCCGACTGCGACCGCGACGCGCTGCGGTTCGCCGTACGGCAGGCGGGGACAGGCTTCTGCCACGAGGGCGACTGGACCTGCTTCGGCCCGGCAAAGGGGCTCCGCAAGCTGGAGCGGACGGTGGAGTCGCGGCGGGCCCGGGCCGTGCCGGGGTCGCTGACGGCGCGCCTGCTCGAGGACGGCGAGTTCCTCCGCGGCAAGCTCGTGGAGGAGGCCGGTGAACTGGGGGAGGCGGCGAGCGCGGACGGGCCGGACGAGGCCCTGGCGGAGCGCGTCGTAGAGGAGGCCGCGGACGTGATGTACTTCCTGACCGTGGCGCTGGAGCGCGCCGGGGCGAGCCTTGCCGACGTGGAGCGGGAGCTGGACCGGAGAAGCCTCAGGGTCAAGCGCAGGGTGGCCTCGGAGCCGAAGGGGTCGGCAGGTGGCTGAGGGC
>VYAQ01000175.1 GCA_009844885.1 Gemmatimonadota bacterium
AGGGGATGCTGCGCCCCCCTTCGAACCCCCCGCCTTCCGCCCCGCTGTAGCAGCGGTCGGACGGGGGACGCCGTCCCCCGAACCTCCTGGGCGGTGCGCTCATGGCTGAGCGCCGCTCGGTGGAGGTCCACCTTCGCGTGTCGCCGGCCGAGCGCGCCGCCTGGAAGGAGAAGGCGGCGGCGGCCGACCTGCCGCTCTCCGCACTGCTGCGGCAGGCGATGGCGCGGACGCAGACCTGGACCGCGCCGGCGATGGCGGTCGAGCACGAGCGGAGCCGGCAGACGCGTGCATCGGCAACAACCTCAACCAGCTCGCGCGATGGGCGAACACCCACGCCTCCGTCATGGAGGCGGTCCGGGTGACCGACCGGCTGATGGCGGTCGAGCGGTCGCTGCGCGCCCTGGCCCTGCCGGCCGGAGAGGACGGCTAGTGCACGTCACGTTCAACCGTCACGGCAGCGGCTCGGCGCGGGCGGCCGCCGACTATCTCGTCGGCGAACTCGACGCCGCCGGGCGGGTGCGCCCGGCCGTCGAGGTCCTGCGGGGGAACCCCGACCACGGGGCCGATGTCGCCGACTCGCTGTCGTTCGGCCGCGGGTACACCTCGGGGGTGATCGCGTGGGCGCCGGAGGACCAGCCGACCGACGAGCAGATCGGGGCCGTCCTCGACGAGTTCGAGAAGACGGCCTGGGCGGGGCTGGAGCCCGACCGCTACGCCTGGACGGCGATCCTCCACCGGGAGGACGGCGACGGCGTGCATGTACACCTCCTCGCCGCACGCTGCGACCTGGCGGGACGCTGGCCAATCCGCCCTGGACCGTGGGCGGGCGGCCTGCATTGAAGCTGTCGAGCGACTGAGGGAGCTGTATGAGCGAGCTACAGGGGCACTCCATGGCCGCCTTGGAGCGGTTGTGCGCGCATTACGAGCGGGAGCAGAGGCGGCAAGGCGAACAAATCGCAGCCTTGACGCAGCGAATCGAGCAGCAAGACGCCGAGAGCGAAACCTTGCGGCGGCGAATCGAGCGGCAGGACGCCGAGAGCGACATCTTGCAGGAGCAGGTCGAGCGGCTCGACGGTCTTGTGACCGCCTTGGCCCAGGACTACGACGCGCTCGCCGCGACGTTGCTCGAGCTCTGGACGTGATGCGCCAGCGCGGCCCTACGCAGGATCGGGATCAGACTCCGAGTCGGTGAGGGAGGACTGTCCGAAACTCCGTGTTTGGGCAGTTGTGGGCGGATCTGATGGGTCGGCTGAATCAGGCAGGGCCGTCATGATTTACCGTCTGTGAATGGCCATGGCATGGAGTCCAGGAGGGCCGCGGCATGGCAGAGAGAGGCGGGAAGGACAGCGGACAAGCGACGCGTTGCTGGATGAGCCGTTGGTGGGCGGGGAATCGGCGCGAATCTCGACACGCACCCGCAGATGCGGATGGTGGCCTGCCAGCTGGTGGGTCGGACGCTGACCTACGACGACCTGACCGCCTAGATTGACACTCGCACGGGTGTCGTTAGTATATCAGTCAGTATGACCCGAACAGTCGCCGAGCCCGTCCTAGATTCCGTTCGCGCCGAAGAATACGCAGACTTTGAGAGCGAAGTCCGGGGTAAGTTGGACCATCTGGTTGAGGCAGTGGATGACATCAAGATCGGCATCGCACGGCACAGTGCAGCGATCGAAGCCCTAGCCGCACATCAACCGCCAAAGATTCGACGTGCCGTTCGCGACGCTCAGGCGGCGGTGTCGCTGCCGATGGCGGCCAAGGATGGCTGACCACCTACCGGTCAAGACGACGCGAATCGGAACCGACGTACCACCCGACCCGCCACGGCCCGAGGGCGAGCCGCCGAGTCCCGCGGCCATCGCATGGGCGTTGCTGCGGCCGGCGCGGCCCAAGGTGGATCGCAGACCAGCATCCCCTCGCACTGGCTGGGATTCCGAAGAAACCGGGCTGTAGTCCAGGCCGCTTCCCGTCCGGGCAGCACCGGCGCGAGGGCGTAGCAGAGCAGGGTTCGGCGGGTCACTCGGGTTCCTCGGTTGCGTATCGCTTGAGGCTCAGAATCTCCCACGTTAGTGAATCAGCGGTTGACCGGTACCGAGCGAAGATCTCGTCGGGATTCACGTCGTCTGGGAATCGACCTGCGAAGTTGGCTTCCAGCACATGGATTTCAGCGATCGCGCGCTGTAGGTCTTGCCATCGCTCCGGGGCCAAACTGGCTACGACGTTCACAGCTAGATTCAGGACTTCGAAGTGGGCTGGGACCTCGTCATGCAAGCTGCGCTTTGCGGTCTCTGCCCTACGAACGGCATCCCCATAGGCCAGTGCTTCGTCTTCGGGCAAATAGACCCCGAGCCACTTGACGGAGAACAGATGGTCGTCAAGAACCACTGCCATGCGTTTTGCAAGGGGATCATTGGCCCCCTCCTGCGACTCCTGCGCCCAGCCGTCGGAAACCGGCAATAGGACGACGCTGGTCAGGGCTGCGACAACCCACTCCTTGGAGGTCATGGTGTTTCTCCTTGCCGACCACGGCTGACCACGGGGCCGCCCCGTGGCTAGTACTTCTCGGGAAGAGACGGTCCCACCCATTCGCCGACCCAGGGAGCTACCCCGAGCCTTAGAAGGCTCTTGTATTCAGTGGGTAGCCCGACCGGAGTCGGACTCCGCTGAGAAAATGTTGGCCGCGCCAGTGTTGCGCGGGTATCCCGCCTCGTCAAACGTCAGCTCGTGGGCTAGGCGTAGCCTCACGTCAGAGAACCCGCATTGCTGTTTCGGCGAGAGCAGGCTCAGGCATCAAATCGAGAACAAATCTTAGCCCGCTTTCCGAAGCGTCTTCGTCGCCTCGTTCTGTTCCACGTTGCGAGGGGGCCAGAACGGGCCGCTAGAGTAGATTTACACCCGCTCGGGAGCAACAGGAACAAAGTGCTTCATGTCGTTCCGTTCCCAGATTGAGCGCTGCTGATCGTCCAGCGCTGCTGCCAAGAGTCTCGTGCGGAAGTCTGGGTTCTGGATGGCACCCCGAGGGTCAATGGGAGCAGATCCCGGGGAGTAACCGGCGAATTCCGACCACTCCTTTCCGTCCGGTCGTTTCCACTGTTCGTTGAAGGGCTGCGGCGTGTCCTGGGGATGTTCTCGTCGTTCCTGCCAAACGTCGATCAATCGTGCAGAGAGCCGCTCGGTGAGATCGACTGCACTGCTGGTCAGTTGCTCCAGCGTCGTGCCCGCATTCTCGGAAAGTCCGATCGCCCCGATGGGATTGGCGGCCAAGAAGGCCTCAATCTCCGAGAAGCCTGGATGATTCGGCAGATGCGCCGTGTCCCGAACAGCCGCCGGACGAGAGTCAGGATCGACCAAGCCAGTTTCATCTGACAGAGCGTGTGGCTCTTGCCGTAGGCCTCGGTGCACGAGCGCATTCCGGTACCGTGCGAGCCAATCCCGCCATCCCGGCGGGCCACTTTTTTCAATCGCCGAGCCAATTTCCTGGGCGACAGAGCTGTGCAGCGCTTCCGCCTGTGGGGTCCGGGGTTTCTTCCTTGAGGTCCTGAGTTCCCTCCGGATTACTCCGAATTGCGTTGCTTTGATCTGAACGGGAACAGCGCAGACTCCGACGATCGTGGCCGCCATACAATCCAGCGCGCTAGCCAACGACAGAACCATCTGCGTCCTGTGCGCGTCCGCCCGCGTCGCGAATAGGTACTCCCAGACGTTCCTCGGATGGACATTGCGCCGACCTGGGCTGAGAATCTGCGTCCTCTCGTTTCGGCTTCGCTCCTCCTGTCGGGACCAGTCAACGAACTCGAAGTGGTGGAGGCGGGCGGCCACGAGGTGATTCAAGACGTTGGCGGTACAGGCGTAGAGGTAGTCACCAATCAGAATACGTGGTGCTCGATCGGCATTCACCTTGGGCTCCCACCAGTGGATCCCATGGGGCGGGCCCTCGGCGAGGTCGGCGTGGATCGCCTCCGTGAGGGCGCGGGTATTCGGTAGTTGGAGCCCGAGTCGTGACTCCGTCTCCAACCGTGGGTCGACTCCGTCGGCAAACCTCTCCTTGAGTGTGAGGCGACATCCAAAACTGGGCCACTTGGCGACAGATAAAACTGGGCCACCC
>VYAQ01000378.1 GCA_009844885.1 Gemmatimonadota bacterium
TCGTCCGGAATCACGTAGGGCGCGCCGTCGGCCTTGTTGCAGTGGAAGACGATGCTCCCCCACTGCAGCTTGTTCAGCACGTCGCGGCATTCGGTGTCGGCGGTTACCGCGTGGTGGTCGTTGGAGGCCGCCGGGATGGCGTGGCGGTCGGCCGCATCCGGGGCTGCCGAAGTCGCGTCCGCGGCATTGGAAGATGTCTCTGAAGAGGGTCTTCAGGGTGTCGGCGGGGCTCACGGTGTCCGCAGGCGCCTCTGGGTTTCCTCGGTCGACGCTGTCTCGAAGAAGAGGGCCAAGGCTTCTTCGAGGTTCGACCGGGCTTCGGCCACGGAATCTCCCTGGCTGGCCACATCCACCTCCGGGCACAGAGCCACATACCCGTTCCCGTCGCGTTCCACGATCGCGGTTCGCTGTCTCGTCATCGTGTGCTTTCCCTTCGCAACGCTCAAGCCATGCGCCCCTACCCCTCCACCCGCGCAAACAGCTCCGCGTCGCTGTCGCAATCGATGATGGCGTCGGCAACCTCGGCGAGCCGTTCCGGATCCGCGATGTCCTCCAGAACCCGGGACAGTTGCTCCGCCGTCTCGGCGCCGAACTTCCTCGTTGCCAGACGCCCAACGAGCGCCCGCCCTTCGGCGCGCCGACCCTGTGCCCGACCCTGCTCCAGACCCTGCTCCCGACCCTTCCGGACCCCGTCGCGGTGAACCTGATCCCTTATCTCACTGACTCTCTCCCACATCGTCTCGTCCTCTGTCAACGTCTGTATCCTTGCCAGTTCCTCTTCGGGAATCTGCCATGCCTCCGCAGCGCCCGCCACCCATGTGGACAAGGCCCTGCGGAGCTCGGCGAACTCCGACCCCGAAAACCGGTGGAGCCAGCCTTCCCGGAAGCGAATCTTCCAGAGCAGATCCACCCGGCGCGTGGCCAGCCCGCGGCTGATCCCGGTCGGTGGGCAGGGCCTCGAGCGTCTCGAAGTCGAGTTCGTCGGCCAGGTCCTCGCCCACGTAGTTGCGGACCAGTTCCTCGACCGCCGCGCGCTGGGAGGGCCTGACGCTGGCCATGAGGGGAGGAGCTCAGCACAGCCTGGGCGACTACGCTGCCGCCATTGATACCTGTGACGACTTCATGCGCCGGTTCGGGTCCTGGCATCATGAGACATTCGAAGCAGTGATCGCGGAAACGCTTGTCACGCGCGGGTGTTCCAAGGCGCATCTCGGCGACGATCCCGGCGCCATTCGTGACTACGACGCCGTGGTCGGTCGATGCGATGGAACCCGTGACCCCGAAACGCGGGCGAGCCTCGCTGCCGCGCTGATGAGCAAGGCCCTGGCATGCCAGGGCCTCGGCGACCGCCTGGCAGAGATCCGCAGCTACGATGCCGTTGTCGAGCGCTTCCAGTCCTCTGACGTTCTTCACCTCCGACGGGACGCGGCGCTCGCCCTGAGCTGCAAGTCCATGGCGCAGGCCGATGTTGGTCTGGCCGACGAAGCCCTTGCGAGTTGCAAGAGGCTGGAAGAGGCAGTTCGGTCCTGGCCCAGGAATGAGGAAGATCCCTTGACGGAACCTTGGGTCGATTGGTTGACATGGCGCGCCGAGGGGGCGAGGTCGCTGGCCCTCGCCGTCCAGGAGAATCATCGAGCAGCGCTGGACTCGTTTCGGGCTGCCTATGCCGTGTTCCTGGCCGACGACGAGGTGACGACGCGTCAGATGCTGGAACTGGTGGCCAGTTTGGTCGCGAGGGGGGTCCCGCCCCAGGACCTGTTGGCCGTCCTTGAGAGCGACCCCGCCAGATCCGCTGGCTTGCATCCCCTGATCGTCGCCCTGCACCAGCAAGCGGGCGACCCAGTACGCGCGCCGCGGGAAACCGAGGAAGTGGCCGCGGACATTCGTGACCGGTTTCGTGAGGCTGAGGAGCGGGTGCGACGAGACCATGTCCCCTCCCGAGGCGCCCCGGTTCCGGATGCGATCCCGCAACCGTCCGAGTGACCGATGTCAACTGTGATTTACATGATGTCATGCGTAGTTGACAGTCTTGACGATCACGAATGATCACAAGCGACCGACTCGTCTCCGCCCACTGCGCGCCGGATCCTTCGACGCCTGTGCGAGTCGGGAGTACTACAGAAGATCGATCCTGCTCGCGGTCGACGGCCCGCTCTGTTCGTATTCCGCCGTCTGCTCGACGTCGCGGAGGGCGGGAAGAGCGGATGACGATCGCAAATGATCGCCAAGACTGTTTGTCGATCATTTCACGGGGAATATGATCGGCAAAGTACCTTGGCGGTCACGCGTGATCGGCAAACGGGAACATGCGTACCGCCGATCTCGCCCCGCAGCCACAGTTCCCCGAGGCGGTACTGTCGAGCCGGGTCACTAGACCAGGGGCGGTCCACTATTCCGCGAATCTGGCCAATTGCCGTCCGGGCGTTCGGCGATCCTGGCCTGCGTGATTCGTGGGTCGGCTCTCATCAGAATCCACGATCCGGCGCCGGGTGTCGGCGGACGCATTTTCTTGGGTAGTTCCGGATTCCTTTTGTGTAGTCCTATGTGTAGCCTTTTGTGTAGTTTCTTGTGTAGCCCTTGCACCAGTGGTTTCTGTGGACCACGGCGTTGACGACCGCCTCCCTCATGGCCGCCCGCGGGGACGGGGAAGGTCTCCACCCTAGGGCGAAGTCACGCGACCGGGCCAAACCTTCACGCGTGTTCTTCGAGTCGTTACCCTCGAAGATGGCGAGACCATCCACAACGCGTTCTTCGACCGCAGCTTCCGAAGAGGATCCCGATGAAGCTCCACTACTACCCCGAGACCGACAGTCTCTACATCGAGTTCAGCGAAGAGCCCGGCGTGGAGACCAGGGAAGTCGTCGATGGCGTGAACGTGGATATCGATGCCCGCGGAAACCTGGTTGGCTTCGACATCGATCGCGCTGCGAACCGGCTTGATCTCTCCTCGCTGGAGACAACCGCACTGCCGCTCCGCTCGTACAGGATCGGGTGACGGAACCCCCTGATAATCGACCTCAGCGCGCCGACGCGAAGCTCACGGCGTTCTTAGGCGCCTCTCGGCTCCTCGGTGGAAGCTGTGCCCCCCTACCCAACCCGCCTCTCCACCTTCCGCCGGAAGTCCTCCTGCGACGCCAGCGACGACACCATGTCCCCACCCACATCTGACAGCCTCGCCAGATCCATCCGGGGGATTTCGGCCTGATCGCTGAAGACCAGGATCGAATCGAAGTCGAGGTGGTTCCGGTGAAAGTGGGACAGGATGATCGTGGTCAGGCGGGCCTTGTCCCGGTTCGGAACGCCGTAGAGGAAGACCTGGCCACCGCTCTTCCCCTCCATTCGATAATCGATCGGGTAGGCCTCGGCGTTCGGAAGGTCCGGGAGCAGGTGATCCCGCTGAATCCGTTCTTCGTCGACCGTCTGGAAGAGCAGATCCGCGAGGTCGTCGTAGAACGTCGAGGTGGCCCGTGACCGCGAGTGGAGCGTGAGGTCGTAGATCCGGGTCAGAGTGCGGCCGTAGCGGAAGAGGGCGTCGGAAAGACCGTCGATGGGCGCATCCAGCTGGAACACGCCCCGGTCCTGGGCGACTCGTTCCTCACCCAGAATCCGCTCGATGAGCTGCCCGCGGCTTCCCGCCAGGAACGCGTCGATGTCACGGTCGTAGCTGATCCGCATCAGCGTGTCGCCCCTGTCGGAAAGGCGGACGCCGCCGGGTGCCTCCGACAGGTAGATCGGATAGCGATCCCCGTCGGGGAACTCGAAGTCCGCCTGCAGCATCAGCTCGCCATCGGGACGCCGCTCCACGCGGACGGACGCGCAGAGCTGTTCGCACAGCCGCCTCTGGAGGTCGTCAGGATTGATGGCCATTGAACAGACTCGGGTGATCGGGGTCGGCGCGGATTCCAGACAGACTAAAGTCCTCGATCAGGCACGCAAGGGCGCCATCGAGGGTCTGGTAGCGCGTAGATCGAGAGGCACGGGGATCCGGGCTTGGCCGGATTGATGGTCCAGACCGTGGGCACGATGTTAGAACATATGGAAGGGCCGGCCCCTGCCGGCTTACCGTGGGTTGGCGCCGAC
>VYAQ01000215.1:0-16564 GCA_009844885.1 Gemmatimonadota bacterium
CCCCCCCCCGCCCCCCCCCCCCCCCGCCCCCCCCCCCCGCCCCCCCCCGCGGGACAGCGGATGATGGGCGCGGCGGTGGACGCCGAGGGGCGCTACGTGTGGTACGCTCAGCGCAACGGCACCTGGCAGTACAACGCCATCTTTCCGCAATTCCAGCTTTGGGTCTACGACCGCCGGTCGGGGACGCGCACGCCGATGACCAACCGGTACGGATCGGCGTTCCGGCCCGCGGTGTCGCCTGACGGCACGATGCTGGCCTACGGAAGCCGCGACGACGCCGACACCGGGATCCGGCTGCGCGACCTCGCCTCGGGCATGGAGCGCTGGCTCGCCTACCCCGTCCAGCGCGACGACAAGGAGTCGACGGCCACCATGGACGTGCTGCCCGGGTATTCCTTCACGCCCGACTCCGACGCGCTGGTGATGTCCTACGGCGGCCGGATCTGGCGCGTGCCGGTGGACGGCAGCGACCCCACCGAAATCCCCTTCACCGTCGAGGCCGAGATCGCGATCGGGCCCGAGATCAAGTTCGAGTACCCGATCGAGGACACGCCGAACTTCACCGTCAAGCAGATCCGGTACGCCCGCACCTCGCCCGACGGGAGCCGCCTCGCCTTCACCGCGCTCGACCGCGTATACGTCGCTGACCTCCCGGACGGCACGCCGACACGGCTGACCAGCGACGAAGTCGGCGAACACCGCCCGGTCTGGTCCCCCGACGGCAGCCAGGTCGCGTACGTGACCTGGGACGACGACGCGGGAGAGGGCCACATCCGGCGCGTGTCCGCGGACGGCGGCGCGGCGGTCACGCTCACGACGGCGCCCGCGTACTACCGGGACCTGGTGTATTCGCCCGACGGGGAGCGCATCGTCGGCGTGCGGTCCGCCAGGCGCGACGTGCAGGAGGCCGTCGATCCATTCTTCAACACGCCCGGCTCCGAGTTCATCTGGATCCCGGCCGGCGGTGGCGAGGCGACGGTGATCGGCCCGACCGCGGGGCGCAGTTCGCCGCACTTCACCCAGGACCCCGACCGCATCTACTACTACGGGACCGCGCGCGCGGACGCGGTGCCGGGCTCCCCCGCACCTCCCCCCGTGACGACGGCGCTGTCCTCGGCGCGCTGGGACGACACGGACAGGAAGCGCCACCTCCAGGTGAGCGCGCGCGCCGACCTGTCGGCGGGCGGCGTGCCCATCGGCTACAAGCGCTCCGAGACCTCGGACCTCGTGATGCCGGCCGTTTTCGACGACAACCAGCCGCGCGAGCTGGTGCTGCGGATGATCTCCGGCTCGGTCCAGATGGCGCCGCAGGGAGACCTCGCGCTGGCCCAGATCGGCGACGACCTCTACGCCGTGACCGTCCCGGACCTGGGCGCGGCCCTGCCGGTGGTGGACGTCACCAAGCCCGACTCGGCCGCGGTGCCGGCGTGGAAGCTGAACGTACTGGGCGTCGAGTTCCCGGCCTGGGGTGCGGACGGCCGCACCGTGCACTGGTCGCTCGGCAACGCGCTGTTCACCTACGACCTGGACGCCGCCGCCGCGGACACCGCCTACGAGGCTGCCGAGGTGCAAATCGCGGTGACCGCCGAGCGCGACATTCCGCAGGGCACGGTCGTGCTGCGCGGTGCGCGGGCGATCACCATGAACGGCGACGAGATCGTCGACAACGCGGACATCGTCGTGACCGACAACCGCATCGTGTCGGTGTCGTCGGGACCGGGCGAGGTGCCGGAGGGCGCGACCATCGTCGACGTTGCCGGCAAGACGATCATCCCCGGATTCGTGGACACGCACGCGCACATGTGGAACCTGTGGGGCCTGCACTGGGCGCGCCCGTGGATCTACCAGGCGAACCTGGCCTACGGGGTGACCACCACGCGCGACCCGCAGACGGCCACGACGGACGTGCTCTCCTACGAGGACATGGTGCGCGCCGGCAAGATGGTCGGCCCCCGCGTCTATTCGACCGGGCCGGGCGTCTTCCAGTTCGACTTCATCAAGAGCTACGAGCACGCGGTCGACGTGTTGACCAAGTACAGCCGCTACTACGACACCAAGACGTTCAAGATGTACATGTCCGGGAACCGCCGGCAGCGGCAGTGGCTGATCATGGCCGCGCGCGAGCTCGAGCTCATGCCCACCACCGAGGGCGGACTGGACTACCGGCTCAACATGACGCACGCGATCGACGGCTACCCGGGGATCGAGCACTCGATGCCGATCATCCCGGCCTACGGGGATGTCGTCGAACTCTTCGCGACCTCCGGGACGGTCAACTCGCCGACGCTGCTCGTCTCATACGGGGGACCGTGGGCCGAGAACTACTTCTACACCCGCGAGGACGTCTTCGGCGACGAGAAGCTCACGCACTTCACGCCCAAGCGGGAGCTGGACACCAAGGCGCGGCGGCTCCAGACGACCGGGCCAGGACCGGGCGGGTGGTTCATGGAGGACGAATACGCGTTCCCCAAGCACGCCGCCTGGCTGACGCGACTGGTGGAAGCCGGCGGGAAGACCGGCGTCGGCAGTCACGGACAGCTGCAGGGACTGGGCTTCCACTGGGAGCTGTGGGCCATGCAGAGCGGCGGCATGGACGAGCACGACGCCCTGCAGGCCGCCACGATCATGGGCGCCGAGGCAATCGGCCTGGGTGGCGACCTGGGGTCCATCGAGCCCGGCAAGCTGGCGGATCTGGTCGTCCTCGACGCCGACCCGCTCGCCAACATCCGCAATACCAACACGGTTCACCAGGTGATGATGAACGGGCGGCTCTACGACGGCGACACCCTCGACGAGCTCTGGCCCAGACAACGGCCGGCGCCGGACGAACCCTGGCGCAACACCGCGCCCAATGTGCGCGCCGGGATCCGGGGAGGTGAAAAATGAGCGCCGGGACCTCCCGCTTCGCCGCGCCCGCGCTGGCCCTCGCCGCCATCGCCTTCACGGTCGCCCCGCTCGTGGCGCAGCCGCCCCGACCCGGCGGTCCGCGCCAGAACCCGCTGCCGCTGCCGGGCGCGCGCACGGCCGAATTCACAGCCACCGAGGGCACGTGGATCTCGCTCGACGTCAGCCCCGACGGCCAGACCCTCGTCTTCGACCTCCTCGGCGACCTCTACACCATGCCGATCACCGGCGGCAAGGCGTCGCCGCTTCTGACCGGAATGGCCTTCGAGGTCCAGCCGCGCTTCAGCCCCGACGGCGAGTCGGTCGCCTTCATCTCCGACCGGAGCGGCGGCGACAACCTGTGGACCATGCGTCTCGACAGGACCGACACGACGCAAGTGTCGCGCGGCAACGGCAACCTGTTCCTGTCGCCCGAATGGGCGCCCGACGGCGAGTATATCGTGGTCAGCCGCTCGGGCGGCCTGGGCGGTTCCGCCAACCTGTACATGTACCATGCGGAGCGCTCGTCCCCCATCACGATCCCCGGGGCGCCCACGTCGCCGATCTTCGCGGCCGCGTTCGGGGGGATCAAGCGCATCGGGGCCGCCTTCAGCCCCGACGGACGGCACATCTGGTACGCGCAGTCCTTCGGGGACTGGCAGTACAACGCCCGCCTCCCCCGCTACCAGGTATACCGCTACGACCGCGAGACGGGCTCCGCCGCCGCGATGACCAGCCGGTACGGTTCAGGGATGCGCCCCGTGATCTCACCCGACGGCGAGTGGCTGGTCTACGCGACCCGCTACAACGCCGACACCGGACTCAGGAAGCGCAACCTCGCGACCGGCGACGAAGAGTGGCTGGCGTACCCCGTCCAGCGCGACGAGCAGGAGTCGCGCGCGCCCATCGACGTGCACCCGGGCTACGCGTTCCTCCCGGACGGCTCGGCGATCGTCGTCTCGTACGGCGGCAAGATCTGGAACGTCCCGATGGACGGCAGCGAGCCCGCCGAGATTCCGTTCGAAGTCGAAGTCGAACTCGGCATCGGGCCCTCGGTGAAGTTCGACTACCAGATCGACACCACCGCGATGGTCACCGCCAGCCAGATCCGCAACCCCGCCGTGTCGCCCGACGGCGGCCGGGTCGTGTTCACCGCGTTCGACCGCCTCTGGGTGCGGGACCTGCCCGAGGGCGACGCGACCCGCCTCACCGAAGCGGATGTCGGCGAGTTCCACCCCCAGTGGTCGCCCGACGGCACCGCGATCACCTACGTGACCTGGGACGACGGCGACGGCGGCCACATCATGCGGGTACCCGCGGCCGGAGGCACGCCCACGCAACTGACCAGCACGGCGGCCATGTACTACAACGTGGCCTGGTCCCCCGACGGCGAGCGCATCGTGGCGTCACGCGGCGCCGCCCGCGACCTGATGGAAGCGTCCGGGATCTTCTTCGGGCCAACGGGCGCCGAATTCGTGTGGGTCCCCGCGAACGCCGCCGCACCCGCCGAGGCGACGGTCATCTCACCCACCGGTGCCCGCGATGTCGCCCACTTCGCCGCCGACAACTCCGACCGCATCTACGCCTACAGCCCGGCCGAGGGGCTGGTCTCGTTCCGCTGGGACGGCACGGACATCAAGCGCCACCTGATGGTGCGCGGACGCCAGGGAATCGCGGGAATGGCGAACCCGCACCCCGACGCGTGGGAATACCTGCCGAGGCGGGTCTACCCCTGGCGCAAGGTCCTCGACCCGACCGACCCCGATCCGCCGACCGAGCCGGGCTTCGCCCAGCCCGCCGGCCTCATCGTGCTCTCTCCCGAAGGCGACCGCGCGTTCGTGCAGTTCGGCAACGACATCTACATCGTCGAGCTGGCCGAGGTGGGCGCCGCGCCGCCCAACATCCTGCTCACCAACCTGGGGGCCTCGCCGGTTCCCGTGCGCAAGCTGACCGATGTCGGCGGCGAGTTCCCCTCGTGGGCGCCCGACGGCTCGGCGCTGCACTGGGGAATGGGCAACGTGCTCTTTACCTACGATGTCGACCATGTCGAAGCCGAAGAGGCGGAGGAAGAGGAGACCGCACACGAGCGCGCGCTGATCCGTGCACGCGCCATGGCCATTGCCGACACCCTCAGCGACAGGCGCGCCGAGGCCGACAGCCTCAGAAACGCGGACGAGGAGGTGCCAGAGGAGCTGGAGGACGAGATCACGCGCCTGCAGGCCGACTCGGTGCAGGTCGTGGCCGATTCGCTCATGGCGCGCGCCGACTCGATCCGCGAGGCCGCGGAGGAGGTGGCCGCCAGGGCCAGCGCGGTGCGCGACGGAGACAAGGAGATCCTGGCCGACACCACCGACACCTACGAGGCGCACGAGCGCAAGATCGAGGTGCAGCTGCCGCGCGATATCCCGCGCGGCCTGGTGGCGCTTCGCGGCGGCCGTATCATCACGATGGCGGAAAACCCGTCCGACACGACCGGCGCCCCCCACGTCATCGAGAACGGTGTGGTCCTCGTCACCGACAACCGGATCGTCGAGGTCGGCGTCGCCGATTCGGTCGAGATACCGGACAGCGCCCAGTTGATCGACGTCACCGGCAAGACGCTCGTCCCCGGCTACATCGACATCCACTACCACACCATGTGGCTCGTGCCGGAGATCCATCCACAGGAGGTTTGGCAATATTTGGCAACGCTCTCCTACGGGGTCACCACGACGCGCGACCCGCAGACGTCCTTCACGGACATTCTCAGCTACACCGACCGCGTCCTGACGGGCGGCATGACCGGTCCTCGGATCTACTCGACCGGCCCAGGCGTCTTCAACGGCGAGAACATCCGCGACGCCAACCACGCGAAGACGATTCTGAGGCGGTATTCCGAGTACTACGACACCAAGACGCTCAAGATGTACATGAGCGGCAACCGCCAGCAGCGCCAGTGGATCATCCAGGCCGCGCGCGAACTCGAGCTCATGCCCACCACCGAGGGCGGGCTCGACTACAAGATCGACATGACCCATGCGATCGACGGATACCCGGGGATCGAGCACAACCTCCCCATCGCGCCCATCTACTCCGACGTCGTGGAGCTCTTCAAGGAATCGGAGACCACGAACACGCCCACCCTGCTGGTCTCCTACGGCGGCCCCTTCGGCGAGAACTACTTCTACGCCACCGAGAACGCCCACGACGACCCGAAGCTGAACATGTTCATCCCCAAGGAGAACATCGACCAGCGGACGCGGCGGCGCGGCGCGAATTCGGGCGGCAGCCCCGGTCCGGTGGGCTGGTTCCTGGAAGAGGAGCACGTCTTCCCGCGCCACGCCGAATTCGTGAAGAAGATGCTCGAGGACGATGGCCGTGTGGCGGTCGGAGGCCACGGGCAGATTCAGGGCGTCGGCTTCCACTGGGAACTGTGGGCCATGGCGGCCGGCGGCGCCTCCAACCACGACATGCTGCGCGCGGCGACGATCCTGGGGGCCGAGGCGATCGGGTTCGGCAAGCAGCTCGGGAGCATCGAAAAGGACAAGTTCGCAGACATCGTGGTCCTGAACTCGAACCCGCTCGACGACCTCCGCAACACGGTGGACATTCAGTATGTGATGAAGGACGGCCGCCTCTACGACGGCATGACCCTCGACGAGGTGTACCCCGAGGAGCGTACGCTGGAGCGGAGGAGGCCCGCCGAGGCCGATCCGGGAGGCACGGCTGCCGGGATCCGGCACCGATAGGTCTGGGCGGGGAAGGTGCCGAAAAATGATAGAGGTTCGTTGTCGGCCGTGGACGAGAGGATTGGCGAAGGCCGGTCTGGCCCCTATCCATTCTTCTGGCCTACTTGGCAGGTGATTATTGTACCACGATAGGCGGCCTGATGTTCAAGCCGACCACTTGTCCAGTGATCGGTAAGAGGGCTTTTCTCTACTGCGGCGAGGCCAGCTTTGTCGGGTTGTGATTTCACCGCACCTGTGTACAGCCTGTCTCAGACGTAGTAGATCCTTGACCTATTCAAGGGATAGCACACAAGGTCCGGTGCCGGATCCTCGCACCAGAAGCACCACCACGGTTTCTTCCGCTCCACGAACTCACACCGGTACGCTCCGCAGAACTCCCCTTTGTACTCGGTCTTGCAGTTGCCGTCGGGTCGGGGAGGGGGAATTTGGGCTCCAGCTCCGAGTTCCCATCCGGCAAGTATTACCGCCATCAATACGAACACGCTGGGTAGCAACTCTCTGGGCAACTTTGATCATCTCGTTTCTCCCGTCAAAGTAAGTGCTGCAACCGTGGGGAAGAGCCCGGTCGCCTCTATGACAAGCAATGTCTCTCCAGCCAACGCGAAGCTGATCACGGGGTCTGGAAGAATCGTTGATCGAAGGTATTCGCCTGTACTCAAGTTGTACCGGTCCAGCCACCGCACCGTCGACTGCACAAACAAGGTGTCCTCGCGAACCGCTAGATCCCGCGCGACCGGTTCCCGACCACGAGGAATTGAAAAAATCAGGAAGCCGCTACCGTCTGGGCTGGGCGACGTGCCGACCGCGGGAAAATCCACATGCTTGATATATGGGTATGAGCCAATGACTTGGTCACCAGCGAAAACGAAGAATCCGTCACCCGCCGAGAAGCCGAATGCCCAACGTCCTTCTGAAATACCTACAACTTCACCATATGTCTGGAGCGGGTGCATCGTCTCAAAACCTGACCACGGTAGAGGAACCGTGCCCAGCAGCTCGCCGCCCTCTGAGAACTGAATCCAAGGTTCCGATGACCACCGGTTCACAATGTACCCCCCACCCTCCAGCGGCACGACACCAGTTACGGTACCGGTGACAAACCGGCCTTGTGGTTGGGGCAAGGCGACCTCCCGCAACCAATTGCCTGCTCCCGAAACCCACAATAGTCGTCTGTTCCGAGAGTCGCCGACGACAACTTCCCCACGCTCGTTGACGGCCAAGGCCCCAATGTCCTGTATTTCGCCCGGACCTTCCCCAGTTGTGCCCCATGACCAGATTAACCCTTCGGGTCCAATGCGATGGACACGTTGTCCCTGCATGTCAAGCACCGCTGCGTCGCCGTTCGGAAACGCTTCGATTCTGTCGGCGCTCGACAACAGGGTATCTGAGATGCCACCGTAGCGCCATAGCGTATCGAATAGTGGACGATCGAAAACCCGTTCGTCGGTCCCTTCCTCGAAGAGGTTTATTGGTGGATAGTTCACCGGTGGGCGGTCGACGTTACATGCCACGCAGAACAAGGTGATGAGAGAGAGTATCGACTGGTTCCTCATTGCTTGTTCCCCGCTTCGTGCGCCAGCCGCCGGGCCAAACCAACGGCTCCTTCCAAACCGCCCCTACCGAATCTCTCCAAGACCGCGATTTCCCCTGAGGACTCGATACGGAGGGCCACTGGGGTGCCGGTACGACCGAGGAAGGATGCTGTCCCCCGGGCACTAACTAGAGAATGTGGGAAACGCGCGTTCGCCATTTCCAAAACCAGACGAACTCCCTCCGCACCCATTCCGTCCCGTACTATGAGTCCTGTCACGGTGATTCCACGTGGTTCCAGGCTCTCCGCGACTGAATCCGCGATCTCGACCGTACGAATACACTCCGCGGGAGAGGTCACGAACAGTACACCGCCGCCTGTGTCCGCTAGTGTCGTGATATGCCCCTGGAATTCTCGCACCGCTACCAACTCGCGCAAAGTGGACATCGTGAACAGCAGACAGGCTGTTGTCAGGCATCCGATCCTCCAGTTCGCAATGGCCCAACGCCAAACCAAACGGCACTTTGGAAACGCGTATCGCCCCAATCGGTGCTTTAGCGTCACGAGTTGGTCCATCGTTCTCATTGGAGCCTCTCGCGGCCCAACCGCGCGAAAAACCCTTGTAGGCCAGTCCAAATCCATCCTGGCTCTTCGGGGAGCAGGGGGAAATCCTCTATTTCTTTCTCGACACCCCACATATCGACCCGGCCGACTGCTAAAGTTGCCTCGGTGCAGCCCCATTCCTTTTCCGTCTGCCTTGCGCGGGCCGCCGGTCCCGCTTGCTCCAGCGTCAGGCCACGCGGCCTATGTCTTCGACCGGCCGTCCCGTAGCACGGGCGCGCCGCCGGCAGCCTCGTCCGGAAGGGCACCGGCGCCGCGAGCCCCCTCGGGCAGCCGCGCCACCGCCAGCGACAGTTCCGCCGCGAACTCCTCCGCGACCAGGCGGTCCCCGCGCTTGATGCGCAATGCCAGCTTGGCCGGGTGCTTGAGCTTGAGCCCCTCCTCGCCCGCGATCCTCTCGAAGGCGAGCAGATCGGCGGCCGTGATGATCAGCTTCGGCCCGGCCAGCCGCCACCACCTGCGCTCTGGCACGAACGCGCCCGCCACCTTGGTCAGGGGCATCACGATTTCCCTGACGGGCTCGATCTCTTCGCGCGTCTCGTAGCCGGCGCCCTCCATCGACTCGGTCACCACGGCGACGCGCCACTGAATCACCAGCCGGTCCGCCTCCAGCCGCACGAGCCCGTGCGCGGTTTCGGTGGTGGACTCGTATCCCCCGCCGGACGTGTACAGGTCGGAGCTGCGCTTGAGCGTGAATGGGACGGCGGCCAGTCCCATGCGCCTACCGCCGTGTCCAGATCACGATCAGCCCGCACGATGCCCCGGTCCCCGCGTACTGAAGCGGCACGCCGGTGGAAGACACATAGACCTCCACGCCAGCGACCGACTGCGGATCAAGCATCTGGTCGAGCGCCGCCGGTGCGTCGCCTCCGCCGCTGACGACAACCCCGTCCAGCACTACGCGCGGGAAGCATCCCTCGGCCCGGCCCCCGCGCAGGATCACGTACCGCTCCAGCGGATTCCAGGCATCGGCGCGCAGATCCGCGCCCGGGATTCTCGCAAACAAATCGGTCATCTCACTCGGCACCCGGTTCTCGATCTCCTCGCGATCAATGAATTCGCCGAAGCCCTCGGCTTCGCGGCTGTAGAAGCCCACACCCTGCAACACGATCTCGCGCCTCTCGACAGTGACAGTGATCGGGTCGAGCCTAAGCGGATCGGCCGAAAGGGCAACGCGCACGCTGGTGACCCGGTCCGGCAGCACGTGGACGGAGTCGGTCCGGGTGATGTATCCCAGGCGCGAAAACTCGACGATGTGCGTCCCGGGAGGCATTCCGGCGAGGGTGAACTCGCCCCGGGCGTTGGTCAGCGAGCCGTCGCCTGAGCCGGCCACGTGAATCGCCGCCCCGGAGATGGGTCCTCCGCCATCCACATCGCTCACAACTCCGATAATGCCCGTCACCAACTCGTCGTCGCCGACATTCACCGGTTGCAACGAGGTGACGAACTCACCCGCGCGCATGACGGTGAAGTCGCCCACCGTCGGCTGATAGGCGGGATGCGAGAGCTCCAGCCGGTAGGTGCCGAGTGGGACCCTGGCAAACCTGAACCGACCTGCGGCATCCGTTTCCAACCGGAATCCCATCCCTCCCAGCACCACGGTCACGCCCTGAATGGGCGCGCCGGTGATCGCGTCGACCACGGTCCCCGCGATCGGTACTCTCTCCCGCTCGGTCTCCTGTGCCGATGCGCCCGCCACCGAGGCCGCAATTGCAGCCGCGACTGCCGCGATCATGGCCGGGGCCGGGTGCAGCCGGCACCTCCATCGCCGATTCACTTTGCTCCTCCCCTCAGGAAACGGGCCGCGCTTCCCGCGAATACTTCCGGAACCAGTCCATGCGGTACATCCACGTCCGGATCGTGTTGGTCGGCCGGTAGAAGTACGCGTGCCACTCGTCCTGCAGGCGCACCATCGCGGTGGGCACCTTCAGCATCTGGAGCGCCTGGTAGTACTCCTCCGTCTGCCCCATCGGGGTCCGCAGATCGCCCTCGCCGGTGATCAGCAGCGTTGGCGTCGTAACGTTGCCCACGTACATCAGCGGTGAGCGGCGCAGGTGCTCGCTCGGATCCTCCCAGGGCAGGTTCTCGAAGTTGTTGTACCAGCCGAGCCCGTCGGTCGTGCCCACGAAGGAGAACCAGTTCGTGACCGGGCATTCCGACGAGGCGCCCGCGAACCGGTCCGTGTGGCCCACGACCCACGCCGTCAGCACGCCCCCGCCGCTGCACCCGTAGACGAACATGTTCTGCTCGTCGACGTACCCGCGCTCCAGCACCACGTCTACCCCCGCCATCAGGTCGTCGTAGTCCATGCCCGGGTAGGCGTTCTCGATCTCGTTGCCGAACTCGCTCCCGTAGCCGGAGCTGCCGCGCGGGTTCGTGTAGAGCACGACGTACCCGCTCGCCGCCTCCAGCTGCCACTCGTACCACATGTACGGGGTCCCGAAGCCGTAGCGGCCGTGCGGGCCCCCGTGGATCGCGAGCATCATCGGGTACTTCTTCGCGGGGTCGAAGCCCGGCGGCTTCACGATCCACCCCTGGATCTCCAGGCCGTCCGAGGACTCGTACCAGACGTCCTCGACCTCCCCCAGCTCGACACCCGCCAGGATGTCGCCGTTCACGTCGGTGATCTTGCTGATTTCGCCGCCCGCGGCCACGTCGAACACGACGACGTCGCCGGGCTCGTGCGCGCTGGAGAGCACGCCCGCGGCCCTGCCGTTCCCCGCCATCGAATAGACGGTCAGGTAGTGCTCGCCCTCGGTGATCTGCCGCACCGGCCCGTCCAATTGCGCAAAATACATATTTTCCGCACCGCCGTCGGGCGCGTTGTAGTAGACGCCGCTGCCGTCCGCCGCCCACCGCAGCCCGGAGGGATCGCGGTCGTGCTCCGTCGCGATCTCGCGCGCCCCGCTCCCGTCCACATTCATCACGTAGATGTTGTCCGCGTAGTAGGCGTCGTCGGTCTCGTCGTGGCCCAGGTAGGCCACCAGCCGTCCGTCCGGCGGATCGCCAGAGGCTAAAGTCCCGGCAGGATATCATGTAAAGTCTTACAGGGCTGCACGATCTGCGTTTTCTGCCGTTGTACTGGACCTTGCTGGACCGTGCCGCGAAAGCGGGAAAAACGAGTTTGAATGGCGGGACTCCCGTGCCCACCCCGCCTTTTCCCAGAGTGTCCCCGAAACCCGACTCAAAACCGGTCAACGGACGCTCTCACAAGCAGCGCGGCAGGTTCACCTTCAGCGCGGCCAGCCACGCCAAGAGCCACGGATAATCGGGCGTGCATAGGCCGGAGTTGCCGGCGAGGTCCAATTCCTTCAGTCTTGCGGCGAGGTTCAACATAGACCCGAACGGCGGGTTCGAGGGAATCGGACCAGTCAGGGCGTTGTCGGAGAGGTCCAGCACCTCCAGCGTCGCGGCGAGGTTATCGATCTCGAAAGGGATCGAGCCTCTCAAGCCGTTGTCGGAGAGCTTCACTGACACTACAAGTCCAACCGAATCGGCTTTGACCCCGTACCACTCGCTCAGCGGTGCGTCCGTCAGCCAGTTGTCGGATCGTTTCCAGCTTGCGCCACCGGTTACGCGGTACAGCTTCTCCAACGCCTTCCGGTGATAACCGCCCAACAGCGCGCAGCGACCCGACGACCAGTCAATCCCCAGCGCGGCAAACCACGCCAGAAGCCGGGGGGAGTCGGGCGCGCAAAGGTCGGGGTTTCTGCTAAGGTAGGGAGCTTCCTTCATCGCCGTAAGATGCGCCATCTCTGTAGGGATAGGGCCACCAAGCGAGTTACGGTGGAGCCACAGGTATTCCAGCGCGGCAAGGTCGCCGATCTCGCGAGGAATCGGGCCGACCAGCCAATTGTTGTCGAGGTACAGCCTCTTCAGCGACACGAGTCTGCCGATCTCGCGAGGAATCGGGCCGGTCAGGCGGTTGCGCCCGAGGTCCAGCACCTGCAACGCTGCGAGGTTACCGATCTCGGGGGGGATTGGGCCGCCAAGAGCGCCGCTCCCGCTTTGCTGGCGAAGCGGGAACGACCTGAGCGACAGATACTCCAGCGCAACCAGGTTGCCGATCTCGGAAGGGATCGGGCCAGTGAGGCCGGGGTTGCTTGAGAGGTTCAGCCCCTTCAGGGCCGCGAGGTTGCCGATCTCGGAAGGGATCGGGCCGGTCAGGCGGTTGTGGCTGAGGTCCAGCACCTCCAACGCTGCAAGGTCGCCGATTTCTGGAGGGATCGGGTCAGTAAGGCGGTTGCTCCTAAGGTCCAGCACCTGCAACGCTGCGAGGTGGCCGATCTCGGAAGGGATTGGGCCGGTCAGGTAGTTGCCTTGGAGGTATAACTCCTCCAGCGCCGTGAGGTCGCCGATATCGGGAGGGATTGGGCCTCGCAGACGGTTGGCGCGGAGGTCCAGTGAACGCACCCGTCCAGCCGAATCGACTTCGACTCTCTGCCATTCCCTGAGCGGCGTGTTCGTCAGCCAGTTGCCGGAACGCTCCCAGTTCAGGCCACCCGCCGCGCGGTACAGCGCCTCCAACACCTCCCTGTCGCGTGACACCGTTACAACGACTGTTGCGTACGCCGACAACCCCCCCGAATCGGTTGCCGTCGCCTCCAACCCCACCTTCCCCGCTCCGCCGCGCGCTAAGTGGACCACCGAACCCGAAATCGCCGCTATCCGTAACACTGTGGTGTCCATGCTTCGGGCGGTGTACAACAGCGGCTCCTCGTCCGGGTCTGCAAACCAATTGGCCACGTCGACCACCGCCGTCTTGTCCGCCACCGTGACGGCGGGAATGGAGACCACGGTTGCCGGAGGTCGGTTCGGGACCGATACGGCGAAGGCTTGTCGCGCCGCCGCGCTGTCGGTGTCGGTGGCCGTGACCGTGATGGTCGCGGCTCCCTTTGCCACCCCGGCCAAAGTCACCTTGCTTCCGGCGACCGACACGGTGACGCGGGAGGAATCGGACGAAGACGCCGCGTACGCGAGCCCGTCGCCGTCGGGATCGGCAAAATAATCCGTCGCGTCCACCGTCGTCGCGCTGTCCACGGCCACCGTTACGGCGTTGATGGAGTCCACGGGTTCGGGAGGCCGATTGGGGACCGTGACTGCGAAGGCCTGTCGCGCCGCCGCGCTGTCGGTGTCGGTGGCCGTGACCGTGATGGTCGCGGCTCCCTTTGCCACCCCGGCCAAAGTCACCTTGCTTCCGGCGATCGACACGGTGACGCGGGAGGAGTCGGACGAAGACGCAGTGTACACAAGTCCATCGCCATCGGGATCGGAAAGGTAGCCCGCGGCGTCCAACGTCACCGTGCTGTCCACGGCCAGCGTCACGGCGGCGATGGTATCCACGGATACGGGAGGCTGGTTCGGGACCGTGACCGTGAAGGCCTGTTGCGCCGTCCCGCCGTCGTCGCTGGCCGTGACCGTGATGGTCGTGGTCCCCTTAGCGCCCCCGACGATAGCCAACACGCTGCCGGACAAGGCTACCGAGGCGATCTCGATCTGGGAACTGGCCGCCGTGTAGGTCAGCGCGTCGCCGTCTGGATCGGTGAAGTAGTCGGCCAAATCCAGCGTGGTCGTCTGTCCGACGGTTACGATCTGAGCCGGGACGGAACCGCTCGGCAACGGCACCCGGTTGGTTGGTGCAGGCCCTGTCGCTGCGTCGCCGCAGGCCGTGGCCGACAGGACGGCGAAGGTCGCCGCGACGAGGACCGAGCGGGGTGTTGGAGCAAGCATCCGCATAATAGAGGGCGCACGCGGAGCTAGCGCCAGCGCACGAACGCTATCTCCTCGGGGCGGGTGTCGGACTGGCCCGTCCTATCCGGTCGTGTCTCCACTTGTGTCTGTCCTCAGCACCGGACGGCAAACCGCCGCATGATTCGACCGCCCGCAGCTTCGCCCTTCGGGTCGCAATCACCCGATCGCTCGCGGTATCCGTCGGCGGAACCGATCCGGCAATTATGCCCTTTGAGGCGACCGACGCTACCATGGAATATGAGCTGGAAACCAACTCCCAAGCGCTTAGTGGTGGCAGGACTCGTCTCGCTCGGGGGCATACTCGTGACCTTTGCGCTGGAGATCCTCCTTCTTGAGTCATGGGCTTGGTGGTGTCATCTGTTGGCGGCTGGCGGCTGTTGGGTCGCGGCCTACACGATGGGTGTCCGGTGGCCGGAACGAACTCCGTTTCAGGTCAGGAGGGGGGATGAGTGGGTGAGCGGGAGCATCTGCGGAGACATCGTTGCGCGGGCACTACTCGGCAAGCTATGCAGCGGACTCGCCCGCCAGGAACAGGAAGCTGTCATCGCTTGGATCCACCAGTTTGAGGATGAGCACCCAAAAGCAGTAAGGCAGGCGGATGACGGTGAGGTGACGGTAAACGCGAGAGTACTCAGGCGCTGGATCGGTCAGATCGCGCTACGGCGCGAGGAAGCTCGACGGGAGAAGCAGATATGGATGGGTCCATGACCCGGACGCAGGCAGCAGCCACCCTCCTAAAGGCGCCGTCGCGCACCACACCTGATCGACCCCTAGCCATCACGTCTATTGAATCGAACTCACCGCCAGCAGGAGGACGGAGAAATGGAAGATCCCCGCTTCGAGGGGTTGGTGTCGTTTCTTGAGGTTCACCATGAGGCGTTGCTAAGCCTTCGGGCTCAGGTGACGCTGCTCAAGCACGCCGACGCCCCGGACATCGCCACGGAACGGCTCGACATCGTACAGCGATATGTGGACACCATGGAACAAGGGGTCCACATGCAACTTACCCTTGCCAGAATGCCACTTGATGAGGCGGATGAATGATGCGCCGCAAGGCCTGCGGGCGACGACCAAAAATCGAGATCCGCTGCTTCGGCACCTTAAAGATGCGGCATCGCAAAGCCCGTCGGGCCCGCGACTAGAAACAGGTGAGCCAGTGGCGATTCCACCGCGTGTTGAGCCGGTCTTCAAGTCGTCGATTCACTTCATCAGCCGGGTGGATCGGGACTTGGGCGCGTCCGGGACACAGTAGCCCTTCGGCTGGCAACGAGCCACACGCCCGAGGCCGGCGGGCCAAGATGCGGCCCTCCGGTTGCCCCTCGCCGTCGAGCGGGGGGTGCTGCTGGCGTGAGCACCGTTCAGTGCACGAGCCAGCCAGCCAGCTAGCCAGCACACGCGATGTTGAACATTCGCGGCTGACGAGGGTGGCTACGCTCCCCCCTTCGATCCCCGGTGATGTGCGCGCTCCGAACGCGGATCGCAGGCCTTCGTCCGACCGGTCAAAGCACCGAGTATTGCCTCGACCCGATTCTGCACCGGCGGGTGCATCATGCCTTTCTGCTTCGCGGACGCCCGCTTGACCATCGCCATCTTCTCCAAAGCCGACGCAAGCGGTTCGCCGACCAGCAGCCACGGCTCGCGGATCCCCCACAGGACGAACGCGTTCACGAGGCCGCCCTCGTGAACGCGCACCGGAACCGGTCGTCTGCCTTGGCGGGCCATGACCTCGTCCGCCCACGACTGCAAGCCACCCGACTCGGGCGACTCGGCCAAGCGCGGCAACCGTAGGAAGGTCAACCATGGCACCAAGAAGGAGTGCGCCAGCCAGAACACGACGTAGAACGTACCCGTGAACACCCACGCGAACGCCGCGCCACGGTCCTCCATCTTGCCGAACACGGGCATCGCCACGCCGAGCAGGACGGCGAAGGCGACGACGAGAAGCAGAAACCACCGTCCCCCCAACCGCTTGGATGGCAACTCCCGAGGGCGACGCCGCGGCGACGACAAAGGCGAGCGTCCCGCGAGTCACGCGTCATCCTCGTCGAAC
>VYAQ01000215.1:16664-17789 GCA_009844885.1 Gemmatimonadota bacterium
CCGCGGCGACGACAAAGGCGAGCGTCCCGCGAGTCACGCGTCATCCTCGTCGAACCGGATCCCTCCGCAGATCAGCCCGTACAAGTCGGGATCCGGACCGCCATCCTCCTCAAGTAGCAAGAAGCCCGCAGTACACCACACCCCAACATTCGGACACCACTCCTCCCGAGGAGGAGGTTCCGGTGGTGTCTCTCCCGGTCTAACTCTGCCCCGATGCGGGTCGTAGCAGGGCGGAGGCTGCTCACTGGCCTCGAACACCGTACGTACGTAGTCCATCCCACCCTCCCAGGCGACATGGGTCAGGGCACGGACGGCCAAGGGGTCCGTCCGGTCCTCAAACGACTCGTGCCATCGAATGAAGATATCCACCGCTCTGGTATAGGGGATTCCGGGGTTGCCGGGTTCGGGTGTCGTGTCGGCGGCCACGGACAGGACCAGTGACGCCCGATGTCGATACTCCTCGTTGTCGCCGCGCAGGAGCTGTAGGAGCTGGTCCGCGAACGCGTCCAACTCCTCCGCCGGTCGTGGTTCGATTGCCTGCCGCAGTAGAGCGTAGGCGGCGTCCTCCGGGTTGTACTCGAAGGGGTGATGGTATCGTGTCGTTAGAGCGAGCAGCGCCGTTTCGGGAGTTGGTGCCTGCCACTCGGCACCGTCCCATATCATGCCCCAGCGGACGGGAGGTAGCGGTATGGGCTCCGTACCGTAGATGTGTCTCACCGAGGCGTGAGGTTGGAAGCAGAACACCTCAGGCGGGTTGCATACGGGCGGCGCAGGAAGAATCCGCGGAGAAGCCGTCTTGCCGCAGGCGGCGGCGCTGAGCAGGAGGAGGAAGGCAACGCAGCGGCGATGGATACGCACGGATGTCCTCCTCTCTGAGGGATTCGGATCACGACTTTCCTGCCGCCGAGAAAAGCTCGCACGGCGCGACGGGGAACGGCAACTTCGGGAACCTTGCCCTCGTCGTCCTCGACTTCGACGGGTCTCCCCGCGAAAGGCCGGGCGAGGATGGCGCGGGCGCGCGATGCCTGCTAGCGTCAAATGCACTCATCGGCGTCACAAGGAGTTCAGTTGTGGACCTGCAATGCATGGCGGTGTTCCGGAAAGTTCCTGAAGGCTACATCGCCT
>VYAQ01000338.1 GCA_009844885.1 Gemmatimonadota bacterium
GCCTGTCATCGCACCCGCGGCCGCCGTCTTCAGGAAGTCACGTCGGTGCATGGGAATGTCCCCGCTATGATTGCTCGTCGTTCACTTGCCAAGCTACGCCGGCCGCCGGGGGCCCCGAAAGATGGGTGCACACCGCTGGCGGTCTGTAACTTTCATTTGGCCGATATGATTTCTTTCATTTGGCAGACACCAAAGTTACATTTGGTCGATGATCGATACCACCATCTATCCCCGCCTCATCGAGCCCCACCTGGTGGAAGCGCTCGCCGACTCTCCGGCCGTCCTGATACACGGACCGCGCCAGTGCGGCAAGACCACGCTCGCCCGGATCGTGGGCGCGACCCGGGGATACAGCTATGTCACCTTCGATGACGACGTGGTCCGCGGTGCCGCCGAAGAGGATCCGCGCGGTTTCGCGGCCGGCCTTCCGGGACGAGTCATCCTGGACGAGATCCAGAAAGCGCCCGCGCTGTTCGCCGCCCTCAAGGTGGAGATCGACAGGAAGCGGACCCCTGGACGGTTCCTGCTGACAGGCTCCACCCATGCGCTTCTGGTGCCGAAGCTTTCGGAGTCGCTGGCGGGCCGATTGCAGACGCTTCGGCTTCACCCCCTGGCGCAGTGCGAATTGATGCGTTGCGGGTCCGGCTTCCTCGACGCCCTTTTCGAGGGCGACTTCGCGGTCGAACGCTCCGAGCGGCTGGGGCCCGCACTGCCCGGTCGCATCGTCGCCGGCGGGTATCCGGCCGCGCTCACCCGCGCACCGGGACGCCGACGCGCCAACTGGTATCACGACCTCGTCGATGCCCTTGTCCAGCGCGATGTCCTTGATCTCGCACGCGTTCGCCAGCTGGACATCCTGCCGCGACTCCTTGCCGCGGCCGCCAGCCAGACGGCCAGAATCTTCAACGTGAGTGACCTGGCCGCGCCCTTCGAAGTCAGCCGACCCACGATTCGAGACTATACGACGCTGCTCGAACGGGTCTTCCTGCTGGAGCGCCTTCCGGCCTGGCACAGCAACCGAGTCCGTCGGCTGGTCAAACGACCGAAGCTCCACCTTGGCGACACCGGAATCGCATCGGCGCTTCTCGGCCTGGATGGTCCCGCGCTGGCCTACGACCGCACCCTGTTCGGCCAACTCCTGGAAACGTTCGCGTTTCAGGAGCTCCGGCGGCAGGCCAGCTGGCACGATGCGCGGATGTCCTTCCACCATTTCCGAGACAAGGACGGCGCGGAGGTTGACATCGTCATCGAACGCGGGGCTGCGGCAGTCGCGGGCGTCGAGGTCAAGGCGTCGGGGACGGTGCGTCCGGGCGACTTTCGCGGACTCCGCAAGCTGCGACGATCACTCGGCGATCGTTTCGCCGCCGGTGTCGTGTTGTACGACGGAGAGGCCGCCGTACCCTTCGGCGATCGGCTCCATGCCGTGCCGGTGCGGCGTCTGCTTGAGGGCTCTGAGTAGTTAACCTTTCATTTAGCCGATATGTAATCTTTCATTTAGACGATATCATGTCCTTTATTTGGCCGAATAGACATTCTCGGCGGTGGCTCGGTCCGCCTGCCCCCAAGCCTAAGCCTCGCCCACGCCATCTGCGCCCAAGTCCAGGACTAGTGGGCGGACAGCGGTAGGGAGCGTCCGGTGTTGCCAGTGACGTTCCCGTTCCACATCCGCCCCCGCCTGTGCGACCGCTTGCAGCGCGTAGCTTGCGGCCACCAAGCTGTGGTCGGCCATGTGCGAGGTCGCCGCCGCATGGCCCGCTGCGCGTGCCGCGGCCCGGGCCGCCCCCACCGACGTCCGAGCTGCGGCATGGGCGCCGTACGCGGATCGCATGACAGTGCCGGTGGAGACTTCCCCCCGCGCCCAGCCTTCGGCTTGACGTACGGCGTGGAAGGGTCGGCCGTCTTCTGGATCGTCCCAGAACAGGCCGAGTACGTGCCCAGCGCAAGCTGCGGCCCACGCGGCCAGCGAGCGGTGGTCCTCCCTTCGCAGCACGCCGCCACGATGCTCGGCTACGAACCTCCGATCGCGGCCCCGTTCCCCTCTCCTCATTCCCACATGGCCTTGTCGATGGTCTCCAAGTGCCGCAAGGCCCGCTCGAACTCGGCCGCTGCCGCGTCGCTCCAGGTTCCGATCAGGTGGTCCAGCGACGAGCCGACCGTGTTGGCTTCCGGTCCGTCCTCCGGCCCCGCTCTCCAGCGCAGCAGCTTGACGGTCACCCGGTTGAGCGACGTGCCGCCCTCTTTCCGCCTCATGTGCCCTCCGTGTGACTCATTTGCTGATTCACTATGGCTAACCTGTCCGGACGTCAAGCACTACACCGCCCGACCCGCTGGCGTGGACCTGCGCACCGCCCACACCTTGGGATGCACCCCGACTCTGAGGAGGCTGATTCATGAAATCCCGTTACGCCGCACTCATTACCCTGCTGGCCGCCTGTGGCGGCGATACCGACGGGCCAGCCGCCCCACCGCCGGGCGAAGACAATCCGCTCCCGGCCGACTTCGAGGAGGTGTTCCGGATCGGCGGGATTGCGGCGGAAGGGTGGGACGCGTTCACGGAGATCGAGGACATGGACTTCGATGCGCGCGGCCGTCTCTACATTCGGGACGAGACCGGCTCCTCCACCCGGATCGTGGTCGTCGACGGGACCGGCGAGCTGTCGGCCGAGTTCGGGCGCATGGGCGGCGGCCCGGGCGAGCTTCGCCAGGTCGGACACATGGTGGCCCGGCCCGACGGCGGGGTCGTGCTTGTCGACGGCGGACACCGCGCCTACCTCCTGTTCGGAGCCGATGGGTCGTTCGAACGTGCGGTCCGCTTCGCGGATTCCGATGCCCCGCGCACAGTCAACATCGAGCGGGTGCGCCATGCGCGGGAGGGAACAGCGCTGTTCCTGACGCGAGGTGCGTCCGCACGCTTCGGCCAGGGCGAAGCGTCCGTCTCATCGGGAGACCGCACGGTCTACCGGATCGCGCTCGACGTGGGGGACGAGGGGGTCCCGGTACCGTTCGCGGAGGGTTGGGAACCGCGCCCCGAGCAACAGATCACGATCGAGGCCGACGATCCTTCGGACATGTTCGGCATGATCGGCGACGCGTACGTCTACTTCTCACCCAACCTGGTGTTCGATGCCGTCCCCGGCGGCGGAGTGGCGTATTCGGACTCCTCCGCCTACGACGTCAAGATTCAGACCGCGGGCGACCCGTCACGCGTCGTGGGCCGGCCGCTCTACCCCGAGCCCGTTACGGAACAGCTTGAGGAACGCGCCCGGGCACGGGCACTGGAGAACTTCGAGTCGTCTTTCGAGGAGCAGGTCACCCCCTCGGGGCTGGGCGACAACGTTCCAGACGCGGTCCGTGAGCAAATGGCCGCCATGATGGAGGGCATGATGGAAGGCATCCGCACGATGGTCGAGAACGGGAGTTTCCTGCCCGACGTGCCCATCGTCAGGGATCTTCGCACGACCTGGGAGGGGGCGATCTGGGTGGAGCGCTGGGGTAGCGACCCGCTGGCGCAGATCGACCTCGCCTCCGCAGGGCCGGACGAAGAGAGCGCCGCCGGCGAGCAGCCTGCCGACGGGTGGATCGACGTCCTGGCACCGCGAGGCGACTATGTGGGCACGTTCTCGCTGGAGGAGACCCCCATGCCCGGCGCGTTTGGCCCCGGTGGCCTCGTCGCTTTCGTCGAGACGGACGAATTCGGCGTCCCAACGATCATCGTGAAGCGGCTACCCGTGGTCGTCCGCGAGACCTAGGGGAGGTACCAGCCATCCGCCGCACATACCGCGCGACCACCCGCATCCCATCCACACCCATCATCGAACCCAGCGCCTGGTTGTAGTTGGTCGTGCCGTTGATGTCGTACGTGTAGCGATTACCGCGCGCGTCCTCCACGAATTCGATCCCGGCGATCTCGATCCCCTCCTCCATGCACAGCCGGATATACTGCTGCACCAGCGGACTGGGGACAGCCAGAATCACGGCAGGAAATCGGCTAACTACTTACAGGGCTGCACGATCTGCGCTTCCTGCCTTTTCTCTGGACTTTGCTGGACCGTGCCGCTGAA
>VYAQ01000020.1 GCA_009844885.1 Gemmatimonadota bacterium
TCTCCCAAGGGTAGATTGGTCACGTGTTACTCACCCGTTCGCCACTCGGCTCCGGGTGCAAGCACCCGGTCCTCGTTCGACTTGCATGTATAAAGCACGCCGCCAGCGTTCGTCCTGAGCCAGGATCAAACTCTCCATGATAGATAGCTTGAATAGCTCGAATGAACATTGGATCCAGCTGGATCCCGTGTTCGGAATCTGCGTTTGTTGACCCCTTCGTCCGTCGGGCGATGACACCCGGACGGTACGAAAATCGGTGAGACACAGTTGCCCACCGGTGAAGGGCCCGCCCGCTTCTCATGACCTCGATTGTCAAAAACCGCCGGGGAACGAGACCCTGTGAAGGCGCCCCGAACCACCTGAATCCAATCCTGAAGCGCCCGGCCAGCGGCCGGACTCGCGTTCCGAAACCCGCACGGAACCCGCCACCGATGATCATCGGTAGACCATTATCGTAGGCAAATCCCTGCGCGGTGTCAACGGGCCGTTCCGCCCACCGGTAGATGGGCGGGGACCTGACGATCCGGCGGCGCCTCCCAGGGTGGGCGACCGGATTCGAACCGGCGACCTCCGGAACCACAATCCGGCGCTCTAACCGACTGAGCTACGCCCACCAGCGGCCTCTCGGCGGAGGCTTCCCCGCGGCCGTCTGCGGCCGGCACGGGGATCACTGCGAACTGCAAAGGTACAGCAAACGGCTGGGAGCGTAAACCGGACGCAGACACCGGTCTTTGCCCTGCGCCACCCCGTCCCGTATCCTTCCCGGGTCCGAGCCAACCCGTCCACGATCCCGGGAGCATTCCGCATGACCCACCGATCCGCATACACACCCGTGCTGGCAACCTCCGTGCTCCTGCTGCTCGCCGGCTGTGCGGTCGACGATGCGCCGACCGCCAACACCAACCCGGACGACGCGGTCTCATCCCTGATTGCGCGCGGACAGTCGCTGGAAATCCCCGGCGAGTGGGCGATTCCGCCGGGAGACCCCCTCCACCATGCGACTGCGGGTTTCGCCAAGATCCTCTGCTCCAACGTCTTCCTGTCCGGACTGGACCCGGACTTCGCCGCGGCCAACACCGGCTTCTTCAGCTCTCCCCGCGAGATGCGAGTGGAGGTGACGGATACGGTCGTGGACCATGAGAACCGGCGGATTCACCTGACCCTTCCGGACGGCACGGTCAGATCCGCAAAGGTCCACGGAGGCCAGGGCTGTCTGGCGCTCCCGATGGGCGAGTCGGAGCCCTACTACGCGCCCGTGGAAGTGACACCTGACTTGCCCGACGCCACGACGACCCCATGGCCGATGGGAGATCTGTTGCCCGACGACCCCTTCCCCGCCGACGTCGACATGGACAAGGTGGCCGCCGCCGTCGACGCCGCATTCGACCCGCCCGAGGGACTGACCGCCGCCTTCGTGGTCACGCACCGCGGCCGCCTGCTGGCCGAGCGGTACAGGGAGGGAATCGACCACACCACGCCGCTCGAGAGCTGGTCGATGGGTAAGAGCCTGACCGGCACCCTCATGGGAGTCCTGATCCAGAAGGGCGTCTACGAGCTCTGGCAGTCCGCGCCCATCCCCGAGTGGCAGGCGGAGGGGGACCCGCGTCAGGCGATCCGGATCGGCGACATCATGCGCATGTCGTCCGGGCTGCGCTTCCGTGCGCCCCAGGATCCGGACTTCGACCCCGAAGTCGGCTACGCGGATCACATCTACGTGTATACGGGGACGGTCAATTCATTTGCGTGGGCCGCAAGCAAGGACCAGCAATGGGAGCCCAACACGGTCGGTCGGTACCGCAACTCGGACCCGGTCATCACCAACTACCTCGTGCGTCTGGGCGTCGAGCAGCTCGGAGAAAACTACCATCAGTTCCCGCAGCGCCATTTGTTCGACAAGCTCGGGATCCGCAACCTCATCCCCGAAACCGATCCCTACGGCAACTTCCTGTTGCAGGGCTACGAGTTCGGCAGCGGCCGGGACTGGGCGCGTCTCGGCAACCTCTATCTGACCGATGGCGTGGCGCCGAATGGAGAGCGTCTGTTGCCGGAAGGGTACGTGGAGTACGCGTCGACGCTGGCCCCGGCGTGGGAGGCCGACGGACGCCACCGATACGGCGGCGCGTTCTTCTGGGTGAACCAGGACGATCAGCACCCGGTACCTTCGAGCGCCTTCTACATGGCGGGCGCCGGAGGCCAGACCACGCTGGTCATCCCGTCGCACGACATGGTGGTGGCGCGCCTGGGCCACTACAGCGGTGCGGGGCCGGGAGGCGGGGCGTTGCGCCGCGCCCTGGAGCTTCTGATGGAAGCGGTGCCGGAGCGCTGAACCGTCGCGGCGCCGGCCGGTGCCGAGCACGCCCGCCAGGACTCGAACCTGGGACCCTCGGCTTAGAAGGCCGATGCTCTATCCAGCTGAGCTACGGGCGCGGAAAGGAAGCGACATGGCTGCTTCCATCGGAAACTAACGGCCACCCCACGGGCACTCCAGTGCCGCGGGGTGCTGGTGGCCGCGGCCCGACGACGTCAGATTGGGGGAGAGGCAGATTGGGGGGAGGCGATGAAAAAACCCAGATCCCAATGGGAGGACACGGCGTTCTTCACCGGCACGCTCCTGCTCACCGCGGGCGGGGGACTGGTCATCCAGGCCGGGCTGGAACTGCCGCAGGTCTACGCCAGACTGGTGTGGGGCGGCGTGGGCCTGGTGTGGGGCGCCGTGCTGATCCGGGTCTGGATCTTCCGCGAGGGAGGCAAGTGAGCGCCGAGCGGCGGCGTCGCGTCGTCGGCTGCCAGTCGCTCCGGGTGGACCGCTAGCCGCCCCCTGCAGCCACCCTGGGTTCGTCCTTCGCCTCGCCCGCCGATCCCAGGCTGGCCTTCAGCGCTTCCATGAGGTCGATGATCTTGGTCTCGGGTTCATCCTGCGGCGCGAGCGTGATCTGTTCGCCCTCGATCTTGCGGTCGATCAGCGCCTGTACCCGTTCCTTGACCTCGTCCCGGTAGCGGCCGGGGTCGAACGCCTCGCTCGCGGCCTGCTCGATGAACTGCTTGGCCAGGGCCAGCTCCGCGTCACTCACTTCGCCCCCCTCCAGGGGCACCTCGTCGAAGGACCGCACCTCGTCGGGATAGTAGAGCTGCTCCAGGATCAGTCCGTCGTCCAGTGGGCGGATCATGACCAGGCGCTGCTTTCCCCGTGCCGAATAGCGGGCGATCGCCACCCTCTCCATCTCCCTGAGCGCGACCGACAGGAGCCGGTAGGCCCGCGCTCCACCCCGGGCGGGACCCAGATAGTAGGCGCGCTCCAGGTATATCCTGTCGATGTCGCGGGCCGGGACGAACTCGGTGATCTCGATCATCTCGGTGGACTGGGCCTCGATCGCCTTGAGCTCGTCCGGCTCGAAGGTGACATATTGGTTCTTGGCGAACTCGAACCCCTTGACCAGCCTGTCGCGCTCCACCGGTTCCCCGCTCTGTCCGTCCACATACTGGTACTTGACGCGCGAGCCCGTGTCGCGATTGATCCAGTTGAAACGCACCTTGGCGGAGGACTGGCCGGTCGAATACAGCTTGACCGGCAGCGAGACGAGACCGAAGGAAACGGTCGAGGCGGAGATCGGGCGGGCGCTCATGCCGATAACGTACAAACATATGATCCCCAGGTCCAACGATGCCTGACGACCGCGCCAAACCGGGGCTCGAGCGACTGGACGACTACCGGGCCAGGCGCTCGGCGTCGGCGACGAGCGAACCGTTCGGCGGGGCGTCGGAGGGTGGAAGTCACCGGTTCGTGGTGCAAAAGCACCGGGCGTCGTCGCTGCACTGGGATCTTCGTCTGGAAATGGACGGCGTGCTCGTGTCCTGGGCGGTCCCCCGGGGACCCTCGCCCAATCAGTCCGACAAGCGGCTGGCGGTCCACGTCGAGGATCATCCGCTGGAGTACGCGGACTTCGAGGGCGTGATACCGGAGGGAAACTACGGCGCGGGACCGTCGATCGTGTGGGACAGGGGAGTGTGGACACCGGTCGAGGACCCGCACGAGGGGATGAAGAAGGGCAAGCTGCTCTTCGACCTGAAGGGGTACAAGCTGCGCGGCCGCTGGACCCTGGTGAAGACGAAGGGCGGAGAGGACAATCACTGGCTGCTGATCAAGGAGCGCGACGCGTACGAGGACCCGGAGGGGGGCACCGACGGCTACGCGGACGACTCGATCCTGTCCGGCCTGACGGTGGACGAACTGGGGGCCGGTGGGGACTTCGGCGCGCGGATCCGGAAGCGGTGCGCGGGCGCCGGAGCCACGCCCGGACCCGTAGCGGCCGATTCCGTGCGCGTCATGAACGCGGAGCCGCGCGACGAGCCCTTCTCGCGCGCGGGCTGGGTCTTCGAGATCAAGTACGACGGCTACAGGCTCCTGGGCGAGAGCGGAGGCGGCGACGCGACCCTGATCTCGCGCAACGGCAACGATCTCACCCGGGTCTTCCCCGAAGTCGCGCAGGTGCTGGCCAGGTTGCCGTACGCGGGCGCGCTTATCGACGGAGAGGTCGTGGTCAACGGCGCCGACGGAATCCCGAGCTTTCAGTTGATCCAGAAGCGCGGCCGCCTGCAGCGCGCGGGTGACATCGCGGTGGCCTGCGTTACCCTGCCCGCGACCTACTACGCGTTCGACCTGCTGGCATTCGAAGGATACGACCTGCGGGGGGTGCCTCTGCTCGAACGGAAGGCGATTCTGCGGGAAGTCCTGCCGTCCACCGGCCCGCTGCGCTATTCGGACCATATCCCCGAACAGGGCGAGGCGATGTACCGGCATGTGGTGGGGCTCGGGCTCGAGGGTGTGGTCGCCAAGAAGGCGGACTCGATCTACGTCGGGGGGCGCAGCCGCTCGTGGCTGAAGGTCCGGGCCACGCACACCGACGATTTCGTCATCCACGGCTTCACGGAGCCCGACGAGGGGAGGACCGGCTTCGGGGCCTTGCATCTGGCGTGCCGGGAAGACGACGGCTTCGTCTATGCCGGGCGTGTGGGAACGGGGTTTTCCGCCACGCTGCTCCGGGAACTCGGCGAGGTCTTGGGGCGGCTTCCCCAGGTACCTCCGCCGAAAGGCGCCGAAGCAGCTGGCAGCGGGAGTCACCGTTGGGTCGCTCCGGAACTGGTCGCGGAGGTGCGTTACAAGGAGGTCACCGGCGCAGGAGTGCTGCGGCACCCCTCCTTCCTCCGCCTGCGCGACGACAAGCCGCCCGCAGAGTGTTTCGCGAGCGACGTCGGCCGCCAGCTCGAGGACCCGGTCCCGCCACCTGAGGCGCCGCCGCAGCGGATCGTACACTTCACCAACCTGGACAAGCCCTTTTGGCCGGAAGACGGCTACGCCAAGGGCGACCTGATCGAGTACTACCGCGCCGTGTCGCCCTGGATCCTGCCCTACCTGGCCGACCGCCCCGTAGTGCTCACGCGCTACCCGGACGGAATCCACGGCAAGTCCTTCTTCCAGAAGAACGCTCCGGACTTCGCGCCGGCCTGGATCCGGCGGATCCGTCTTTACAGCGAGGGTTCCGAACGCGACCTGGACTACTTCGTCGCGGAAGACCTGGAGTCGCTTCTGTACGTCGCCAACAGCGCGTCCATCCCGCTCCATATCTGGTTGAGCCGGGTCGCCGACATCTCCCGGCCCGACTTCTGTGTGCTGGATCTGGATCCCAAGGAGGCGCCCTTCACGGATGTGGTGAAGATCGCCCTCTTCCTGCGGGACCTGTGTGACGAGATCGACCTGCCGACCTTCGTCAAGACCAGTGGGTCGACCGGGCTCCACGTCCTGGTTCCGCTCGGGAGGCAGGTGACGTACGAGCAGTCGCGGACCATCGGGCAGCTGCTGGCGCTGACGGCCGTGCGCGAGATGGAGGAGATCGCGACCGTGGCCCGTCTCCCCTCGCAGCGCGAGGGCAAGGTGTATGTGGACTTCCTGCAGAACGGCCACGGGCGCCTGATCGTGGCCCCGTACTGCGTGCGTCCGAATCCGGGTGCGCCCGTCTCGACCCCGCTGGACTGGAGCGAGGTGCACGCAGGTCTCGCCATTGCCGATCACACGATCGCGACGGTGACCGAACGCGTGGCCGCCCGCGCCGACCCGATGAGCGAGGTCCTCCGCCTCCGGCCCGATCTGGGGCACAGCCTGGGACGCCTGCAGGCGATGTTCGCGGGCCGGCGAAGCGAAGCCTGACGTTACGTGAGGGTGCCCAGATTCCTGCGGATCAGCGCGCCCGGGTCGGGGTCGCGCCCCATGAAGTCGCGGAACAGGTCCTCGGGATCCCGACGGTCGCCCTGAGCCAGCACGCACTCCAGGAACGCGCGGCCGGTGCGTGCGTTCAGCACCCCTTCCCCTTCGAACCTCGAAAACGCGTCCGCCTCGAGGGTCTCCGACCAAATGTATGAGTAGTAGGCCGAGGCATAGCCGCCGCCGAAGAGGTGCGAGAACGAGGGCAGGATATGGCGCTCCACGAAGCGCTCCGAGGGAACGAAGGGGCGGAGCTTCCGGGCGGCGAAGTCCATGACCGGCGCGTCGCCCGCGTAGCTGCGGTGCAGCTCCAGGTCGAGGTTGGCGAAGGACAGCTGCCGCATCTGGAGCCAGCCGCCCATGAAGCGCCGGGCCGCGAGGAGGCGCTCGAGGACCTGGTCCGGCAGCGCTTCGCCGGTTTCAAAATGGCGGGCGAAGAGGTCGAGTGCCTCGCTTTGCCAACACCAGTTTTCCATGATCTGGGAGGGCACCTCGACCCAGTCCCACGCGACGTTGATTCCACCGCGCGCGGCGATCTCCACCCGCGAGGCGGTGTGGTGGAGGAGGTGGCCGAACTCGTGAAAGAGGATCTGCACCTCCCGGTGCGTGAGCAGGGCCGGGCGGGCGTGCGTTGGAGGGGTGAAGTTCCCGCCGATGAAGGCCAGGTGGGGCTGGAATGCGCCACCGGGGCCAGGCCCGCCGGAGACGAGGTCGTCCATCCAGGCCCCCTGACGCTTGGTATCGCGCGGGAACCAGTCGGTGTAGAACGAGCCGACGTGGACGCCGGCGCTGTCGCGCACCTCGAAGAAGGAGACGTCGGGGTGCCAGACCGCCGGATTGTCCACTCTCGTTACGGCAAGCCCGAAGAGACGCTCGGCGACCTCGAAGAGACCGGTCTGGACCTCGTCGAGGGGGAACCAGGGGCGGAGCTTCTCGTCGTCGATGTCGAAGCGCTCCCTGCGCATTCGCTCCATGAGCCAGGAGACGTCCCACGGCTCCAGCGCACCCAGGCCGCACTCGCGCGCGTACACCTCCAGCTCTTCCGTGTCGCGCTGGTGGAACGGGCGCGTGCCGTCGATGAGCTCGTCCAGGAAGCCGCGCACCCGCCCGCCCGAGCCGGCCATGAGCGTCTCGAGGCGGTAGTCCGGGAAATCCGGGTAGCCGAGAAGGTCCGCGAGACGCCGGCGCAGTTCGAGGATGCGGGCCACGAGGGGGCGATTGTCCCGGTCACCGGCCGTGCACCGGTCCATGAAGGCCGTGTGGATCTCGCGGCGCAGCGTCCGGTCGTCGGCGTGCTGAAGCACCGCCTGCACCGCCGGCATGTCCAGTGTGAGGAGCCAGCCGTCCTCGCCGCGCTCACCGGCGAGCTGGGCCGCGCGCTCGAGCGCGTTCTCCGGCATCCCCGCCAACCGCTCGCCGAGGGTCACGACCTTGCCGTATGAGGCAGTCTCCTCGAGCAGGTTCTCCTCGAAGCGGCGGCCCAGCTCGGAGAGTTCGAGGCGGAGCTCTTCGAGCGATTCCTTGTCGCCGGGGGCCAGTTCCGCGCCGGCGCGCCTGAAGTCCCTGAGCGTCTTGTCCAGGTGCCGGCGCCGCAGTCCCCCGAGGGATCTGCCCGGTGGCGATACCGCAAAGTCGCGCAGGCGCCGGAAGAGCCCTTCGTGATGGTGCAGACGGCTCGCAAAGCGCGTGACGTCGGGCAGCGAAGCGGCGTAGGCCTCCCGAAGCGCGGGCGTGGCGTCGACGTTGTGAAGGTGCGAGACCGGCGCCCAGGTGCGGGCCACGTCTTCGGACAGGGCGTCGAGTTCTCCCATGACCTCGTCCCAGCCTCCGCCGCGCCCGTTCCCCAGGGCGTCAATGCGCTCGCCGGCCCGGGTGAGGATCTCGTCGACGGCGGGGGCGATGTCCTCGGGCTCGATGCGGTCGAACGGGATCGGGAACGCCCGGTCGAGGAGCGGGTTGTCGTGGGTGCTCACCGGGTCGCCGCGCCCGCCACGGCAACCTGTCCCGCCCAGCGCGCGGTCACGGCGGCGACCTCTGCGAGGACGTCGTCGAGGGTCCTGCCCGAGCGCTTGAGCATCCCGAGAGAGTGGTCACCTCCATCGATGACATGCAGCGTGGCGCGGGTACCGACCTGCTCCAGCAGGGGACGGAGCAGGCCGAGGTCGGCCAGACGGTCGCGCGTGCCCTGGTGGAAGAGCATGGGGCACGGCACGTCCGCGAGGTGTTGGCCGCGCTCGGTGCCGCGGCGGCCCGGCGCGTGGAGCGGGAAGCCGAAGAAGACGAGGCCCGCAAGCGCCGCGGCGGGGTCGTCGGCGCCTGCGCCGCCCGCCCGTTCGGCGACCAGCGTCGACGTCATCCGGCCACCCATCGACTTGCCGCCCGCGAAGAGTGGCAGGCCGTCGGCGCATTCGCGTCCTGCGCGCAGGGCCGACGCCGCCACCGCCAGGAGGCGGCGCAGGTGGTCCGGGCGCCTCCGTCCGGCCTCCGCGTACGCGAAGTTGTAGCGCAGCGTGGAGATCCCCTCGGCCGACAGCGCCAGGGCCAGGGCTTCCATGAACGGGTGAGTCATGGGCGCGCCGGCACCGTGGCCAAGCACCAGAAGGGCCGCCGGAGCGCGCGCCTCCACCATCACCCCCGAGACGGGCGGATGCCCCTCGCCCTCGATTGTGAGGCGGTGCCCGGTCCCGGAAGCGCCGCCCTTCCCCTCCCCCCTCCTCACCACGCGATTCCGTAGTCCTCGCCGTGGTTGCTCGAACCGCCCCACATCGTGCCGGTGGCGGCGTCGAAGAAGATCGCGTTGATCGGGCCGGAGGTGCGTGCGGAGAAGGTCAGGTCGTAGCCCATGTCGCGCAGGTCGGAGCGGACCCACTCCGGCACGCCGTCGTTAAGGAGGATGCGCCCGGGCTGCGTTTCGTGCGCACCGAAGGAGCTTCGCATCTGGTAGCTGTTGAAGTTGGCCGCCTCTGCCGCCTGCTGAACGTTCATGTCGAACTCGACGATGTTCAGGAAGAACTGGAGCAGGTTCTGGTCCTGTCCGTCGCCCCCCTGCACCGCAAACGACAGGAAGGGCTGGCCGTCCCTGAGCGCCAGCGAGGGGGTGAGGGTCGCACGCGGGCGCTTGCCCGGCTCGACGACGTTGTAGGGGCCGGCGCGTTGGTCGAGGACGAAGCTCTGCATGCGCTGGCTCATGCCGATGCCGGTCCTGCCCGCGATAACCGCGGGGATCCAGCCGCCGGAGGGCGTGATCGACACGACCCAGCCGTCGGCGTCGGCGGCCTGGATGGAGGTGGTGCCGGCGTAGAAGGCTTCGTCGCGGTCCATCGCGGGGTCGTCGGGGGTGGCGACCGGCACGGTGTTCCAGGAGTCGATCAGGTGCAGGAAGGGGTTGGTTCCGTCCTGGAACGGGTAGGGGTCGCCGGGCAGGACGTCGGGGTCGTTCCTGTCCCAGTCGATCTGGGCGGCGCGCTTGGCGGCGTAGTCCTTGGAGAGCAGGCCGGCGATGGGCTCCTCCGGCGGGTAGTAGGGGTCGCCGTAGTAGAAGTCGCGGTCGGCGAAGGCCAGGTTCATGGCCTGGTAGAGGGCGTGGATATAGCGCGTGGAGTTGTAGCCCATGTCGGCGACATCGAGCCCTTCCAGGATGTTGAGTGCCTGCAGCAGGACGGGGCCCTGCACCCAGGTGGTCAGCTTGTACACGTCGATGCCCTTGTATGACGTGCTGACGGGCTCTTCGAGGTAGACCTGCCAGTCGGCCAGGTCGGCGAGCGTGTGGAGCCCGCCCTGCTCCTGCGACCCGCGCACGAACTCCTCTGCGATGTCGCCTCGGTAGAAGCGGTCGTAGGCGGCCATGATGGCGTCCTTGCGGGACGCGCCCGCGGCGAGTGCCTCGGCCTCGGCTTCGACCAGCTGTTCCAACGTGCGGGCGAGGTCCTCCTGGACGAAGAGTTCGCCGGCTGCCGGGGCGGCGCGGTCCTCGCCGTAGTGGGGCAGGAAGACGTCCCTGGAGTACGGCCACTCCGCCAGGCGTTCCTTCTGGCCCTCGATGGAGTTGGCCGCCTGGGCCTCGATCGGATAGCCGCGCGCCATGTCGATGGATGGCGCGAGGACGTCGGCGAGGCTGAGGCGTCCGTATTCCGCCATCATGACCATGAGTCCGCCGGGGGTTCCGGGTGTGACGGCGGCGAGGGGGCCGTAGGCGGGGGGAATCTCCATGCCCTGTTCCCGGAAGTACTCGGGCGTGGCCCCTGTGGGGGCGGCCCCGAGCGCGTTGATCCCGATGACCTTGCCGGTCCCGGGATTGTAGATGAGCGCCTGGGTCTCGCCGCCCCAGCCGAGCACGTCCCACATGGTGGCCGTTGCGCCCAGCATGGCAGCGGCGGCGTCGACGGCGTTACCGCCCTTCAGGAACATCATGGCGCCGGCGGTGGCCCCCAGAGGCTTCCCGGTAATCGCCATCCAGTCCTTACCGTGGAGGACGGGCTTCTGGGTGCGCTGGGCTTCCGCGCCCGTGGCAGCCAGGAGGCTTGCGGCGGCGAGGAGAACATGTCGGGAACACGACCGAAGGAACATTGTCCAACTCCTGCGAAAGGGTCTCGGGCGGACTGCAAACGCTACCAGCGAGAGCCCGCGCGCGCCAGTGAACGGTTGACGGAGAACGGTCGGGAGGAGAGGCTTGAAACGGACGATGCGCCGGGACGGGCCCGCGCGACCGTCCGGGGTGGGAGAGGGACTGCATGGACTTCATCAGAACCGTGATCGCGAGGGACCTCAAGACGGGCAAGTACGGCGGCCGCGTCGTCACACGGTTCCCGCCCGAACCCAACGGCTTCCTGCACGTCGGGCACGCCAAGGCGATCTGCCTGAACTTCGGCATCGCGGCGGAACACCCGGGTGGCCGCTGCCATCTCCGGCTCGACGACACGAACCCCGATACCGAACGCGCGGAATACGTCGAAGCCATGAAGAGGGACATCCGCTGGCTCGGCTTCGATTGGGGGGAACATCTCTACCACGCGTCGGACTACTTCGAGCGGCTCTACCAATACGCGCTGGTGCTGATCGACAAGGGCCTCGCCTACGTCGATTCGTCATCCGAGGCGGAGATCCGCGAGCGGCGCGGCTCGGTCACCCGGCCAGGGGTCGACAGCCCCTACCGGGGACGGAACCGGGAAGAGAACCGCGACCTCTTCGAACGCATGCGGGCCGGCGAGTTCCCGGACGGCAGCCACGTCCTCCGCGCCAGGATCGACATGGCCCATGCGAACATGGTGATGCGCGATCCCCTCCTCTATCGGATCCGTCACGCACACCACTACCGGCAGGAAGACGACTGGCCCATCTACCCGATGTACGACTTCGCCCACTGCCTGTCCGATTCGGTCGAGCGGGTCACGCACTCCCTCTGCACCCTGGAGTTCGAGAACAACCGCGAGATCTACGACTGGCTCCTGGAACACGTGGACGCTCCCCGGCCGCGTCCGGAGCAGACCGAATTCGCCCCGCTGGTGCTGGACTACGTGATCACCAGCAAACGGCTGCTCCGAAGGCTGGTGGAAGCGGGCGAGGTGCGGGGTTGGGACGATCCGCGCATGCCAACCCTGGCCGGCCTGAGGCGGCGGGGCGTGACCCCGGACGCGATCCGTACGCTGTGCGACATGGTGGGGGTGGCGCGCGCGCACTCCCGAGTGGGAATGGACAAGCTCGAGTTCGCCGTGCGCGACGACCTGAACCACAAGGCGCCCCGGGCCTTCTGCGTGCTCGATCCGCTGAAGGTCGTGCTGACCAACTACCCGGCGGGGCGCGAGCAGGTCTTCGCCGCGCCGCGGCTGCCCGGCGACGCCGACACCCCTGGTACTCGTGATCTTCCGTTCGGGCGCGTCCTGTACATTGACCGCGCAGACTTCCGGGAGGACCCGCCGCCCGGGTTCCACCGGCTCGTGCCCGGTGGCACGGTTCGCCTCAAGTATGCCTGCGTGATTCGGTGCGACCAGGTGCTGAAGGACGGCGCGGGCGAGGTTACGGAATTGCGCTGCAGTGTATTGGATCAGGATGGCCCGGGTGCCGAGACGGCCGTGGGTCCACGCGTCCGCGGCACGATCCACTGGGTCAGGGCGGAAAGCGCGGTGCCCGTGGAGGTGCGCCTTCTGGATCGGATGTTCACGGTGGCCGAACCCCCGACGGACGACATCGTGGCGGCCATGAATCCGGACTCCGAACGGGTCGTTACGGGAGCGCTGGCCGAGCCGGGGGTCGCCGGGACCCCGCCCGGGACGCACTACCAGTTCGAACGGCACGGTTACTTCTTCTCGGACCCTGTCGACTCGGGCGAGGGACATCTCGTGTTCAATCGCACGGTTACGCTGCGGGACAGCTGGGCGGAAAAGGCGCAGGCGACCGGCAAGAGGTCGCCGGGCCACGGGGCGATCCGTGCGGGGCGGAACGGAACCGACCGAGATGCTGCCGCGCGTCACCAGTCGCCCGAGGAGACGCTGCGGACTCCGGGGCAGCGCGTGAACTTCCGCGACGTCGTCTCACTTGGCGTCTCCGGGGCAGCCGCAGCGAGCCTCGTGCGCTCGCAGCCGGCGCTGAACCTGTTCCATGCAGCGCGCGCGGACTACCCGGACGGGGCGGGTTCGATCGCGGACTGGCTGGTCAACGAAGTCTCCAGGCTCGTCGCGGCCACCGGCGGTACCGGCCTGGAGCGATTGGAACCGGCGGCGCTGGCCTCGCTCGCTCGCGCTGTGGACAGTGGCGAGTTCTCACACCGTCAGGGGCGCAGAATCGTGGAGGCCCTGGTCACGCGCGGCGTTTCCTTCGCAGAGGCACGCGCCAGCCTGGACCTGACCGAGATCGACGACGAAGCGAAGCTCTCGGCAATGCTCCAGCAGGTGGCCGACGAATATCCGGACAAGGTCGCCGCCTACCAGGGTGGCCAGCATGGTCTGCTCGGCTTTTTCGTCGGACAGGTCATGCGGCGAAGCCGGGGAAAGGCGGACCCGCGCAAGGCAAACGAACTCGCCAAGGGCATGTTCGGACCGGCGTGATCCGCGATACGGAGTTGCCCGGGTGAGTTCGCTCGTGCCTGCGGACAATGTCCTGGCCATCACGGGAGTCCTGTTCGCCGTGGTTTGGGGCGCGCTCTACCTCGAGGGCCGCTTTGCCTGGGCACGAACCCTCTCGGCCGCACTGATCGCCCTGGTGGGGGGGCTGGTTCTTTCCAACAGCGGCTTCCTGCCCTTTGCGTCGCCGGCATACGACTTCGTCAACGACCATTTCATTCTGGTGGCGATCCCGCTGCTCCTCTTCAAGGCAGACCTGAGGGTCATTCTAAGGCAGGGCGGCAGAGTGCTGGCCGGTTTCGTGGTCTCGGCGGCGGGAGTGGTGGCCGGAGCGGGTATCGCGTTCGCCCTGATCGAGGTCCCCGAATCCGCCAGGTACGCGGGGATGCTCGTCGGCGGCTACACGGGGGGGAGCCTGAACTTCGTGGCCGTGTCCCAGGCGGTCGGCATGGACGACCCGGCGCTGGGAACGGCCGCGCTCGCGGCGGAGAGCCTCGCCGGCGTCTCGTACCTGTTCGTCCTGGCGGTGCTGCCTACCATTGGTGCGATTCGGCGATGGCTTCCGCTGCGCGGTCCCGAGACCGAGCCCGTGGCCGGGTCGGCCAGGGGAAGCGCCGGGACGGCGAACGACGCGGCAAAGGGGCCCGGGCCCGATTGGATCGCGCACGTCGCGGTCGCGCTGGGCATGAGCCTGCTCGTATGCGCGGCAGGCGTGTGGCTGGCCGGAGCACTCGGACGGCCACGGTTCGCGGTGCTGGCAATCACCGCCCTGGCGGTCCTGGTCGCCAACCTGGCGCCCGGCACCATGGCACGGCTGAAGGGAGACCAGCAGCTCGGAATGCTGTTGCTCTACGTGTTCTTCGTGGTCTACGCGGCCGGGGCGGACATCCGATCCCTCTTCGGGGCCGCGGCCCTGATGTTGTCGTACGCGTTCGTCGTGATCCTGGTTCAGGCCGCGGTCTCGGCCGCTGGTGCCAAGGTGTTCCGCTTCAGCTACGCGGAGATGCTGATCGCATCCAACGCTTGCGTACTGGGCCCACCCACCGCGGCGGCGCTCGCCGCAGGGCGGGGCTGGCACGGACTGGTTACGCCCGGGATCCTGACCGGCGTCTTCGGCTACGTCGTCGGCAACTTCCTGGGCGTCAGCGTCTTCGTTTGGCTTAGCTAAGTTGGCTTAGTCCAATTAGCTAAATCAACCGGAGCCGCACGGGCCCGGCTCAGTACCCCGCAGCCGTGCCGTCCGAATCGCGGGGATCGGGAACCCCGACCAGCATCCCCGAATCGGGATCCACGAACACGCAGTGCGCGATGCCCTGACCCCTGCCCCAGGAAACCTCGTGTCCCATCGCGGCGAGTCTCGCGGCATCGGACTCGGTCATGTAGCCGTCCTCCATGCGGACCACGTCGGGGAGCCACTGGTGGTGGAGCCGCCGGGAAGCGACGGCTTCCTCGGGGGATTGTTCGAAGTCGACCAGGTTAACCACGATTTGCAACACGGTGTTGATGATCGTACGTCCGCCGGGGCTCCCGATCACGGCGACCAACTCGCCGTCGCGCGCAAGAATCGTGGGAGTCATCGACGACAGCATGCGCTGTTCCGGACGCGCCAGATTCGGCTCGGTGCCGATGAGACCCCGCTCGTCGGTCAGGCCGGGACGGCCGTTGAAGTCGCCCATCTCGTTGTTCAACAGGAACCCGGCTCCCGGAACCGTGATGTACGATCCGTACCCGCCCTCCAGCGTATACGTCACGGACACGGCCATGCCGTCGCCATCGACGACGGAATAGTGCGTGGTCTCCGAACTCTCCCACCCTGGTTCGCCGGCGATGTCGGCGGGGGCGGACATGCTTGCCGCTTCGGACTGGATCGTAGCGCGGAGTTCGTCGGCGTAGGCCTTGCTCGTGAGCCGCCCGACCGGCACGTCCGCGAAGTCCGCGTCGGCCAGGAACATCGCGCGATCGCGAAACGCCCGTCTCATCGCCTCGATGAGGTGGTGGGCGTGCTCGGGGCTGCCCGCTCCCATCCCGGCCACATCGAATCCCTCCAGCACGTTGAGCATCGCCACCAGCGCGGTTCCGCCCGACGACGGGGGCGCCATGCTGATGATGTCGTAGCCGCGGTAGGTGCCGGTCACGGGCTCTCGCTCGATGGCTTCGTACCGGGCCAGATCCTCTTCCGTGATCCAGCCCCCGCCCCGCACCATCTCCTCGGCCAGAAGCCGGGCCGTAGTGCCAGCGTAGAATCCGTCGCGTCCCTGATCTCGAATCCGTTGCAGCGTGGCGGCCAGGTCGGACTGCATGAGCATTTCTCCGGGCCTGTACGGCTCGCCTTCCCTTGAGAACTGGGCGTGCGTGGCCGGGTAGTCCCGGAAAGCCTCGAGGCGTCCTTCAAGCGACCTGGCCAGTCGTTCGCTCACCTCGAACCCGTCGCGGGCCAGGACCACGGAGGGATCGACCAGGTCCCGCCACGAGGACCGCCCGTACCGCTCGTGGGCAAGCGCGAATCCCGCAACGGTACCGGGCACGCCAACCGCAAGATGGCTCCGGTGGTGAATCTGGAACGAGTACTCGCCGTCATCACCGACGAACATCTCCGGATGGGCCCTGAGGGGCGCCTTCTCGCGGAAATCGATGACCGTGGAGGCTCCGTCGGGGAACCGGATCACCATGAAACCACCCCCGCCGATGTTCCCCGCGGCCGGATGCGTCACGGCCAGCGCGAGTCCGGTGGCGATCGCCGCGTCAACGGCGTTGCCCCCGGCGCGCAACGTTTCGGCACCCACACGGCTCGCGTGGGGGTAGGCCGACACCACCACGCCGTTTTCGGACTCGAGTACGCCGCGTTCAAGGGTCAGTTCCGGAGGAGCCGCGGCGCTCTGAGCGCATGCGGCGGCCATCAGGACCGTCAACGCGCTTCCGCTCACGAGACGAAGAACACTGGGCAGTCGGTTCATGATTCTCTCCAGATCCGTGCGTCTGCGCGCGGCGCGCGACCGGCTGCCCGCGCGGGCGCGATGGGCTCACGAGTTCGAAGTGTCGAGGCCGTCAAATGCTAGCTCCTGACGGTCGCCGCCACCTCGGGCTCCCGTGTCGGAAGCGCTGGCGGCATGAGGACCGATCCCGGACCGTCCAAGGCCGGATCGCCCTTCTCCGGCACCGTCGCCTCCCGGCGCTTGAACAATCGCGCCAGGTCGTCCACCACGCTATACAGGACGGGCACGAGGATCAGGGTCAGGAAGGTGGCGAAGATGATGCCGACGATCACGGCCACGGCCATCGGTCCCCACCAGGCGGCCTGCTCTCCACCCCAGAAGAGTTCGGGGGCAAGACTGGCAAAGAGCCCGAAGAAATCGAAGTTGAGGCCGATTGCGAGAGGGATCAGACCCAGCGCGGTCGTCAGCGCCGTCAGCAGGACCGGGCGCAGCCGCGTCTTGCCCCCCTGCACCAGCGCCTCCCGGCGGTCCATCCCGTCGCGCTCCCGCAGCACGTCGATGTAGTCGATCAGGACGATCGCATTGTTGACGACGATGCCTGCCAGGGAGATCACGCCCACCCCCGTCATGATGATCACGAAGGGCATCTGGAAGACCAGCAACCCGATCAGAACACCGATCGTCGACATGATCACAGACGAGAGAATGATGAGCGGCTTCACCACCGAATTGAACTGCGATACGAGAATGAGGGCGATGAGCATCAGCGCGGCCATGAACGCTGTTCCCAGGAACTGCATGGCCTCCTGCTGGTCCTCCTGCTCGCCCGTGAAGACGAGAGAATACCCCGGCGGCAGCGCGGAGGTGAAGTCCTCCAATACCGCCTCCACCTCGTTGCGCACGTCGTTGCTGTTGTATCCCGATCCCACTTCGGCGCTGATCGTGGCCACGCGATCCAGATCCTTGCGCCTGATTGAGCTGTAGCCTTCGCCGACGCTCCAATCCGCGACCGAGAGCAGCGGGATCTGGCGCCCGTCCGCGAATGCGGTGAGGTCCTCCAGGGAAGTCAGTTCACCGCGGTCTTCCTCGCGCAGCCGCACGATGATGTCGAACTCGTCGTTGCCGGTTCGGTACTTCGCGGCCTCGATGCCGTTGATGGCCCCGCGCACCGCGAACCCCACCTCGTTCGTCGACAGGCCGTACAGGCTCGCTTTCTCCCGGTCGACCTCCACGCGCAACTCGGGCCGGCCCTCCTCCATATCGCTTTCGAGTCCCACGAGGCGACGGTAGACCTCAGCCCCCTCGATCAGGTTGACGGCCTCGGCTGCCAGGTCCTTCAGGAGCTCCGGGTCTTCCCCGCTGATCTCTATGTTGACGGGCGGCCCTGACGGGGGCCCTTCCGTGATCTTGTCGACCCTCACCTCGGCCCCGGCAAGGTCCCTGCCGATCCGCTCCTGCATTTCGGCAAGGGTCGCGAAGACGTCGTGCCTGCGGTCTTCGAAGTCGGCCAGGCCCAGCGTGATAC
>VYAQ01000328.1 GCA_009844885.1 Gemmatimonadota bacterium
CCCCCCCCCCCCCCCCCCCCCCCCCCCCCCCCCCCCCCCCCCCCCCCCCCCCGATTGCACGTGGAAAACTTCAGCGGTCCACATCGAGCAGAGGAAAACTTTTCCCTCCGCACGGCGGCACGGGAGGCGGCGAGCAGAAGCACTGGATACCGCCGCTGGTGACGATGACTTTCGCCTGGGGGTAGACCTTCAGCACGTCCGCGAGGGCCTTCTTGAACTCTTTCTTGAAACTCCGTGCGCCGTCCTTCCCCTGGTACTCCTGGCCGAACTGAGCTCGTAGCGAGGACCAGTGGATGGCCACGCTGCCTTCGATCCGCCAGAGTCGATGAGCGAGGGTCGTGTAAATGTCCAGCGCCAGCGACGACCCGCTCAGCGCGTTGAGCGCCCGCATGTCGAGCGGCACAGCCGTCTCGAGCAGCGTCTTGTAGAACTCCTCGCTCAGCAGGAGTCGGCCGGGCCAGATTGAGGACTGTTTCTCGCCGCGATCGTTCGTCCAGGCGGAGAACTTGCGGATCGGGGAGCCGCTTACGGTGACGCCTCTGTAGCCGAGTTGGATGTAGCAGGCGGCCAGGGCGTGCATCTGCCGGCGAAGACTGCTGAAGCGCTTGCCGCCGTCAGGCTCCACGCCGATCTGGCGAAGGAACTGCGAGGCGCTGTCTCCAATGGGCACTTCCGGCGTGCGGTTCTGAACCGCGAAGGTGGATACGTGCGCCAGCGCCAGGCGCGGCAACGGACCGTAGGGGACGGGCTGCTTGACTGGTCCTTTGCCTTCGTCGAGCATCCCGGCCTGCACGTTGAGCCAGGCATCACCGGATCGGCGCATGAAGCGCGTTCCCTCCACGCGCCGCCGAGGCCATCCGACCTGGCCTCGCACGGCGTGCTGGTAGGCGAACTCCGCGAAGGTCGGTCGTCTTTCAAGGATCGAGGCAAGGGTGTCGATCTCGGTGAGTGACCGCTTGGTGAGGCCGAGGTTGGCGGCGATCGCGCCGGCGGGCTTCAGATCACTGCTCATCAGACTCCTGCTCCTCCTACTCCAGCGTCTCAATCGTTACCCGAATCCGCTTCGGATGGGGCTCTGGCAGTTCGCCCTTCTGTACGTACAGCATGCCCACTACCGGACGCTGCCCTTCTGTCTCCTCCGCGTAGCGGACCGTGTTCTTCGTCTCCTTGTCGAGCTTGAACGTTGTCGAAAACGGTTCTTCCCTGGTCATGGTCCCTCCATTTGCGCTCTACAAGGCGTTTTCCGGATCAAATAGGCTCTGTACCCTCATTCGACCATCGTTCGCCTCTCCTGCGCCACGCAGCGCCGCGCTAACGCGGCGTGAGAATCACATGGGAATGTCCATTCCCCGTTCCCGCGATCGATCGATCTCGAATTCTCGCTCCCGCGCCAGCTCGTAAGGATCGGGGGCAGCTTCGCTGGTGATGCTGCTGAGCTCGACGCCCTCGGCTTCCAGGCGCTCCATTTGCGGCTGAATTTCGCGTATGAGGGCTTCGCGGGTCACTTCCTCGGCTGGCAGCGGCGCCGCGATCTCCCTCTGGTAGACGGCCTCGGCCTGGCGGTCGAGCTCGGCGGCTTCCTGTCCCTGGCCGCGACCGAGTTCGGCGCGTTCGGTTCTGTGATGCTGATCGAGGTCGGCCTTCCAGCTCGACAGCACTTCCTCCTTGCCGAGGATCGCGTCGTACAGTTCGCGCCAGTTTCGCTGAACAACGGCAACCCGGGCGCGGCCGCTGATGCTGTTGCTGTCGGCCTCGAGCTTCATCTTCTCGTTCTCCTGCCGCGAGTACAGCTTGCTCCAGGCGGCGGTGTGCTTGGGATCCAGCCGCTCAAGGCCTTCCTCGAGGACGGCTTGGCACTTGTTCCAGGCGCGGCGCTCGTGGATGCGCTGTATCGCGGCTCCTACGATCTCCTTCTCATTGCGGCCGTCGGGGATCTCCTGGCGGGAGATTTCCTTGTGTCGGTGGTAGCGAGCGGCGCTCTGCCGCTGCTTGTCGTAGACGGCTTCGCCGGCGTCGCGCCGCCGGTTGTGATCAACGCGCCGGCCGCACTGAATGTCACCGCGGTAGCGCTCGTAGCGCTCGGCCCACCTCGACAGGTGCAGCCGGGACTGGCTGAGCTTCGCGGCTCGGCCGTCCTCGTAGGAAACGCGATTAACGATCACGTGGACGTGAGCACACTTGCTGTCGTGGTGGGCGACCACAAGCGCCTGGTGCCCCTGCATCTTGAGAGCCACGAGGCTCGACCTGGCTGCCGCTACCATCGTGGCGCGGTCAGGATTCTCGCCTTCCCTCCAGGCAAGCGAGTAGTGGCAGACCGGCTTCTCAAGGCGACGGCCGCCGTTCCGGATTCCGGCGAGCTGTTTGAGCTCCTGCGAGTAGTCGGCGGTCGCGGCCATGGCGCGGGCGGCCTTGTAGGGATCGTCGGTGCTGAGGTTCAGCGTCTGCGTCCAGGCAACGCGCTCGCTCATCACCCGCCGCGTCCAGCTTGGATTGTCCTCGTCCTGCTCCCGCCGCTGGCGCGGGGCATCCGGATCGCGGGGTTTCGGATCAGGTCGCTTGTCGTTCAGGCAATACTCCGTGACGCCTCGGAAGCTGCGCCCGGATTGGTGGACTTTCGGAACCATCAGTCTGCGGCTTCCGGAAGCAAGAGGCTGAGTAGATCACGCAGCCGGGTGAGCTCCTCGCGGGTTCCCTCGGGAGCTGCACGGCCCATGTTCATGTTTCTGGCGATCTGGTTCAGGTTGTTGCCGATGCGCTGAACCTCGCGGAAGTGGTCAGCGGCCAAGCGGCGCGGGGATTCGATGTTGAGCCGCCAGCGGACCGACCGCTGCCGCACGTATTCCGGCACGGAAAGCCGCGCAATCGAGGCTCGCGACCGCAGCTCCCGCAGCTCGTTCGGGCTCAGCCAGATGGCGACGCGGTGTATGCGCCGGTCGGCGTCGCTGAGTCTCGGTCGCGGCATTCGGGCGGCGACAGCGGGATGGCCGTAGCAAGATTGTTTTCCGGCACGGAAAACACATCTTGCTACCTTAGACCCTCTTTCTACTATAAACCGCCACCGTTTCACGGGGGCGGTTAGGCATCAGCCAAGAGGGATCGGAGGGCGGTCCCGCTGTCTTGCTGGCGAGTGTAGCACAACCGCACACTAGGTCGGCTCGTGCGAGAGTGGTGGCAGCAACCGGGCTCCTCGAAGCTGAGCTTCCCTAAGCACCACTCAAGCCGTTAAGGTGAATCAGCCAATGGCAACTACCACCTTCGACACGCGCCAAGCCGTACGCACGCTCCAGGCCGCCGGATTCCCCGAGGACCAGGCCGATGCTGTGGTGGACACCATGTCTTCAGCGTTCAGCGATACCGTGGCCACCAAGGCCGACATCGCCGAAGTCAAGGTCGAGATCGCGGCGCTCGAAGTCTCCGCCAAGGCCGACATCGCCGACCTAAAGGCTGAAATGGCCAATCTCAAGGCCGAGATGTTCCGGGCTCTGTGGATTCAGGGTGCTGGCCTGGTAGGTGTTCAACTGGCCATCGCAGGGTTGCTGTATACGCTGCTGACATCCTCAACGCCCTGAAGAGCGGTCAACTGAGCACGATTCCAGGGGTGCTGGGGGTCCGGTCCCCCGCTGGAAACGCCGTACAGCGGCGCTGATCGCGAGTTTTTTGGGAGCGGAGGCCTGTACGGGCTCCAGCTGCAAAAAAAAGGCCCTCCGGGAGTCAGCCGGAGGACCTGCAGAATCGAAAACTTGAATTGATGAACTCTCGGGTACCGACTTTAGCACGGGTACTGCTCGTGTAGCCGGGGTTTTTCTCAAGCGCCGTCAGGCGCAAAGGCGTGTGGGCTCGTCGGCTGCTCTTCGTCGAGGGGGTGGACCTCAGATTGCAGCTTCCCCACCTCAACAGGAAGCTTTTTTCGGGTGCGATCGGCGGAGCCGTGAGCGTACTTTGATCGGCTCTTCGGAGGGATCAGAAAGCCGATTTCCACAAAGGCGGCGGCTACTACTACAGGTGACTTTATCTATAGGTGAATTTACTACCGGATTTAGGGGGGGGGTG
>VYAQ01000064.1 GCA_009844885.1 Gemmatimonadota bacterium
GATCAATGCGGTGCTGGGCTGGGCGGGGGGTCTCGTGGGTGTGTCGGAGCTGTCGCTGGAAGGGATTCTTGGCTGGGTGCTGAGTCCGGTGGCGTGGGTGATGGGTGTTGCCTGGGAGGACGCGGCGGCGGTCGGCTCGCTGATGGGGCTCAAGACCGTGGCCACCGAATTCGTGGCCTACCTGGGGCTTGCCGACACGATGGCGGAATCCTCGGTGTCCGCGCGTTCGGCCACGATTGCCACGTATGCGCTGTCGGGCTTCGCCAACTTCTCGTCGATCGCGATCCAGATCGGAGGGATCGGCGGGATCGCGCCGCGCCGCCGGCAGGACCTTTCCCGACTGGCGCTCAGGGCCATGATCGGGGGCTCGATCGCGGCGTTCATGACCGCGGCGATCGCAGGAGTGCTGATTTGAGTCGGACGCGGGTCCGGGAGGCCGCGCGCATCCTTCATCGGCGGGCCGGCTTCCGCCCCCGCCTGCACCTTGTCCTCGGATCGGGCCTCGGCGGCGTGGCGAAGTGCATGGAGGACCCCGTCGAGGTGCCGTTCGAAGAGCTCCCGGGCTTCCCCGCGGCATCGGTGGAGGGCCATGCGGGCAGCTTCCTGATGGGCCGTATCGCGGGCGTTCCAGTCCTCTTGCAGGCAGGTCGCTTCCACTACTACGAGGGTGTCGGCACCGGCGTCGTCGCGGCCCCGGTGCGAGTGGGCCGTGCCCTCGGTGCGCGTACGCTGGTGCTAACGAACGCCGTCGGCGGGATCCGCCGCGATCTGGTGCCGGGGTCGCTGATGCTGATCGACGACCACGTCAACCTCATGTTCCGGGCCCCGCTGGCGGGCCCGGTCGCGGACGGGGAGACGCGGTTCCCCGACATGAGCCGACCGTACGACCCGGCGCTGATGGCCGCGGCCGAGTCCGTTGCGCTACGGGCGGGGATCCGGCTGCCGCGGGGCACGTACGGGGCGGTCGCGGGTCCGAACTTCGAGACTCCGGCGGAGGTCAGGGCGCTGCGGGCGGCCGGAGCGGACGCGGTGGGGATGTCCACCGTCCCCGAGGTCGTTGTCGCGCGGGCCGGGGGGCAGCGCGTGCTGGCCTTCTCCCTGGTGACCAACCGGGCCGCGGGTCTCGGCGACGGAATCGTCGACCACGAAGGCGTGATGGCCTACGGCGAGGTGGCGGGCCGCACCCTGGGTGTGCTGCTGGAGGCGCTGATTCCGGCATTGGAGGGGATCGGCGCGAAGTGATTCAGCGGCCCGCTGCCCGCTCCCAGCCCGGGTGCGCCGGCGATGGCGGCGCGTACCCACGCCACTCCGGCGGCGACCGCATCCGGGAGAGACGTGCCGCGCGCCAGCCCGGCGGCGATGGCCGCGCTGAGCGCGCATCCGGTGCCGTGCGTGTGAGGCGTCTCTATGCGGGGCTGCCGAAACACGTGGCGGGACTGGCCGTCCCGGTACAGGTCCAAGACCTCGTCGCCGGGCAGGTGCCCGCCCTTCACCAGCACCGCCCCGGCACCGGCGTCGACGATGACCCGTGCAGCCATGTCCATGCCCCGCAGTCCCGGTTCACTTACTCCCGTGAGCAGCACGGCCTCGGGCCAGTTCGGCGTCACCAGCGCCGCCAGCGGCACGAGTTCGTCGCGCACGGCAGTCACCGCATCGGGTTCGAGGAGGGTATCGCCGCTCGTGGCTACCATCACGGGATCGAGAACGTACCGTGTCAGATCATGGCGGCGGATCGACGCGGCAACCGCGCGCACGACCGCGGTGTTGGCGAGCATCCCGGATTTGAAGGCGAGCGGGGCGAGGTCGGTCGCCACGCTCCGCACCTGGGCCTCGACCACGGCGGCCGGCACCGCATGGACCTTCTGGACGCCAAGGGTGTTCTGTGCGGTCACGGCCGTTAGCACCGAGGTCCCGAAGACGCCCCATTGGTGGAACGTCTTCAGGTCGGCCTGGATGCCGGCGCCGCCGCCGCTGTCGCTGCCGGCGATCGTGAGCGCAACGGGCACGTGTGCGTGGCTGTCCATGAGGACGTCCCGGGTGACGAGGTGCGAATGAACGGGATCAGCAAATCTAAGCGTCGTCTGGCTCTCAGGCTGAGGTCGCGGCGCGGCAGGGAACGCGAAGGACTCGCGCTCGCGGAGGGTCCCCGCGTCGTGGTGGAGGCGCTGAGGTCGTCCGTCGAGGTGCGCTGGGTGGCGGTCGGCGGCGAGCTGGCGGCCAGGCAGGAGGGGCGGGCGATCGCGGAGGCGGCCCACCGGCGCGGTGCCCAGGTCCTGATCGCGGACGGCGCGGCGGTGCGTGACCTGTGCTCGACCGAGTCGCCGCTGCCCGTTCTCGCCTGCGTGAGACCGCCCTCACGCGACACGAGGCCGCTGGTGCGCGGACGCTACCTGATGGCGGCCGGTGTGCAGATCCCGGGCAACCTGGGGACACTCATACGCTCCGCGTGGGGTTTCGGGCTCGACGGCGTGGTGATCGGGAAGGGAACGGTCGACCCGTGGAACGCCAAGGTCGTGCGCGCATCGGCCGGGGGGTTGTTCCATGTGCCGCTGATCGCTCCGCCGGGCGGTGGCGCGGGTGAGGCGGGAGGGGTGGTGGCCACCGAGGGCGCCGAGGCGGTCAACTTTCTCCATGCCGACCCCGCGGGCGCGCCGCTGGACCGGGTCGAGGCCGCGCACCGCCGGAACTGGGTGCTCGTGGTGGGCAACGAGGTCGGGGGGGCGCCACGGCCGGAGGGAGAGGCGGCCAGGATCTCGGTGCCGCTGGCTCCTGGCGTCGATTCGCTCAATGTGGCGGTCGCGGGGTCGATCCTCATGCACCTGCTGACCGGCGGCACCCCTCGGGAGGAGGAGTGAACGGGCTGTTGCCGGTGGGTGTGGCCGCGGTGGTGGGCGCATGCGTCGGGTCCTTCCTGACGGTGTGCGTCGCCAGGTGGCCCGAGGGGCGGTCGGTAGTCTCGCCCCGGTCGCGCTGCCTGAACTGCAAGTCCCGCCTGGCGTGGTGGGAGAACGTGCCGGTGCTCGGTTTCCTGCTGGTGCGCGGCCGCTGCCGGCGTTGCGGTGAGCGGCTCAGCGCGATGTACCCCGTCGTCGAAGTGGCGGTGGCGCTGATCTGGGCCGGCATGACAAGCCAGTGGGGCGTCCACCCGGAAGCCGTGCGTGGGAGCCTCTTCCTCACCCTGCTCCTCGGAATCGCGCTGACGGACGCCAGGCAATACGTGATCCCGGACGAATTCTCTGTGGGGGGATGCGTGATCGGAGTCGCTCTGGCTGCGCTTCCCGGGGGTCCGTCACTCGCGGACGCGGTACTGGGAGCGGGGCTCGGATTCGGCCTCCTGTGGGTCGTCGCCAAGCTCGGGCGCCTCGTGTTCGGCAAGGATGCGATGGGTGGCGGCGATATCAAGATGATGGCCATGGTGGGCGCGTTCCTCGGCCCCGCCGGCGTACTGTTCACCCTCTTTTCCGGGGCGCTGCTCGGTTCGGCTATCTTTGGACCGATCGCCTTCAGGACGGCGAGGCTGGTGCCCTTCGGCATATTCCTCGCCATCGGAGCGGCGGTCGCCTACGGCTGGGGCGATCCGCTGATCGCGTGGTACCTGGCACTGCTGGGAATGAACTGAACATCCGGAATAAGAGGCAAACGTCATGACGGTGGCGACAAAAGGCATGAGGGCGGTCGGGACCGGTCGCGAGGCGCGCAGGATCCTTGGCGCTCTGGGAATCGAGGACGTCAATCCGGGCGGATTCGCGGGCGAGTGGATCGGGTCGGGGCCGCCGCTGGAGGTCTTCTCGCCCATCGACGGCTCCAGACTGGCCACCGTGACCCAGGTGGCGGAGGCCGAATACGACGTCATCGTGGAGCGGGCGCAGCGTGCCTTCCTCGAGTGGCGGACCGTTCCCGCGCCGCGTCGGGGAGAGGTGGTGCGCCAGCTCGGCGAGCGTCTCAGGGCCAACAAGGAAGCGCTGGGCGCCCTGGTGACGCTGGAAATGGGCAAGATCAGGGCCGAGGGCGAGGGCGAGGTCCAGGAAATGATCGACATCTGCGACTTTGCCGTGGGGTTGTCGCGGCAGTTGTACGGGCTGACGATGGCGAGCGAGCGCCCGGATCACCACATGCGCGAGCAGTGGCAGCCGCTGGGTGTGGTCGGTGTGATTACCGCCTTCAACTTCCCCGTGGCGGTGTGGTCGTGGAATGCCGCGATTGCGGCGGTCTGCGGCGACGCGACGCTGTGGAAGCCCGCGTCCGGGACGCCGCTCACCGCGATCGCCGTGACCCGCATGGCGGCGGAGGTCTGCCGCGACAACGGGGTCGATCCCGCGGTCTTCAGCCTGGTGGTCGGCCGGGGGTCCACCGTGGGCGACCGCCTCCTCCACGACCGGCGCATTCCCCTGGTATCCGCGACCGGATCGTGCGCGGTCGGCAGGCGCGTTGCCGAGGTGGTGGGCGGACGCCTGGGCCGCACCATTCTCGAACTGGGCGGCAACAACGCGATCGTGGTCACGGCCCACGCGAACCTCGACCTGGCGATCCCTTCGATTCTGTTCGGGGCGGTCGGCACGGCGGGCCAGCGCTGCACCAGCACGCGCCGCGTCATCGTGCACCGGTCGATTCGGGACGAACTCGCGGCGCGCCTGGTGCGCGCGTACGCCGGCGTGCGCATCGGCGACCCGCTGCAGGCGGACACGCTGATGGGGCCGGTCGTGAACGGGCAGGCCGTGGAGGATCTGATGGAGGCACGCCGCCGTGTCGTCGACGAGGGAGGAGAGATTCTCTACGGGGGCGAAGCGCTCGCAGGCGACGAATACCCCGGGGGACTGTACGTAACGCCGTGTATCGCGGCCGCGGAGAACCACTTCGCGATCGTTCAGCACGAGACCTTCGCCCCGATCCTCTACGTCATCGACTACGGCAGCGAGTCGGCGACCCCCGCCCAGGCCGTGGAGGAGCTGGACGAAGCGATTGCCCTGCACAACGGTGTGCCGCAGGGCCTCTCGTCTGCGATCTTCACCGACCATTTCCGGGAGGCCGAGCATTTCCTTTCGCACCGGGGCAGCGACTGCGGGATCGCGAACGTCAACATCGGCACATCCGGGGCCGAGATCGGCGGCGCGTTCGGCGGTGAGAAGGAGACCGGCGGCGGGCGCGAGTCGGGCTCGGACTCGTGGAAGTCCTACATGCGGCGCCAGACCAACACCGTCAACTGGAGCACGGACCTGCCGCTGGCGCAGGGGCTGGAATTCGGGTAGGAGACCGCCCGGCCGGAGCCGCGGACTTCGGCGTCAGGGGTCGCTGCAGTCGCGCTGATACCCGCAGTTGAGGCACAGGATCTTGCAGTGGCGCTCCATCGTGGGGCCGCCGCACAGTTCGCACGCGGCGTCCGCAAGGTAGCGGCGGCTCAGCGCGACGTAGTGGCCGGAGCTGCGCTCGGTCCAGGCGGCGGCAGTGGCGCCGAGCGCCCGTACCCGTCCCGGCACGCCCGCCACCAGGCTTTGCGGCGGGACTGTCGCACCCTCCTTCACGACGGCGCCCGCGGCGATCACGCAGCCCTCGCCCACGTCGGCCCTCTGCAGTACCGAGGCCCCCATCCCGACCACCGTGCGCATGCCGATCCGGCAGCTCTCCAGGATGGCTCCGTGCCCCACGGTCACCTCGTCCTCGAGCACCGTGGGCCCCTGATCGCTGGTGTGGATCACGGAGTTGTCCTGGACATTGGCGCGTGCCCCAACATGGATCCCGTGCTCGGGGTGATCCCCTCGCAGAACGGCCCCGAACCAGATACTGGCCCGCTCACCGACCACCACGTCCCCGATCACCACCGCGGTCGGAGCGACGAACGCCGACGCGGCAATGCGCGGGCGCTTCCCCCCGAACGGGATGACGCGTGCCATCCCTCTAGCCTTCCGTGGATAAGCGCCGCAGCCGCGCCCTCAGGACCTGGGTGTCCGACGCCGTCACGACCTCGATCCGGGCCCCGCCCGCCTCAAGCGCAGCGCCGGCCTCGGGAACCCGCCCGAGTTCCTCGAGAATGAAGCCGTTGAGCGACCGGTTTTCGCCGGCGGGCAGATCGAAGTCGAACCGCTCGTTGATTTCACGCAGGTCGGCGCCCCCCGACGCCATGATCTCGCCCTCGGCGACCGGGGTCAGCGGATCCTCGTCCACATCCGTCTCGTCCACGATCTCTCCCACCAGTTCCTCGAGCACGTCCTCGAGCGTGATGAGACCGTCGGTACCTCCGAACTCGTCCGCGACGATCCCCATGTGGGTGCGCCTGGCGCGAAAGTCGGCGAGGAGCTTGGCGAGCGAAAGCGACCCGGGCACGAACATCGGTTCCCGGGCAAGCTGCGACAGGGGCGCCTTGCGCTGCCCCGCCACGTACGCGCGGTAGGCGTCGCGGACGTGCAGGATTCCGGTCACGTCATCGACATTCTTCCCGTATACCGGGACCCGGGAGTGCGGGAGGTTCTCCAGTTCGGCGATCACTTCACCCAGCGGGCGCGAGTCCTGCAGCGCCACGATGTCCACGCGGGGCGTCATGGCGTCCCACGCGTTGAGCTCGTCGAGCTTGAAGGCCCTTTCCACCAGGCGGTGTTCATCGGCCTCGACCACGCCTTCGTCCGCCCCGATTTCGAGCGCTTCCCGCACCTGCAACTCGTCGGGCGAGACGTCGATGCGGCTCGGCCGCCGCGAGAGCAGGCGTCCCAGCCACAGGAGAGGGTAGAACACCCGCCCGAGAACGCGGGATCCGGCCAGCAGAAACGGCGCGGCCGCCAGCGCCACGCGCACCGGGCTCCGGCTGGCCACGGCGCGGGGGGCCAGTTCTCCCGCCAGCAGCACCAGCAGCACGACGACCGGACCCCCGAACCACATTCCCGGTCCCCCCCACACCTCCGTTGCCGCGGTCACGGCGCAGGCGGTCGCCCCCAGGTAACAGATGGCGCGGAAGACCGCGATGGGTGAGGTCGCGGCCTCGTCGGACCGGAGAGAGGCCAGTGCGTCCGCACCCGCGAACCCCTCGCCGGCGAGGATGCGCGCCTTGGAGTCGTCGATCCGGACCACGGCCGTGAGCGCCGCAGTCAGGGCGGCGGCGACGGCCAGCAACAGGAGCGATGCGGTTGCGAGAGCGACGGTCATCGACACGCGCCTCCCGCGGGTGCCGGGCGACTCGGAGGTTGGTCGTCGGGCGACGCGGCCTCTAGATCCATTTTTTGCTCTCGGCGAGCAACTCGCGAACCACGTCGCGGGTGCTCAACCCCTCGGCTTCCCCATCGAAGTTGACCACGATCCTGTGCGCCAGGATCGAGGGCGCGATGTCCAGAACGTCGTCCATCGTCGGCATCGGTGCCCCGCGGAACGCGGCCCGGGCCTTGGCCCCGAGCACAAGGTACTGCGACGCGCGCGGACCCGCACCCCAGCTGATGTAGCGTTTGGCGACGCTCGCCTGTTCCTCCCCGCCCGGCCGCGTCGAACGCGCGAGGCGCACCGCGAATCCCACGATCGAGGGCGGCACCGGGATGCGCCGGACCAGTTGCTGGAGTTCGATGATCTCGTCCCCATGCACCACGGGCTGAACATCGATGTCCTGCACCTCCTGCGTGAGGGTCGCGATCTTCTCCTCCTCCACGCGGTCGGGGTAGCCGATGCGCAGGTCGAACATGAAACGGTCCAGCTGGGCCTCGGGGAGCGGGTAGGTCCCCTCCTGCTCGATCGGGTTCTGGGTCGCAAGGACAAAGAACGGGGGATCGAGAGAGTAGGTGGTCCCGGCCGCCGTGACGTCCCTTTCCTGCATCGCCTCGAGGAGCGCCGCCTGGGTCTTCGGGGGGGTGCGGTTGATTTCGTCCGCCAGGATGATGTTGGCGAAGATCGGGCCCTGGACGAAGCGGAACACCCGCTCGCCGGTGACCTTGTCTTCCTGGATCACCTCTGTGCCCGTGATGTCGGTGGGCATGAGGTCGGGGGTGAACTGGATCCGATTGAACTTCAGGTGCAGGGCGTCGGCGAGCGTGGAGATGATCAGCGTCTTGGCAAGGCCGGGTACGCCCACGAGCAGGACGTGGCCGTTTGCCATCATGGCCGTGACAATCCCGTCGACGATGTGCTGCTGGCCGACGATGCGCCGTTCCACCTGGCTTCGCAGGTCGTCTGCGATTTCACCGGCGCGCTGCAGGAGGCGTACATCGCGGTCCGCGGAAAGGTCGGTCGCCACCGGGGCGGCGGAAGAGGATATGGGGTTCATGAACGCTCCCGGGGGACGCGTGACGGGTTGGGGAAGGGCATCAACCGCCTTGCAGGTCGAGAATCGGGGGCGACCTAGTCCGTGGGCTGGTCGACGAAGCGGATATAGGGCTTCGGCGACTCCCAGCCGTCGGGATAGGCCTTGCGGGCGTCCTCGTCGGACACCGCGGGGAGGATGATCACACGGTCTCCCGGATTCCAGTTGACGGGCGTCGCCACCTTGTGGTCGGCCGTCAGTTGCACCGAGTCGAGCACCCGCAGCACCTCGTCGAAGTTGCGCCCGGTGCTCATCGGATACGTGATGGTCAGCTTGATCTGCTTGTCGGGTCCGATCACGAACACGGAGCGCACCGTGGCATTGTCCATCGGCGTGCGGCCCTCCCAGCTGTCTCCGGCGTCCGCCGGGAGCATGCCGTAGAGCTTGGCGACTCTGAGCCCGGTGTCGGCGATGATGGGGTAGTTGGGTGCATGACCGGTTGCGTCCCGGATGTCCTCCGACCAGGCCCGGTGGCTGTCCGGCGGGTCCACGCTCAGCCCGATGATCTTGCAGTTTCTCCTGTCGAATTCGGGCTTCAGGCTCGCCATGTAGCCGAGTTCCGTGGTGCACACCGGGGTGAAATCCTTCGGGTGCGAGAAGAGCACGGCCCAGCTGTCGCCCATCCATTCATGGAAATCGATGGTGCCTTCGCTGGTTTCGGCCGAGAAGTCCGGCGCCTGGTCTCCGACGGTCAGTGACATCCTTGCTCCTGTCCGCGAGCGGTTCCGATGTGATGGGTCCCTTCGATAATGGGCGAAATGTCGCGCAACTTCAAATGACGCGCCGCGCGGGGCGCCGTTCGGGCCGTCGCGGGACGCGTTGGCGGGTGCCTTCCGGGCGCTTGCGAAAAATTTCACAAGCGTTAGCTTTGGCTGGGCATCGCACCTGCGGCGCCCGTTTCGAGGCGAATCCCCGTTGTCCTGACCGGGGCAGCCGAAGGAGGCGGTTTGAAGGACGGTGACGGACCGTCGCGGCAGTCGTCCGCCGCCTTCCGCGACTTCGGCCGCTTCTCCGGATACGGGATCGCCTGGGCACTGGCCGCGCTGCTGCTGGCATCGGGCGGGGCGGCTTTGGACGAACGTCTGGGAACGGGTCCGTTGCTGGTGATCCTGGGAGCCGTGCTGGGAATCGTGGCCGGCTTCATCACGCTCTACATGAGGGCCGTCGTCGAGCCGGCCGCGCGGAAAGGAGACACCCCCGGCCGCCGGGAAGATCATCCGTGAAACCGTCGATTCGATTCATCGTCATCCTCGTGGCGGTTGTGGGGGCCGGAGTTGGAGTCGCCTTCCCGTTCCTTCACGAGGGCGCGCGCCGCGCGGTGATCGGCGCCGCAATCCTGGTCCTGGGGACGCAGATTCCGCTACACCTGCTGCTCCGGGGCTGGCGGACGCGCAACGACCGGTTGCTGGCGGCCATCGGTACCGGATTCGCTATGCGGGTCCTCGTTCTGGTTGCGGGAATCGTGTTCTTTGTGGTCCCGGGGCGGACGGAGCCCCTCCCCTTCCTGGCGTCGCTCGGCGCCTTTCTTCTCGCCGTCGTTTTCACCGAGTCGCTCATCGAACAGCGGCGGTTGCGGGGCGGATCGGCGGCGGCCGGGCGATGATGGGAATGCTCGCGTTTCCCCAGGAGCACGCGGCGACGCAGCAGGCTGCGGACGGGCACGGCGGCCCCTTCAACCTCGGCGACATGCTGGCGCACCACATCCTCAACGCCCCCGAGTACGAGCTGCCCTTCCTCGGCTATGTCCACTTCCCGCACTGGGACTGGGCCGTGTTTCACATCGGCGGCGTCGCGGTCGACCTGTCGCTCACCAAGCATGTCGTCCTGCTGCTGCTGGCCGCCGTCATCACGGCCGGCATGACGCTGTTCGCCGCCAGGACCGTCGCCCGCCAGGGCTCGGGAAGGGCGCCCAGGGGGCTGGCCAACGCGGTCGAGGCGGTGGTCGTGTTCCTTCGTGACGACCTCTGCAAGGAGTACATCGGGCACGGCTACCAGCGCTTCGTTCCGCTCATCCTCACGCTCTTTTTCTTCATCCTGACGATGAACCTGCTGGGGCTGGTGCCGTGGGGAGGCTCGGCCACCGGCAACCTCGCCGTGACGGCGACCCTGGCCGTGATCGTCTTCCTGGTGATCGAGATTTCCGGCTTCCTCACGCTGGGTTTCCGCGGCTACATGAGGACGATTTTCTTCACGCCCCCGGGAACCACCGGCGCAATGAAGTACCTGATGCTGGCCATCATGACTCCCGTCGAGCTGCTGGGGAAGTTCACGAAGCCCTTCGCGCTCGCGGTCCGACTCTTCGCGAACATGACCGCGGGCCACATGATGATCTTCACGCTGATCGGATTCATCTTCATCTTCGGCCAGATCGCCTTCGTACGATGGGCGGTCGCCGCCGGATCCTTCGCCTTCGTGTCGGCGATCCTGCTTCTCGAGCTGCTGATCGCCTTCATCCAGGCGTACATCTTCGCCATGCTGTCGGCCGTCTTCATCGGCCTCATGCGGCATGAACACTGACCCTGAACGGGCCAAACACGTATAGGAGAAACCATGCTTGACCTGGCGATCACCGCGCTGCAGGAAGGCGGCGCGGCGGACATCGACACTGCCAAGAACACGGGCGCCCTCATCGGCGCCGGAATCGGGGCCGGACTCGCCGCGATCGGCGCCGGCATCGGCATCGGCGGTATCGGCAGCGGCGCCACGCAGGGCATCGCCCGGCAGCCGGAAGCGGCCGGCGAGATCCGCGGCCTCGCCATCCTGCTGGCCGGATTGGTGGAGGGGGCCGCGCTGTTCGCGATCCTGCTCGCGGCGCTCTTCAAGTTCATCTGATGATGCCCGCGGGACCGTACGCCGGGCTTGCGCAGGAGGAGGGCCCCCTGTGGGACACCCTCTTCGCGGTCGATTCAGGGCTGGCCGTCTGGACGGTTCTCACCTTTCTCACGCTGCTGGCCGTGCTGGCCCGGTATGCGTGGAAGCCCCTGATGGCTGCCCTGGACGCCCGCGAGCAGAGCATCCAGAGCGACATCGACGAGGCGAAGCGCCAGCGCGACGAGGCCGAAGCGCTGATCGCGGAATACCGGGAGCAGCTCGCCGACGGCCGCCGCCAGGCCCAGGCGCTGGTTGCCGAGAGCCGGGAGGCCGCGGAGCAGCTGCGCAGGGAACTCGAGGGCAAGGCCCGCGAGGAGAGCCGCGTCATTCTGGCCAACGCGCGCCGTGAGATCGAGCGGGAACGCGACGCGGCGGTCGAAACCGTGCGGCGCGAGGCGGTGGAGGTGGCCATCGCGGCCGCCTCCAGGCTGCTGGGCGAGCGCCTCGACAGTGAGCGGGACAGGAAGCTGGTGACGGAGTACATCGACGATCTCGCCAGCTCCGGAGACGCCTGGACGTGAGGGAAGACACCGTCGCGCGCAACTACGCCGAGACGCTCTTCGAGCTGGCGGACCGTCATGAAGGCGTGGAGGCCTTCGGCACCGGCGTGGATTCGCTGGCCACACTGATGGACGACCGCATCGCACGCGAGTTCCTGGTGACGCCGCGCGTCTCCGCCGCCGACAAGAAAGCGGCGCTGGCGCGGACGCTGGAGGACCGCGTGCCCCCGATGCTGTTGCGCTTCCTGCAGGTGGTCATCGACAAGGGGCGGCAGCGGCTGCTCCCGGCCATTGCGGCCACCTACCAGGAGATGCTCGATCGTCATCTGGGCAGGCGTCACATGGAAGTGACGGTGGCCCGGCCGCTGTCGCAGGGCGACACCGAGCACCTGGCCGGCAAGCTCGCGGCCGCTACGGGAGCGACGGTGATCCCGCATGTGAAGGTCAGGCCCTCCATCGTCGGCGGCATCGTGATCCGCGAGGGCGACACGGTCTACGACGGGTCGGTGAAACGGCAGCTCGACGCCATGCGGCGCAGGCTCATGGCCGCAGAGCTTCAACCCTAGGAAAGAAAAGAGTACATGTCGGATTCCCAACTCCGGGCGGGCGAGATCAAGAGCGTCCTCCTGGCAGAAATCGAGAGCTTCGAGGAGGCGCTCCACTCGGAAGAGGTGGGCGAGGTCCTGGAGGTCAAGGACGGCGTGGCGCGCATCTACGGGCTCACCAGGGCGATGGCCAACGAGATGCTGGAGATCACGTCCGGCGAGACGGGCGACGTGGTCACGGCGCTGGCGCTCAACCTGGAAGAGGACAACATCGGCGCGGTGGTCATGGGCGACTGGGAGGAACTCCGCGAGGGCGACGAAGTGCGCCGCACCGGACGGGTGCTCGACGTGCCCGTCGGCGACGGCTACCTGGGCCGCGTGGTGAATCCGCTGGGCGAACCCGTCGACGGCGGTCCACCGATCGAGACCGGCGCACGGCGGCAGATCGACGTGGTGGCGCCCGGAATCGTGAAGCGCCAGCCCGTGAAGGAGCCGCTCCAGACGGGCATCAAGGCCATCGACGCGATGATCCCCATCGGCCGCGGGCAGCGCGAGCTGATCATCGGCGACCGCCAGACCGGCAAGACGGCCATCGCGATCGACGCGATCCTCAACCAGAAGGACACCGACGTCATCTGCATCTACTGCGCCGTGGGGCAGCGCGCGGGGATGGTGGCGGGCGTGGTCGAGACCTTCCGGCATCACGGCGCCATGGACTACACCATCGTCGTGGTGGCCAACGCTTCCGATCCGGCACCCCTGCAGTACATCGCTCCGTACGCCGCGACGGCGCTGGCGGAGCACTTCATGTGGCAGGGCAAGCACACCCTGGTCATCTACGACGACCTCTCCAAGCAGGCTCAGGCGTACCGGCAGCTGTCGCTCGTGCTCCGGCGTCCCCCGGGCCGCGAGGCCTATCCCGGGGACGTATTCTACCTGCATTCCCGCCTGCTGGAACGTGCGGCCAAGCTGTCCGACGAGCAGGGTGGCGGATCGCTGACCGCGCTGCCGATCATCGAGACGCAGGCGGGCGACGTGTCGGCGTACATTCCCACCAACGTCATCTCGATCACCGACGGCCAGATCTACCTGGAGCCCGACCTGTTCAACTCCGGCGTGCGGCCGGCGGTCAACGTGGGGATATCGGTCTCGCGGGTCGGCGGGTCGGCGCAGGTCAAGGCCATGAAGACGGTTGCGGGGCGGCTCCGGCTCGACCTGGCGCAATTCCGCGCCATGGAAACCTTCGCGCAATTCGCGTCGGACCTCGACGCCGCGACCCAGCAGCAGCTCGCGCGGGGTCAGCGCACGGTCGAGATCCTCAAGCAGCCCCAATACCAGCCGGTCCCGGTGGAGCGGCAGATCGTGGCCATCTACGCCGTCACCAACGGTTACCTGGACGACTTGGAGGTCGCGGACGTGCGGAAATGGGAGCGTGGCTTCCTCGACTTTATCGGCAGCCGCTACGAGGACGTACTGATCGGGCTCCGCCAGGAAGGCACGCTGACCGACGACATCGAGGGGCGCCTCAAGGAGTGCATCGAGGAATACAATCAGGTCTTCGCCGCCGAGGCGGAGCCAGCGGTGGCGGGGGCGGCGTAGCGTGGCCGGAGCAGGCGCCCGGGAGGTCATGCGGCGGATCAAGTCGGTCCGCAACACCCGCAAGATCACCCGTACCATGGAACTGGTGGCGACGTCCAAGCTCAAGCGGGCAATGGACCGGATGCAGGCGGCGGGTCCGTACAGCGAGGCCCTCGGCGACCTGGTGCGGAGTCTTTACGCGCCCGGACTGGCCCAGGAGCACCCGCTGCTGCGCCAACCCGGTGCAACGAAGCGGGCGGCCGTTTTGCTGCTCACCGCGAACCGGGGATTCTGCGGTGCCTTCAATGCGAACCTCATCCGCGAGGCGCGCGCGCGGCTCGCGGCACTACAGGCCGAGGGCGTCGATACCGAGCTGCACATCGCTGGCAGAAAGGGCCTGGCCTCCTTCCGCTTCCGCGGCTCGGCGATCGCGTCGGCGACCACCGACATCGGCGACGCCCCCACCCCGGAGGACGCCGAGCAGCTGGTCGCACCGCTCCGGCGTGGATTCGAGGCGCGGGAACTCGACGCCGTGTACATGGTGAGCTCCGAATTCCGGTCGGCGATGTCCACGCCGCCACGCACCGCCCGGATCCTGCCCGTCGAGCCCGCCCCGGGCGCGCGCTCGGTGGATGCCTTCATCGTGTCGCCCCGCCCGGGGCGGCTGATCGGGCAGATTCTGCCGCGCTACCTGCGCATGACGGTGTACGGGGCCCTGGTCGAGAACGCCGCCGGCGAGCAGGGCGCGCGCCGTGCCGCCATGAAGAGCGCAACCGACAACGCGGGCGAGATCCTGGAGACGCTTACCCGCAGCTACAACCGAGCACGCCAGGGGCAGATCACCCAGGAGATCGCGGAGATCGTGGGTGGCGCCGCGGCGTTGGAATGAACATGACTTCCGGAGAAACCCGTGGCCGCGGAGCAGCGGCCGGAGAAGACGAAAACCATGGCTGAGAACAACAGCGGACGAGTCGTGCAGGTGATCGGGCCCGTCCTGGACGTGGAGTTCCACCCGCAGCACCTGCCGGAGATCTACAACGCGCTGCGGCTGACCGCCGAGACCGAGTCGGGCCGCGAGATCGACCTCGTGGCCGAGGTGCAGCAGCACATCGGGCGCTCCCAGGTACGCGCCGTGTCGATGAGTTCGACCGACGGCGTGCAGCGCGGCATGGAGGTGGCGGACACGGGACGGTCGATCGCGGTCCCGGTCGGCGAGCCCGCGCTCGGCCGCATCCTGAACGTGCTGGGCGAACCGGTGGACGAGCAGGGTCCCGTGGCGGGTGGCGCGGAGGTCGAGCGCTGGCCGATCCACCGCCCCGCACCCCGCTTCGACGACCTCGAGCCGAAGACCGAGATCTTCGAGACCGGGATCAAGGTGGTGGACCTGCTGGCGCCCTATGTAAAGGGCGGCAAGACCGGACTGTTCGGCGGGGCTGGCGTCGGCAAGACCGTCATCATCATGGAGCTGATCAACAACATCGCGATGGAGCACGGCGGCCGCTCGGTCTTCGCGGGCGTGGGGGAGCGCACTCGCGAGGGGAACGACCTCTGGCTCGAGATGAAGGAATCCGGCGTGCTTGAGTCGACCGCGCTGGTCTACGGGCAGATGAACGAGCCTCCTGGCTCCCGGCTGCGTGTGGGACTTTCCGCCCTCACCGTCGCCGAGTACTTCCGCGACGTCGAGAAGCAGGACGTGCTGCTCTTCATTGACAACATCTTCCGTTTCACGCAGGCGGGATCCGAGGTCTCGGCGCTGCTTGGCCGCATGCCTTCAGCGGTGGGGTACCAGCCCACGCTCGGCACCGAGATGGGGGAGCTCCAGGAACGCATCACCTCGACTCGCGAGGGCTCGATCACCTCCGTCCAGGCGATCTACGTTCCCGCCGACGACCTGACGGACCCGGCCCCGGCCGCGGCCTTCGCCCACCTCGACGCCACCACGGTGCTTTCCCGTTCGATCGCCGAGAAGGGTATCTACCCGGCTGTTGATCCCCTGGATTCGTCTTCGCGGATCCTCGACCCGCAGTTCCTGGGCGAGCGCCACTACGAAGTGGCGGGCCGCGTCAAGGAGATCCTGCAGCGCTACAAGGACCTGCAGGACATCATCGCGATTCTGGGAATGGACGAGCTCAGCGAAGAGGACAAGATCATCGTCGGCCGCGCGCGGCGCATCGAGCGCTTCCTCTCGCAGCCCTTCTTCGTCGCCACGGCGTTCACGAACATTCCCGGCTGCTACGTTCGCCTCGAGGAGACGATCGAGTCGTTCGAACGGGTGGCCGCGGGCGAGTTCGATCACCTGCCGGAGCAGGCCTTCTACATGAAGGGCGGCATCGAACAGGTGGTCGAAGCGGCGCGGGAGATGGGCGTGGAGGTGGATTGAGGTGGCGAAGTCGATGCAATTGCGCGTGGTGACCCCGGAAGAGATCGTCTTCGAGGGCTCCGCCCGGTCCCTGGTGGCACCCGCGTGGGACGGGTGGGTCGGTGTCCTGCCCGGTCACGCGCCATTCCTGACCCTCATGGGGGAAGGGCCATTGACCGTCGAGCCCGAGTCGGGAAGCTCGCGTGAGTTCAGGATCGGCGGTGGTGTGATGAAAGTAGAGGCCAACGTCGTGACGGTGCTCGCGGATCAGGTTTCGCCGGGCTAGTCCGGCTGTCGGGCAGCGGGCTGAAATGAGGCTCGATCTCCACGTCCATTCCACCGCCTCCGACGGCACCGTCCCGCCCGAAGAGGTCGTCGCCCGTGCCATCGCAGGCGGGCTGGACGTCGTCGCGCTGGCCGATCACGATACGATCGCCGGCGTCGAGCGGGCTCGCCGGGCAGCGGCGGGGAAGCGGATCCACATCATTCCGGCGGTGGAGATGAGCAGCACGTTCGTCGGCACCGACATCCATATCCTGGGCTATTTCGTCGACACGAGCTCTGACGTGTTCGCGCGGCACACGCGCCGGAGCCACGAGCGGCGCGACGCCCGCATGCTGGAGATGGTCGAACGTCTCGCGCGTCAGGGAATCGAGGTCTCCCGCGGGCAGCTCGACGAGCAGCGGGGATCGGCCGACGTGGCCTATTCGCGCCCGCACCTGGCGCGTGCGCTGGTGCAGGCCGGATATGTCGCCGGGGTGCCTCAGGCCTTTGCCGCACTCATCGGCAACGACAGCCCCGCGTACGTGCCGACCCGGCTGGCAACACCGGAAGAGGCGATTCGCCTGATCCTGGATGCCGACGGCATTCCGGTATGGGCGCACCCGCCCGCCGAACTCTTCCAGCGACTTCTTCCGCGCCTGGTACGGGCCGGCCTGCAGGGGCTGGAGGTATACAGAGCCACCCGCCGCTCCATTGGCGTGGCCAGGTTGGAGAGGGCGGCCCGTGACAACGCGCTGGTGGTCACGGGCGGATCCGATTGGCATGGTCCCGAGGGCGGGGCGGAGCTGGGCGACTTCTTCGTGACCGGGGACGAGGTGGCGGCTTTTCTCGGTGCCGGGGGAATGTAGCCGGCCGGGGAATCCGCGACCTGAAGCCGCGTTTCGGGAACGCCGGATGTCGCCAGGACTTCGAGTTGACTTCCCTCGTTGTTTGAGTATCTTTCAAAGCTGTCCGTCACGCGATCGCGCCCACCGCCGGAACAACGGATGCGTTTGGGCGGGCGTGCGCGGACCAGCAGCTTCTTGAAAACCAGGGTAGAAGGAAGGAAAGTGCCTTAGGTCGCTCCGGTCGTGCCGGTCGGGTGATCCCGGTCAGGGTGTCCTGACCGTGGACGACAGGAGCGTACGTGTAGGAAGGCGAATACGGTGGTGGGCTGGCCCGAAGCGAATGGAATCGGGACGGTGGCAGTCGGAGGTAACGAATGCCGGCGTTCCGGCCTGAGAAGAGGGCTGGTCAAGCGAGAAAGTGCACACGGTGGATGCCTTGGCACAGACCGGCGATGAAGGACGTGGCAAGCTGCGAAAA
>VYAQ01000217.1 GCA_009844885.1 Gemmatimonadota bacterium
TTTGTTTTTTTCGGCTGCTCCGGGCCGCATGCCCGTCCGGTTGGCTTTCCCCCCCCACACCCCCCCCCCCGGCGGGTTCGCCGTTTCGTCCCTTGCCCCGAAACGGCGGCCCAACCGGGGGCGGTCTTTTCGGGGGGTCTAGCCTCCGGTCGGGTCTTGCGCCCAGTAGCAGCCGAAGATACGCAACGTCGGGTCTTCGATCCCGTCCGCCCGGTCGGCCTCCGTGCAAGCCATCGGCGCGCCCAAGTGCTCCACCGAGATTGCGGCCATGTACTCCACCGGCGGGGCCAGGCAATCCGTGTCCGCGCGCTCGAACGGTTGGTAGCCTTCCGATCCGTGCGCCATCAGCGCGCTTGTGTAGTCGCACGTCTCCAGGCTTATCACCCCCTCGTGCTTCGGAACCGACACCACCAGGTCACCGGGCAACACTTCCACGGAGAACCGGAAGCCATGCCGCCAGTCCTCCCACATCACCGCCGCCCGCACCAGGTGCGCCCCGGCTTCGTTCTCCACGTCCTCGACGATCACCCACACCGGAACCGGCGCGCTTCGCGGCGCGTCCTCCGGGATCGAATCGCCCGGTTCCTGGGCCGCCGCCGGAAGCGCCAGCGCCAGCGTGAACAGCACTCCGTATATCGTTCTCATGGGTCCGGTCCTTTCTAGCTCTCGGTGCAGACCGTGACGGTCTTCCAGTAGCCTTCCTCGATCTCCACTTCCACCCACTTCCCGCTTTCCACGCTCACCGTGATTTCCCCGATGTGGGCTGGCGTGACCCCCGGAATCCCCGGATTGCTCGAACCCTCCGATTGTGTGGACTCCGGCTTCACAAGTTGCCATTGCGTCACCGGCGGAACCCACTGCAGCTTCTCGTCGCAATTCTCCGTCGTCGGAGTCTCGCCGGTGCCCTCGCCGGGCTCGTCGTCGTCGTCTTCGTTGACCGGAATCTTGGCGCATTTCTCGGCGTCGTAGTTTGAAAACTCGTCGTCGTGGCCGATCCCGCCGTAATGCGCGGCCTCGTGAAGCGCACTCGACAGCAGGTCGTGCTTGAAATCCAGCAATTCCGAATGGAAGAGGATGGCGGGTCCGTCGGGGTGGGGAAGGTGGCCCGCAACCACTATCCCCTTGCTCGCTGCGGAGTCCTGCGCCTCCCAGTCCGGCATCCCCGTGTAGAGATCCGCCCCGCCCCCGTAGTAGGCACTGTTGACCGCGTTGAGGACCTTTTGGCAGTCCGCCGCGTTGTCCCCTTTCAGCCCTTCCCATTCGGCGGCGTCCAGAGCCAAGAACAGGTTCTTGCTGTCGTCCTCGGTGAACAAAGCCACGTCGTTGAAGAACCGGTCGAAGCACTCCTTTACCGTTTGGCTCTTGCTACAATTCAATTGGAAGAGCGCGGACGGCGCGGGCACATGGACGGCCCCGAGAAAGAGGACTGCGGACGCCGCCGCGAGCAGAAACCCGTGGCGGCTATTCATCGTTTCCTCCGCTCTTCTTCGCGCTGCTTGCGCCGCTCCTCGCGCTGCGCATGCATCGGACTCAGCAACTCGCGAACCAAGTAGGGCTCGCCCTTCTCGTCGAAACGGACAGCCGCCGAAGGCTCCTTGTACTCGATCCTGCCCCGGAACCGTTCCGGAAGCAGGCTCTCGCTTTCCGCGCGCGTCCTTGACACCAATGCCGTCGCCATCTCCGGTGCCCATCGTGCTTTCGCAGGGAAATGGCCTTCGTAGACGCCATTTATGAACCGGGCTCCGTAGACTCGGTCGCCGACCAGGTGCATTCCCTCGATTCCCCTGTATCTCAGGAAGCCCTTCCAAATCTGAGACATCTGGTCATCGGACGGGCGGTCGCCGATCTGGAGGGGCCAGCCGTCGGGGGCGTAGATGGCCGGGTCTCCGGGGGCGGGTTCGGGGACGGCGGCCACGTTGGAACCGTCTTCGGCGCATCCGGCCAGGGTGAGGGTGAACAGGACGGCCAGCACGGCCAGGGTCAGGGTTTCGGTCCAGTTCTTCATGGTCTTCCGCCTTTCAGGTAGCGGGTTTCGTTTGGGGGGCCTTCCAGACACTATACACCGCGAAGCGGCTTCTGGACCAGTCCGGGAGCCTTTCCCCTCTGTCTGTTCGGCCCGCACGGCAAGGGCCGGGCCGTTGTCAGAAACACCGGAAAGGGCGAAACCCTACAGCGCTCCCGCCTGTTTGCCGGTGGGCGCGGGCGGTTGCATGCCGCCCGGCCCGATGAGACACCGGCTCTTGTATTCGGCGGGCGGCCCGGCGAGTCGCCGGAAAGCGCCCTTTCCGAAAGTTTCTGACGCCGGACAACATGGGGACCGCCCGCCCGCCGCGCAAGTCGGGCGGCTATGCCGAACCATATATGCGGCAACTCGAAGGGGCGAAGAGCAGCGCTCTCGGAGGCCGGAAATCGAACCGAGCGCGGACCAAGTTACGTTACGGTAATCGGGCACCCCCACCGCAGGCCAGCGAGCCGGCCATGAAGCCGTGCGCCAAGCGGCGCGGTTGGGGATCGGTGCTCTGTAGATTCTCTCCCAACGCCTCCATCATGGCTGCCGACTGGCTCACGGTTCGGGGGTCTCTGCACGGCTGTTGCAGACGTGCGGCCGCGTGTCCTGGACGCGGCGCCGGTGTCTTGGCTGTGCCGAACCCGCGGTTCGAGCGTCCGCTTTCCGGGACCGTAATCGGCATCCGGGAGTGCGGAGCGGAGAACTTCGCGGGACGACCGCGCCGATAATTGGGCCGGTTCCGCCAGTCGCCATTCGGGTGTCCCTGAACCCCTTCGGCCGCCTCGCGGAGCCGGTGCTACAGCTCGGGCGTGATCTGGACATCGAGACGGCAGGTTCGCGGCGGCCGGGGAAGCCGAGTTGGGGCCGGGACCGGCAAGAGGCCGGAGCGTGATGGGTCGAAGGCTGTCCGGACGTTCCCGCTCCGTCTGGACGGCTGCCGCGTTCGCAGTCGGTCGGAGCACCTGGATGGCGCGTTACTCGCTTGCCTTCCGAAGTCCGGGGTCGGTGATCTCGAGCCAGCGCACGTCCATGGCGCGGGCCATTTCCCGGATGTCGGATTCCATGAACTCCGGATGCCTCGGCGCGCGCGAGCTAGACGGCAAGAGCGGCGGGGAGGCTTCGGCGCGAGGAATGGATGATCGCGCTGTGCTGGCGCACCCGCTCCCGGACGTTCTTGCCCGTCTGGCCCCCGAAGACGGGGCGTCCGTCCGTTTCGGACTACAGGTACAGCCTCGGGAGACGGGAGATGACCGAGGGCTCGTCCCACGGCCGGGCAGGCTGGCAGGCGAGCAGCTCGGCAACGATCCGGTCCGGCCGCTCGGCGCCGCTCACCCTTTGCCCGCTCACGGCTTGAAACCTCCGGCCCGAACGTCCTCCTCTCGGACGCGCTCGGCGGGCAGGTGCAGCATGGTGCAGTGGCGTTCGAAGCCGGACACCGTCGCCCGGGCTTCGAGCGCAGCGATTTCGCAGTGGTTGCACCGTCCCAGCCCGTGGCAATGCCAGCACCAGCCCGACAGGCCGTCCACGGCCTTCTCCCCATAGTAGGGACACAGTTCCCTCGATCGCTGCCGCCTGGCCACCGTCGCGACTAGCGCGCCGACCAGAGTGCCGGCAGCGAGATACAGCAGATTGCCGGTCACCTGGCGTGCTCCCGGCGCTTGCGGGCCGCCTCAGCGGGCGGCATCCCGTCGAACTCGGCGGCTGTCTCGAATCGCTGGCCGAGTCCCGGCCGGACACGCCACAGCGATCCTGTCCGCAAACCGCACCGTCCGACTGCGGGATCTGTCGTTGTTCTTCTGTCTGCTCATTGCCGGTTCCTCCTTTCATGGCGGTAGTCCTGGGCCGGGCCGGCTCCTTTGGCCGCCGTAGAATAGGCCGGCGCGGGGTGGAAACCTGTCAACACGCCGGCGTTGCGAGGTGTGATCTCGTTTCCGTCGCTTGCTCTTGCCAACTACCAACCGTGTGCTCGAGGACGCTGATATGGAAGGGCCTTCTGTCAAGTTAGGGTTTCGTTGTCTTTCATGGC
>VYAQ01000387.1:0-9847 GCA_009844885.1 Gemmatimonadota bacterium
GTCTGCACACGGGTATACCCTCCTCCCGGAGTGCCGCACACGCGGCTGACGCCACGGTCGCCTGCCCGCGGAGATCGCCGGATTCGCCGCAGCCGGATGTTCATGTACAATACGTGGCGTAACCCCTCGCCGCACCGACCAGTCGATGAGCCCCATGCCTCGACCGCGCCAAACAGGCCTGACTCCGCTGCTGCTGGCTGTCGCTACGGCCGGCTGCGACCCCCGGGGACCGGATGAGACGGGCGGGCCGCACCCACCCGACGCAACGGAGCGCGCATCCGCGCCGCTCTTCACCCTGATGCCCTCTTCCGCCACCGGCGTCACCTTCGTGAACCGCCTGCCCGAGACCGCGGCGAGAAACGGGCTGGCCTACCAGTACTACTACAACGGTGCGGGGGTGGCGGCGGGAGACGTGAACGGCGACGACCTGCCCGACCTGTACTTCACCGCCAACATCGGTCCGAACCGCCTGTATCTGAACCGTGGCGGACTGCGGTTCGAGGACGTGACGGACCGCGCAGGGGTCGGCGGCCCCGCGGACGGATGGGCCACCGGCGTGACGCTGGTCGACATCAACGCCGACGGCCGCCTCGACATCCACGTCAGCCAGTCGGGTCCCTTCGGAGAGGGCGACCTGCGGCGCAATGTCCTGTTCGTCAACCGCGGGGAGGAAAGCGGCGTTCCCGTCTTTGCCGAAGAGGCATCCGCCTACGGACTCGACGATCCGGCGTACTCCACGCAGGCGGCGTTCTTCGACAGCGACCGCGACGGCGATCTGGACATGTACCTCCTGAACCACGGCATCCCCGCCTACCGGACGCTGCTGCAACTGGAGACCGGACGTTCGCCCCTCGAGGTCGACAAGCTGTACCGCAACGACGGCGGCCGCTTCGTCGATGTCGCCTCTGAGGCGGGGCTGGCCGATTCCAACCTGGGCTTCGGTCTGGGCGTCAGCGTGGGTGACCTCAACAACGACGGCCTCCCGGACATCTACGTAGCCAACGACTACTCCGGACCCGACTATCTCTACCTGGGCCAGACGGACGGAACCTACCGAAACGTGATCGGCCGATCCATGGGGCACATCCCGCTCTCGTCGATGGGCTCGGACCTCGGCGACCTGGACGGAGACGGCTGGCTGGACCTGGCGGTTCTCGAGATGGAACTGCCGACCCACTACGGCCGCAAGACACGGGAGACCGGCCGGGAACAGGAGCGGTTCGCGCTCCTGGCCCGCGAGGGTCTGCATCGCCAGTACATGGCCAACGCGCTGCAGTGGAACCGCGGGACCCCGGACGGCCACATCCCCGTCTTCTCCGATGTCGCGTACCTCGCGGGAATCGCCCAGACCGACTGGAGCTGGGCCGCCCTCCTCGCGGACCTGGACAACGACGGCCGCCAGGACCTGTTCGTCACCAACGGCATGGCCGGCGTGAGCATCAACCCCGACTTCGACGCGTACATGGAGCGGCGCATGGCCGAGGTTCAGGCCGCACAGGGGCGCGTCACGGAGGCGCTCATCCTGGAGCTCATCGGGAACATGCCCCGCCGCAGGACAGCCAACTTCGCCTTCCGCAACGAGGGGGACCTGACCTTCACCGACCAGGCAGCCGAGTGGGGATTGGACCAGCCGTCCTACTCCACCGGAGCGGCCTACGCCGACCTCGACCGGGACGGCGACCTCGACCTGGTCGTCAGCAACGTGCAGGAGGAGGCCTTCGTCTACAGGAACAACGCGCGCGAGACCGGGGACGAGGCGCGCGAACCAGCGGGAGCCCACTTCCTTCGGGTCGGACTCCGCGGGCCCCCGGGAAACCCGTTCGGCATCGGAGCCCGGGTGCGGCTCACAGCCGGCGAAGCCCGGCAGCTACAGGAGATGCAGCTCACCCGCGGATACCAGTCGTCCGTGGAGCCGGTCCTGCACTTCGGTCTCGGCGAGCGTGCGACGGTGGACACCTTGGAGGTTCGCTGGCCGGACGGATCCGTGGAGACGCGCACCGGAGTGGCGGCTGACGCGACGCTCACGCTTGCCCACTCGGATGCGCGGCCGCCCGCGCCACCGCCGCCCGGCCCGGCGACCCTCTTTGCCGACGCCACGTCCCGGTTGCGCCCGCCGCCGCGTCACACAGCGAGCCTGTCCGTGACGGACGCCTCCCTGGAACCGTATCCCTCGAGGCGGGAGCGCGTCGCCCTGGCGGCGGGGGACCTGGACGGCGACGCGCTGGACGACTTCGTCTTCGGCGGCAGCGACAATCAGCCGACCCTCGTGTATTTCCAGGGCGAGGACGGAGCATTCACGGCCCTGGCGGAACTCCCCGCGGCCGCGGCCATGTCGGAGACGACGGCCGCCGCAATCTTCGACGCCGACGGCGACGGCTTGAACGACATCTGGACGGTGTCGGGCCACGCCGCCGCCCTCAACCGGCCCGGGCACCACCACCGCCTGTTCCTGAACGCGGGGAGCAGGGACTTCCGCGAATCGCCGGCGATCCCCGTGGAAGGGGCCGGGCAGCGGCCGACCCTCGCCCCGGGCGACTACGACGACGACGGCCGCGTGGACCTCTTCCTGGGAAGCTACAGCGTCGCGAGCAGCGGTCCGGAGACAGGCCGAGGCAGCCGCCTGCTGCGCAACAGCGGAGGGACGTTCACGGACGCAACCGCCGAGGTGGCCCCGGAACTCGCGGGCCTGGAAACCGTAACGGACGCCCTGTGGGCCGACCTGGACGGTAACGGCACGCTCGACCTGCTGGTGGCGGGAGAATGGATGCCCCCCACCCTGTTTCTGAACGACGGAACGCGCTTCCGCGATGCGACGGAGCGGGCCGGTCTGGGAGGCCTGACCGGCTGGTGGCAAAAATTGTCATCAGCCGATTTCGATGGTGATGGAGACCTCGACATCGTCGCCGGAAACATTGGCCTCAACTATCCCTACATCCCCTCGGCCGAGCGGCCGTTCGAGCTGTACGTAGGGGACTTCGACGGCGACGGCCGGAACGAGCGCGTGCCCGCGTATCACGAGTCGGACCGTCTGTACCCCTGGTTCGGACGAGACCACATGGCCTCCATGCTCCCCTGGGTCCCGCAACTCTTCCCCACACTCGACGCATTCGCGCGTGCCACGCTGCCCGACATCCTCGGACCCGAGAGGATCGAGGCGGCCCACCGGCTGGAAGTTCGCACCTTGGCCACCACGTACCTGGAGAACACCGGGGACGGCCGCTTCGACCCCAACGCGCTCCCGCGAACGGCGCAGATCTCGGCCGTCACCGCCGCCGTTCCCGCCGACTTCGACGGCGACGGCACCATCGACCTGGTGTTGGCGGGCAATCTCCACGCGCTGGAACACAGCGTGCCCGGGTTGGACGCCAGCGTTGGCCTGTTTCTCCGCGGCGACGGAGCGGGCGGTTTCGACGCGGAAACGCCGAGCGGCAGCGGGCTCTGGCTGGAGGGACGAGTGGGCCGACTCCAACTCCTGCGCGTGGGCCGGGAGGGCGACCCCGCGCTCATGGCCGGAATAGCCGGCGGCACGGCGATCCACATCCGTCCGACGCGGTCCCCGGGATCCTGACCGAACCCGACCAGCCCGCCCTATCGGGGAATGACTTCGATCACGCCCCGGGGATTCCCCATACCGAAACGGGCGCTGGCCTCGCCCGCCGGCCAGTAGCGGAGTTCGGCCACGTCGACGACGTAGACCTGCCGGAGGTAGTCGAGGTCACCGACGCGCGTGCCGTACATGTATACGTTGGCCCGGGCCTCGGCCGCATTGGTTGCGGACACGGCCCCGCGTCCGGTCAGCCATTCGGGCCGCGTCAGCTGCAGCGCTTCGAAAACGGTCTGGCTGTTTGTGGCGGCGAGCTCGCCCCCGCTGATCGAGTTCCTCTGGGCCCCGCCGCCGGAGCCGACGCCCGTGGCGCACGCCGCGACGGCAACGAGGGTGGCCAGGACCAACCCGGCCGCAGGAAGAAGTCTGTTTTTCATCTGCGCTATCCTTTCGGCCACCCCAAGGGGATGCGAAACAGCGTCATGCCGGCCGGCGGTGGATTCTCGTCGTCGATCTCGGGCGGACGGTTGGGGTCTTCCTGAAGGAATATCTGATCCACGAGGAGCGCGAACACGGCCGCGGCGCCAACCAGGGCAGCTGCCGTGCGCTTGACGGACAGTCTCCTGAGGTGGAGGTCGCGTACCTCATCCTCGGGCAGGACGATTGTCTCGCGCACGTTCTCGAACTGGGTACCGGGGTAGTTCTTCCCGAGCCACACGATGACAGCCACGGAGTCCGGAGGTTGCGGAGTCACGGCGGCGTCGAGCTCGGTCCTGATTCGCCCCAGGTGCCGCGAGGCGCGCACGGCCCCGTCGTCGGTGAACCGAACCCGCACCTCCTCTCCCGGCGGCACGAGATGCAGATCGACCGGTGTATACGTCACGCACGCCGTCGACGAGAAGAACCCAGCGATCAGCAGGCCCGAGCCGCGCGCCCACCGAAGGATCCAGCCGTGCTTTTCAACCACGTCCCCTCCACGAATCCAGTGTGGTCCATCGAACCTCAGGTCCACGACAGCGTTGCGTCAATCGACCCTGCGCCTGGCACTCACCCCACCGCACCGGCCCGGACCGAATCGCGCCCATCAGCGCCATTGGCCCGGGCCGGGCGGCAGCAGGTCTGCTAGTTGCCTCCCGTCAGACCGGCCGGGGGCGACCCGCCCCACCATACCGAGGGGCCCGAGAACAACATCCCCTGCAGGCCTGGGTCGACGCCACTGGCCGTGACATTCTCGGAGTTGCTGGCCAGCTCAGACTCGGGCGTGCGGATCCGTACCGGAATGGCCGGAAGGAATGCATTCGGCACGGGTTCGATCGAGGGGAAGCCCGTACGCCGCCAGTCGTTCCACGGCTCGATGGTCAGGTAGTTGGCAATCCACTTCTCGCGGATGATCTCCTCAAGCGGATTGGGCAGCGACGCCAGCATCGGCCGGGCGTCCACGTAGGCATCGATGTCCGCCGCGTCAACACCCCACTTCTCCATGATGGCACGGATGCCCTCCCGGTACGGGGCGTCCGCCGCCCCGGGACCGCTCAGAATCAGCCGCGCTTCCGCCTCCGTGAATTTCGCGTCGGCATAGCTGGCGACGTTCAGGGGCGCGTCCTCGGCCGTGAAGAAGTGCCCAACCTCGGATATCGTCGAATCCGCCGCGGGCTCATCCGCGTTGTAGTGGCCGCGGTACACCACCTGTCCACCCTCCATGTCCTTGACCGCCGGCTCCACCATGATCGGCAGCCTGGGATCGTTGCGCTCCATGAGCATCTCGACCGTCAGGCCACTCGCGGTGAAGAGGAGGTTCCGGTCGACGTATCTCCATAGCGGATTGCGTGCCCCGGCTCCTCCCGGGTATTCGAAGACGACGTCGTCGGCGGTGCTGGTGAGGCCCTCGCCGAGCGCGCTGATCGCTGCCTGTGCACGCTCCTGCGCGTTCTCGCCCGGTGCGTACGCCAAGCGGAGCTGATGCCGGGCCTGAACCGTGCGCGCCAGCTTGGCCCATCGGGACATGTCACCGTTGAAAAGCAGGTCATTGGCGCCCGGGGTCCTCCGGCTCGTCTGTCTCATGGAGGCGACCGCTTCGTCCATCATCGCGAGCGCCTGCCCGTAGATGGTCGGAAGCTGGTCGTCGTACGCCGGCGTCGGAACGGCCGGATCGAGCGCCTCCGTGAAGGGCACGGGGCCCCACAGGTCCGTCGTGTGGAGCCAGACCCACGCGGAAAGGAACTTGGCGAGGCCGTAGTACGCGGCATCCGCGTCCGGGTCGACCTCCTCCATCATCAGCTTGAGTTCATTGAGCATCGTGGCGTAGTGGTAGCTCCACGCCCCGTTTGCGGAGTTGTCCTGCACCTCGTAGAGCTGGAGCTCGTCGTAGCCGCGCGAGTCCCTGTTGTACGAGGTCTGCTGCATCCACTCGACGGTCCACTGTCCCGGGTCGCCGTAGTAGACGGTGTGAACCATGCCCGTGACGACCGCCGGCAGCCGGACATCCACACGGGCGTTTACGGGGGCGTTGGGGTCGGTATTGACGTCAAGGAAGTTCTCGCAGCCACCCGCGAACACGGCGAGGAGCGCGACCGAGACCGTCCGAGCCATCGGGATTTTTTTCATGTCAAACATGGCGCTTCTCCTTTCTTTTGATCCCAATGGGTCAGAAGCTCGTCCGGACGCCAAAGGTGTACCCTCTCGTCTGGGGCGCCGGGAAGTGCCGGTAGTACTGCCAGGCGCTGTTGAAGCCACCGGAGATGTCGGCTTCCGGATCGCCCATGGAGAAGTCCGACCACACGCCCAGGTTCCGGCCGGTCGCGTACACCGTTGCGCGGTCGACACCGAAGCGGCCCAGCAGGTTCCGCGGGATGTCATAAGACAGCGTCACCTGTCGCAACTTGATGAAGCCGCCGGGTTCGATCTGGCCCTCGTGCTTGTCGTAGCCGTACATGAGTTCGTAGAACGTCGGATCCTTCACAACCGACTTCGTGTTCGTCTGGCCGGTCGTCTGGTTGACCCCTTCGAGGGTGACCACCGAGTACCGGTCGTTCGTGAGGATATGGCGTCCGTTCCGGCCCGTCGTGTACTGGATCTCGAAGTTGAGAATCTGACTGCCCTTGCGCATGTCCCAGAGGCTCGACAGCCCGAAACCCTTGTAGCGAATGACGCTGCTGACGTTGGCGAGCCAGTCCGGCAGCGCGGTGCCCAGTGGCAACTGGCGCTGGGTCCGGATCGGGAGGCCATGGCAGTCGCCGGTTCTGTTGTACCGGACGCTCGCACAGTTCTCGTCACCGAGGATCAGTGCGCCCGTGGGCTGGTCCGGGAAGCAGTAGTTGCCCGTCTCCGGCACGCAGTTCCGCTGGTAGCCGTATCCCCAGATCACACCGTAGGGCAGGCCCGCCATGATGCGGATGCTCGGCCAGGAGTAGCCCGCCAGGTGGAGGTTGTCGATGCCCGGCGCCAGCTCGATGACCGAGTTCCGGTTGCGCGTCCAGTTGGCGCTCAGATCCCAGGTGAAGTCCTGCATCTGGATAGGCCGACCGCGGACCGAGATCTCCCAGCCCTTGTTCCGGAGGTCACCGGCATTCCGGGTGATGTAGGTGTACCCACTGGCCGCCGAGGCCGGCACCGAGAAGATCTGGTCATAGCTCTTCTTGTCGTAGTACGACACATCGAGGCTCGCGCGATTGTTCAGCCCGCGCAGCTCGAGACCCACCTCGATCTCCGATGTCGACTCCGGCCTGATGTTCGGGTTTCCGAGCTGTGTGCCCTGAATGAACCCGACCTGGCCGCGGAACGGGAAGGTGATCGTCGTCGGGTCGAACTGGTAGCTTCCCTGGTGTACGCCCGGCGCGCTTGCGGAGTAGTACCGCGACGACAGGCTATACGGCGGCGCGTCGGCCCCGACCCTTGCGTACGAGAGACGCACCTTGCCGTACTGAAGCCATGAGGGACGCCAGTCGATGGCGTCCGTGAAGATGACGCCGACACTCGCGGAGGGGTAGAAGTAGTTGTTCGCTTCCTTGGGAAGCGTCGAACTCCAGTCGTTCCGTCCGGTCAGCGTGAAGTACGACCAGCCCTTGTAGTCCACAGTCGCCTGGGCATAGGCCCCGAGCAAGCGTCTCTCCTCGGGCAGGGAGGCGTAGACGTCCTGGCGCTGGAAATTCTCCACGTTGTAGTAGTCCGGGATGACGATGTCGAAGCCCTGGCCCGTGATGCGGCTGTTGTCCGTCATCCAGATGTTGCCGCCCACCAGCCCGCTGACGGTGATGTCCTCGCCGAACTGCAGCTGGTCCACGCTGAGCACCAGGTCGTTGTTCATCTGCGTGCGGCTGAGCTTCTCCTGCCGAGTCCCACCGGAATTGAGTCCATCGGCGGTGCGCCAGGGCCGCTCGTTCTGATACGTGCGCCGCTGGTCCAGGTACGTGTCCAGGCCCCAGGTGTTCGAAAGCCTGATGCCGGGCACGATCTCCGCCGCGAAGCGCTGCGAGACGATCCAGCGGTTCACGTTGCTGTCCCTGTACTCGTTCTCCATCACCCACTGATAATGCGGGCTGTTCGTGCCCCACATGACCGGCGTGCCGTCGTCGTTCCACGCTGTCCGGATGTCGACGTTGGGCGGAATATGCAGCAGGTTGTGATGGACACTGACCCACGAGTCGGCCGGCCATGGGTTTTGCGTGTTGACGCGCTGGACGCTCGTGGTGGACATCAGCCTGTCGGACATCTGCAGGTTGACGTTCGCGCTCAGGTTGAGTCGCTCCAGTTTGCCCGTCGGGGTGATGTCTCCCTGGTCGAGGTAGGAGACACCGAACGTGAACGATCCCGCATCTCCCAGGCTGCCCGTGGCGCGCAACGAGTTCTCCAGCGTCCGGGCCTGCTGATAGAACTGCGAGCGAGTATCCTCGAACAGGATATCGCCCAATGCCGCGGTCACCTCCGGCGGAATGCTGTCCTTGTGCGGACCCCAGCCCGGATATCCCGAACTCGTGATCGTGCGCGTTTCGAAACCGGTCGCGGTGGGGTATCCGGGTTGGCAGTAGCCACCCGCCGACTGAAGCCTGCCGTCGCACAGGAAGCGATCCCGTCCCGCCGCCCAGTCCGTCACGTAGCCCGCGATGATCGGGTCGTCCAGGCGTGCCGAACTGGAGAACTCGAAGCGGACCGGCATGCCCGGCCGCCCCTGTTTCGTCTTGATCACCACCGCTCCCGCCGCGGCCCTGGATCCGTAGAGCGCCGTGGCGGCGGCCCCGCGCAGCACCGAAATCTCCTCGACGTTGGTCATGTCGAAGTCCATGCCCCGGTTGCCGGCCTGGCCACGCCCGTAGATGCTCCCTCCCCGTTCCGGATCCAGGTCGATGCTCACCGGGACGCCATCGACGATGAAGAGCGGCTGGCTCGACCCCGTGAATGTCGACTGTCCACGGATCTGGATGAAGGAGGATGCTCCTGGTCGGCCGCTCGACTGGATCACCTGCACGCCAGCTGACTGGGCCTGGAGCGCCTGGACGAGGTTGACTTCGGGAGTCCGATCGAGCGCCTCGGAGCTCACGGTCTGGACCGAGTACGTAAGGGCTCGTTCCTCCCGCTCGATGCCGAGCGCGGTAACCACCACTCCCTCGACCTCGATCGCCTGCTGGGTGAGTTCGAAGTCGACGGACACGGTGCCGCCCGCGGTCACCGTTGCGGTCTGTTCTCCCGCGCCATAGCCCAGGAGCTGGACGCGAATCGTGTACGTGCCCGCAGGGACGTTCAGCATGACGAAACGCCCCTCCGCGGTGCTCAGCGCGCCACGGTTGGTGCCCTCTATGCTGACCTGCGCACCCGCCAGCGGCTGCATGCTCATCGCGTCCGTGACGGAAACCGGTTACCGTACCGGTCTGTTGGCCCGCGAGGGCCGCCGGCACAATCAGTGCCAGAACCCCCAGGCCAAGCGTTCGTACCAAACTTCGTTTCATGGCACACCTCCTTGCTTGGGGGTCCCGGATCCGTGGAGACCGGAACCGTTGGAGAGCCCGGAGCCGAAGCTGCGGGCACCGCGGATACACGAAGCTCTCGCCGAGACACTTCGCGTCGTGAGGACCTGAATCGGTCCCGAATCAAGACCACCGAGACTGCTGCGCGAGCGAAGGCCGTGGCGTGGCCCGGGAGGGCCGAAAAGGGGCGGACGCGACCGCCCCGCCGCGGAATGCCCTGCCTGCAACACAACTGCCCACCAGTAAGGGGCCGGTGGCATCACCAACCAACTGCTCGGTGGCATCACCAACCAACTGCTCGGTGGCATCACCAACCAACTGCTCGGTGGCATCACCAACCAACTGC
>VYAQ01000387.1:9857-17691 GCA_009844885.1 Gemmatimonadota bacterium
CAACTGCTCGGTGGCATCACCAACCAACTGCTCGGTGGCATCACCAACCAACTGCACAGACTACTCGTGCACAGTACTACTCGACCGGCCTGCATGCAAGGCTGTATTCAAAGCGCCCCCGCAGGCGCCCCCTACCCCAGCGTCCGGCTCTCCACCTCGCTCTTGAGCCGCTGCACGAATTCCCCCCGCTCCATCGTCACCTGCTTCTTCTTCGCACCCCGCTTGCGCACCGACACGGTGCCCGCCTCCGCCTCACGCTCGCCCACGATGCCCATATACGGCACCTTCATCGTCTCGGCGCTGCGAATCCGGTAGCCCAGCGTGTCGCGTTCGTCAATCTCCGCCCGGAGCCCCGCTGCCGTCAGCTGTCCGGCCAGTTCCCGCGCCGACCCGGCCCACTGCTCCGACACGGGGAGAATTCGGACCTGCTCGGGCGCCAGCCACAGCGGAAATGCCCCACCGTAGTGCTCGATCAGCCCACCGATGAAGCGTTCCATCGACCCCAGCAGCGTACGGTGGATGACCACCGCCTGGTGACGCCGGTTGTCCGCGCCCACGTACTCGAGCCCGAAGCGCTCCGGCATCAGGAAGTCCAACTGGAAGGTGCCGCCCTGCCACTCGCGCCCCAGCGCGTCGGTGACCAGGATGTCGACCTTGGGTCCGTAGAACGCCCCGCCCCCCTCGTCGAGTTCGTAGTCGAGCCCGCGGTTCCGCAACACGTCGGCCAGGCGGTCCGCCGCCGAGTCGTAGACGGCCGGGTCGCCGATGGCCTTCTCGGGACGGGTGGACAGCGCCGTGCGGTACTCGTAGCCGAACACCTTGAGCAGGTAGTCCCCCAGGTCCAGCAGGCGTTCGTACTCCTCCTTGATCTGGTCCTCGCGGATGAAGATGTGCGCGTCGTCCTGCGTGAACGAACGCACGCGCAGCATTCCGTGGAGCGCCCCGGAGCGTTCGTAGCGGTAGCAGGTGCCCAGCTCGGCATAGCGCAGGGGCAGGTCGCGGTAGGACCGGATCTGCGAGCGGTAGATCATGAAGTGATGGGGACAGTTCATCGGCTTCATGCGAAACCGCTCCCCGTCGTCGTCCATGGCGGGGAACATGTCGTCGGAGAAGACGTCCAGGTGGCCCGATATCCGGTACAGCTCCTCGCTGGCCACGTGGGGGGTGAAGACGATTTCGTAGCCGTGCTCGACCAGGGTGTCCCTGAGGAAGGTCTCGATGGTGTTGCGAACGCGTCCCCCGGCCGGATGCCACAGGACGAAGCCCGGGCCCACCTCCTCCTGGATGGAGAAGAGATCGAGGCGCTTCCCCAGCACCCTGTGGTCGCGCTTGCGGGCCTCCTCGAGGCGGTGCAGGTGCTTGCGCAGGTCCTTCGCCGCGAAGAACGCCGTCCCGTAGATCCGCTGCAGCATCTGGCGCTTCTCGTCGCCGCGCCAATATGCGCCGGCCGCGCTCAGGAGCTTGAAGTGCCTGAGCCGCCCGGTGCTGGGGACGTGCGGGCCCCGGCAGAGGTCGAGGAAGGGACCGTCCTGGTAGACGCTGATGACTTCATCGTCCGCAAACTCCTCGAGCCGTTCCAGCTTGAGGGGGTCGTCGGCGAAGAGTTCGCGCGCTTCGTCCCGCGAGACGACGCGGCGCTCGAAGGGATGGTCCGCCTCCACGACCTCGTCCATCCGCTGCTGAATCGCTTCGAGCTGCTCTGGCGTGAACGGCTCGGGAACGTCGAAGTCGTAGTAGAAGCCGTCGTCGATCGCGGGACCGAACCCGATACCCGCGCCCGGGATCATCTCGCGCACAGCGGTGGCCAGGACGTGCGCGGCAGAGTGGCGCAACACGCCCAGCGCCTCCGGATCGCGTTCGGTGAGGAGCCGCACGGACGCACCGTCGGACAGTGGGTGGTTCAGATCGACGATCTCGCCGTCGACGACCGCCGCAAGCGCAGCCCGCGCCAGACCGGGCCCGATCGCGGCCGCAAGGGTGCCCGCAGTGGCGCCTTCGGGCAGCGCAACCGACGTGCGGTCGGGGAGCGTTACGTGGATGGATGGGGCATTCATGGCGCGAAAACTAACACGCTTGAAAACGGATGTGGGACGGAGCCTATCCCGATGGGGGCCAGGGTGTCCCGGTTACTCGCTGCAACCGCGATTGGTCCCTGGTGGGCCGAAACGCCTCCCGCGCCGCCATGTCGTACTGGTCTCCAGGCGCGAGAAAGTAGAACAGTCCCCCGCTGTCGAGCGTCGCGTTGGCGTCGTAGATGACCGTGTAGCTCTGGCCGACGACCTCGAAGCGGTCGCCCCGCACCACGATCGCCGTATTCTCGTCGATCCCGATACCCAGCAGCTCCGGTTTCGCCCGGATCACCTCGATCAGGTCAAACTGCCGATTCCTCCGGAGCAGGTGCTGGTCGATGCCCACGCCCTTCAGGAAGCCGAGCCCGACCTCGTGGTCTCCCATCATGATCGTGTTTGTGCGGGTGTCGCCCCGGACCAGGTACGACCCCTGGATGGACGCGCCGGCCGAGGACCCGCCGATGACGCCGCCACGGTCGAGAACCCCCCAGAGCGCGTCGTGCGTCTTCGTGTCCAGGTAGGAGTCGGCCAGCCGCCACTGGCGTCCCCCGGTGAACCACACGCCGCGCGCTTCGAGCAACGGGGCCACGAACGCGTCCGTATCGGCGACTTCGGGGTCGTAGGTGTGAAGGACCGTGATGTGGCGCGCGCCCGCTTGCTCGAACCGCCGCCGGCCGCCGAAGAACTGGTCGTAGCTGTCCCCGCCGCCCGCCGTCGGAATGATCACGATCGGCGCCGAGGGCCCGCCCGCGAGTTCGACGAACTGACGAAAGACCGCCGGGTCCGTCAGCGCTCCGCCCGCGACGATCAGGGTGCCGTTTTCGGGGCCGACTTCCTGGGCCGTGATGGGCACGGCGGCAAGGATGACGGCAAGAGCTGCGACGAGGAGTCCGCGGGCTGCTCGGCCGAGGAAGGCGAGGCGTGTCGGTTTCACGGTTTTGTCCTCCGGTTGGGGGCGTTCGCGCTCGATGGGAACCTGCGCGCTGCTCAAGGTGGGCCCGGACACGCGCGCTTGGGAAGTGCTCTGGCCCTGTTGCTCGCACTCGCGGGACCCTCAGATTGACAGCCAACACCGGAAAAGGACCCATGCCGATGACTCGTATCGTCCTGACCGCCGCGGTGCCCGCTCTCCTCACAGCGGCTTGCGCCGGCGAGCGGACCCCACCCGGCCCCCCGACCACCGGCCCCGAACTCGTCGAAGCCGCCATTGCCTACCACGATCCCGGGGGCAGCTGGCCAAGGCTGAGGCACACCCTGGTGATCGACCAGTCGCGCCCCGATGGCAGCGAACGCCGGGGAACCATCCACATGGACGTCGCCCGCAGCGACTACAGCTACCGGGAGGACACATCCGACGGGCTCCTGATCAAGGGGACGGCCGGGGGGGACTGCTTCGCCTCAATCGGCGGTGAGGCTCCGACCGAGGATCAGGTGGCGGCGCATCGCCTCGATTGCCCGGCGATCGAACGCATGAGGAACTACTACCTGTACCTGTGGGGCCTGCCGATGAAGCTGCGCGATCCGGGCACGCACATCGACCCGGCCATCGGCGAAGGGGAATTCGACGGACAGCCGAGCCTCGTGGCCAGGGTGACCTACGACCCGGCGGTCGGTTCCGACACGTGGTACTTCTATTTTGACCCGAGCACCTATCGGATGATCGGTTACCGCTTCTACCACGACGAGGCGGCGGGCGACGGCGAGTACATCCTGCTGAGCGGAGAGCGCGAGGTCCGGGGCATGAGGATTCCGGTCGAACGCCGATGGTTCACCAACGCGGACGACCGCTACCTGGGAACGGACACCCTGGTCGACGACTTCGCGGAGCCGCCGGGGAACTAGCCCACGAAAAAGCGGGGCCCGGCCGCCGAAACGCCCGGACCCCGCCCGCTGCTTCTCGCGGCGCGACTGCGGGCTACTAGTACATGCCGCCCATGTCGCCGCCACCGCCCGGCATCGCCGGCTTCTCGTCCTCGGGGCGCTCCACCACCACGGCCTCGGTGGTGAGCAGGAGGCTCGCAATCGACGCGGCGTTCTGCAGCGCGCTGCGCACGACCTTCGTCGGATCGATCACACCGGCCCTCACCAGGTTCTCGTACTCGTCGGTCTGGGCGTTGTAGCCGAAGCCGCCCTCACCGTCGCGCACCTTGGCCACCACAATGGATCCCTCGGCACCCGAGTTCGCGGCGATCTGCCGGATCGGCGCCTCGAGGGCACGCCGCAGGATGTTCACGCCAACCTGCTCGTCCTCACGGTCCAGGCTCAGGCCGTCGAGCGCCGTCTGCGCCCGCAGCAGAGCCACGCCGCCGCCGGGCACGATGCCCTCCTCCACGGCCGCGCGCGTCGCGTGAAGCGCGTCCTCCACGAGCGCCTTCTTCTCCTTCATCTCGGTCTCGGTCGCCGCGCCGACGTTGATCACCGCCACGCCGCCGGCCAGCTTGGCCAGCCGCTCCTGCAGCTTCTCGCGGTCGTAGTCCGACGTCGACTTGTCGATCGCCACCTTGATCTCCTCGATCCGGCCGTGGATCTTGTCCTCCGCGCCGGCGCCGTCGATGACCGTGGTGTTGTCCTTGTCGATCACGATCCGCTTGGCGGTCCCGAGATCGCTCACCACGGCGTTCTCCAGCTTGAATCCGACCTCTTCCGAGATCACCTGGCCGCCGGTCAGGACCGAGATGTCCTGGAGCATGGCCTTGCGCCGGTCACCGAAGCCGGGCGCCTTCACGGCCGCCACCTTGAGCGTGCCGCGCAGCTTGTTCACGACGAGCGTCGCGAGCGCCTCGCCCTCGACGTCCTCGGCGATGATCAGGAGCGGCTTGCCCATCTGCGCGACCTTCTCGAGGATCGGCAGAAGGTCCTTCATCGACGACACCTTCTTGTCGTGGATGAGGATCATGGGCTCCTCGAGCTCCGCCTCCATGCGCTCCGGATCGGTCACGAAGTAGGGAGACAGATAGCCGCGGTCGAACTGCATGCCCTCGACCGTGTCCAGCTCGGTCTCCAGGCCACGCGCCTCCTCGACGGTGATGACGCCGTCCTTGCCGACCTTCTCCATCGCCTCGGCGATCAGCTCGCCGATCTCCATGTTGTTGTTCGCCGAAATCGCCCCGACCTGCGCGATCTCGCGCTTGCCCTTGGTCTCGGTCGAGGTGGACGCGAGCGCATTCACCACCACGTCGACGCCCTTGTCGATGCCGCGGCGGATGCCCATCGGGTTGGTCCCGGCGGTCACGTTCTTCAGCCCCTCGCTGTAGATCGCGTCCGCGAGCACGGTCGCGGTCGTCGTGCCGTCCCCGGCCACGTCCGACGTCTTGGTGGCCACTTCCTTGACCATCTGGGCACCCATGTTCTCGACCGGGTCCTCCAGTTCGATCTCCTTCGCCACGGACACGCCGTCCTTGGTCACCGTCGGGGAGCCGAACTTGCGGTCGATGACCACGTTGCGGCCCTTGGGCCCGAGCGTGACACGAACCGCCCTGCTGAGCTGGTCCACACCTGCCTTGAGGCGGGAGCGTGCCTCGATGTCGAAGTCCAGTTCCTTCGCTGCCATTTTCGTTTGTCTCCTGGTTGTGTTCCCGGAGAGCGCCAGCGGGCGCCCCCGGCCGGGTTAGTGGTTGACGATGGCCAGAATGTCCGATTCCCGGAGAATCAGGTACTGATCCCCGTCGACCGTGACCTCGGTGCCGCTGTACTTCCCGTACAGCACTCTGTCGCCCGAAGCGACGTCCATCGGGATCCGGTTGCCTTCGTCCGACAGCTTGCCCGGTCCCACGGCGACGATCTCGCCCTCCTGCGGCTTCTCCTTGGCGGTGTCCGGGATGTACAGGCCACCCCGCATCTGCTCGGCTTCTTCGAGTGCCTTCACCACCACCCGATCCGCCAGGGGCTGGATCTTGTTCGCGGCCGACATGCGCGCTCCTCCTTGGAATGGGGTTGGTTTGGATTGGCGGGCAGTGCGCCCGCTGCTTAGCACTCAACGGTAGCGAGTGCTGACAAGAGCAATGGAGTCTCGCGCATCACGGCGGAAGGGTCAAGGCCCTGGCAGCCCGTGGACAGAATCCCCCCGCATTCGAGTGGCGGTGGCCACGGGCTGCTGACCCGTCAGCGATCCAGGTGCGCCCCCGCGATCCCCAGCCCTTCCAGCGTCAGGAAGGGTTCGATCCGGTCCACCGTGGCCGCGTGGGGTCCGACCACCGGAGCAAACCCCCCGGTCGCCACGACCAGCAGGTCCTCCGCTCCCCAGCTGGCCCTGATTCGGCGCACCATCCCGTCGATCGCGTCCACGACCGAGTAGAAGACGCCGCTCTGGATGCACGTCTCCGTGCGCCGCCCCACCACCTCGGCCGGCGGGACCAGTTCGACGGTGGGCAGCTTCGCGGTGCTGCGCGCCAGCCAGTCGAGACCCGCGCTCAGGCCCGGAGCGATCACCCCGCCGCGGAAAACGCCGTCGGCGGTGATGCAGTCGAAGGTCGTGGCCGTGCCGAGGTCCACCGCGATCGTGTCGCGGCCGAAGCGGACCTTGGCCGCCAATGTGTTGACGATCCGGTCCGCGCCGACCGTGAGCGGCTCCTCCACGTCGAGCCGGATCGGCAGGTCGGAGCGCGCGCTCACGTTGTACACGTCGCCGTCGACCAGCGACGACATCACGCGCCGCAGCGTGCGGTCCCCGGACGGCACCACCGAGCCGATCACGCCCCGCCGGATGGTCGCGGGCGGCTCCTGGTCGCCGAACAACAGCGCGCGCAACAGAACCGCGTATTCCGCCTCGGTCCTCGGAACCCGGGTGCTGACGCGCCAGTGCCGCAACACCTCCCGCCCGTCGAGATCGAGCAGTCCAAAAACGGTTTCCGTGTTCCCCACGTCGGCGACCAGCTGGCAAGCCATGCTCAACTCCCGGGTTTCAACGTGGACTGTAGTGAGACCGATCCTGCGATCAGCGACAGGCGCCGACCGCCATCGTCCATCAGACCCAGCGAGCCGTCCGGGTGAAGTTCCGTCGACGTCGCGACGAGCGCCTGGACGGTTCGCGCAGGTCCCGAAGAATGGCGCACGGCGCCGTCAACGGACAACCTCCGGCCGTCGAGCGGCGAACGCGCCTGGAGCGCCGCCAGCTCCGCCGGGGGAATCAAGCGGCCGGGCCGGGCCCACAACGGCTCCAGCGACTCCACGACCGCTTCGAGCAGGCGTCCGCGCGGCGTCGCGCTTCCCGACTCCACCAGCACCGAGGTCCCCGCCGGCGCCAGTCCCAGCGGCAGGTCACGCATTCGCTGGTTGACGTTGATCCCGATCCCCACGAGCACCGCGCCGCCCGCGCGCTCGCACAGGATGCCGCCCAGCTTGCGGCCGGCCACGAGCAGGTCGTTGGGCCACTTCACCTCGATGCGCAGCCCCCGAGCCTCCGCTTCGATCCCGCGCGCCACCGCCAGCCCCACCCGCAGAGAAAGCGGCCCGAGGTCCCCGGCGGGCCAGTGCCGGGCCACGGTGCACCAGAGGCCCAGGGGCGTGTCCGACACCCAGCGCCTCCCCCGCCGGCCGCGCCCCGCGCTCTGCCGGTCGGCCACCACCAGCGCGGGCAATGGCGATTCCTCCCGAACCAGGGCCCGCGCGCGGTCATTGGTGGAGCCGATGCGCGCATGGAACTCGGCCGTTCCCAGCGAGAAGCGGCGCATCCATTCCGCGGCGGAGCGGCCGGCCCACGCAGCGGACCCGGCGGTCGCGGCGGACCCGTCCGGCGCGGGCGACGCACGCCCCGCCGCGTCCCCGGC
>VYAQ01000169.1 GCA_009844885.1 Gemmatimonadota bacterium
GTTCCCCTCCGCGTGCCCATCCAAAGCTCGTCACGGTCGAGCCCATGCCCGACGACGGAGAGGTCTTCGGCGAGGCGCTGCCGGTGGTGGCTGAATGGCGGCGGGCCTTGCGGGCGTTGGAAAACCCGCCCCACACTCTGGCCTGGCTGGGGGCGACCGAGCGGCTGCTACGTCTGGAGGTACAGCTGATCGACGACCGCCGGCTGTCTCTACCGCCCGACACGGCCCCCTGGGACAAGGTGCGCCGCGACAACGAACTTCAGCTGCGTGAGCACCGGCTGCGGGAGCTGCGCCGTCAGCGGGTGTGGACGGAGCCGCTGCACTGGGTTGGGCGCATCGTCACCCTGGGGCGCTTCGGCGGGGAGGAGGAGCTGGGACGGCAGATGCAGCGCGAGTACGAGGCGCGACGGGCTGAATTGCTGCTGGCGGGTGTGGCGCGGCGGTCCGGCCGAAGCCAGAGCGAGGATCGGTCGAGGGCTGCCTAGACCGGGGGGTGGGGAGGCTGCTCGCTTACAGAAGTCTGAGCAAGACTTGCGTTCAGAGGTGAAGGACCTGCGGGCAGAAGTGGAGTCGCTCCGCGAACGGGTGGAGGAGGTCGAAGGCTGTGTCTCAGGGGGGCCTAATGACGGAGATGGTGAGGTCGCTGTGGACGATGTGGATGCCGGACAAGTGGTGGAGCGACACCGGCCTGTCGTGCAGGTGCTCCGCTGCATCTTCCCCGAGCTGATCACCGAGCAGTCGGAACCGGGCGAGGAGCAGGTCTACGGTGCGGCAACCGAGGATGTCATCGAGTGGCGCGAGGCTTGGGCGGAACGCAGGTCGGCGCGCTACACACTGGACTGGTTGCGGGCCGAGCGGAAGCGGATTGACCTGGAGCTTCGGTTGATCGGGGTGTTCGGGCTGACCCCGCCCCGGCTGACGCGCGCTGGGACGAACGGCGTCGAGACAGCGAAGCGGAGTGGCGGGAGCGGGCGCTGTGGCGGCTGCGCTGGCAGCTGCCGCTGACGTGGTGTCTGCACTGGCTGCTGCTCCTGTTGAAGTTCGGGCGATGGGGGCGTCCCCACGGTAGAGTTCGTTCGATGACCGCTTTCGGACGAGTTGTCTGGCTCACGATCGTCGGCGCAGTCCTGATCGTCGCGGGCTGGTCGCTGCCCGCACGTGGGGAGACCGGATCGGAGCCCGAGCAGACCGGAGTGGAGGTGCGCCTGGCCGGCAGGCTTCACGAGGACGGACGGATCGAGGTCGCGCTGCAGACCTGGTGGAACGGCCAATGGTCGAGGGGCGTCTTTCCGTCGCGCCGATACCTACCCGCCGACGCGGTCAACGGACGCTGGCTCGCCTCGGCGCCGGTGCGGGCGACCAGCTTCCAGTCCCAGGTCAGGCTGAGCGTCGAGTATCCGCGCTGGGACGGTGCGGACGGACCCGGAGAGTTCGAACTGCGAATCGATGGACAGCGCTATCGCTCGAACTGCGGCCATCTGGCGCTGGAGTTCGAGGACGAGCGGCTGCGTCTGCGGACCCGCGATGCCGCCTGCGCAGAAGACAAGCCGCTGGCCGCCCACCGGCTCGCGATTCCGACCGGACAGGGGCGACAGGATGTCCGCATCGCGGCGCGGAGCGACGCCGGACGGGTGCAGCTCGCGGTGCAGCATCGCGAGGGCTCAGGTTGGAGCGAACGGCTGATCCCGGCCGACTCACGCTTGCCCGAACGCATGAGGGTGGGGCGCTGGTACCACACGTTCACGGTCGTCTTGCCCCCGCCGCCGGCGGCGCTCTCGGGACAGCTGCACCGCGCGGCGTCACTGGACCTGATCGACGGCGACTTTCAGATCGAAACGGACGACCGACGGTTCCACGGCAACTGCGGTGTGCTCGAGCTGCGCGCCGGGGAGGACGCCATTCTGGTTGACAGCATGGACGCGCAGTGCACGGCGCTCACAGCGCTGGCGACGATCTGCGGCCCCGATGTGCACGAGCGGAACTGCGACGTCCAACGCAATCACGCATACGAGTGGGAGCGCGCTTGGCTGCAGTTGGGCGGGGCCGAGGGCGTCAGGCTCGAACTCAGCGAAGCCCGGGCGCTGGTCGACGCGATCTACCGCGATTACTTTCCGAACCGCCCGCATCCGCCTCGGGTGGTCCGAACCAGCGGGGACGGGACACACTATGACGCTGCACGACACCGGATCCAGCTGGCCGATTGGGCGATGACGCTCGATGCCGTGCTGCACGAGACGGCGCACGCGCTGATCGACAGCGCTGGGGTCGACGATCCGGGTCACGGCGCACGCTACCTGGCGCTGCTCCTCGAGCTCTGGCAGCGTTACCTGCCGATCGTCGATACCAACGCCGCCCGCACCGCTGCGCTCGCCGCCGGCCTCGAGGTCGAGGACTCGGTTCGGCCGCTGCTGATGCGAGTGCGCGGCCCGGAGGCCTTGCGGGACCTCATCTGTGACCATTCGTTGCGGTCGGAGCGACTCTGCCGGTCTCTGGCAGGCGAGCTCGACGCCGGACCAATGGACGGGAGCGCCGGCGGCTTGGGCGGCAGTCTCGGCGACCTCTGGTGGCTGAGCCGGGTCGATGCGGACACGGGCGTCAGAGAGACAACGCTCGTGCGCGAATCGACGGAGCAGTTCAACGGTGTGTCGCTCGCCCGCCTGAGCATCAGTTGCGAGAGCGACGATCAACTTGAGGTGGCGATCTGGTGGCGTGACTTGGATGCGGTGTCACCTCGACTCTCGTTCCGCATCGGCGACGGTTCCCGGCAGAGTGCCCGCTGGCGGACGTTCAGCGGCGGCACCTGGAGTGGAGACGAATGGGCCGGCCATCAGGCGCTCGACGCAGCCTCGTTCCTACAGGCACTCAACTGGCGAGCGGCTATCGCGGGCGCTCTGCATGTGCAGTTCGCGCAGAGTCGGCGTGTGCACCGCGCCAGCTTCGAGCTGCGCGGCCTGTTCAGCACCCCGGTGCAGTCCGCCCTAGTCCGCTGCGGCGCCGAACGCCCGGCGCGAGATTCGAACGCGCCAATCGTCGATTGGGGGCGCTTCGGAGCAGACCTCTGGTGGGGCGTCGCCGAAGATGACGAACCACCCCGAACGTACGTGGTCAGTGACACGACGATCTCCGGTACGGACCGCAAGGCGCGGCTACAACTGGAATGCCAACAAGGAGAGCTGGGGTTCGATGTCTACTGGGCTGTCGACGAGGAGCTCGCTCGGACCGTTGTCTACCAGATCGCTGGCGGCGCGCCGCAGCGCGAAGAGTGGACCGCCGGTTGGGCTCGTTGGGGTGACGTCGAGTACAAGTGGACGGGCCCAGAGGACGCCGCCGGGCTGGTCGCCGAGCTGGCCTGGGCCGCCCGGAACGGAGGCGCGCTGGTCGTTGAGGCGCGCGAGCGGGGCAATCCCAACCGGCGTTACAGCGCCCGCTTCGAGCTGGCGGGGATCTTCGCGACGCCGGTCCAGCCCAACCTCGTGAGATGCGCTCGCTAGCCGACGGCCGTCGCGGACGCCTGGGCTACTGACGGCGGCGGACCACCGCCCGCCCGGTCGCCGCTACTGGGTGTTCTTGGTTGACCATGCTGCACACTCTCTCCGGCCTCGCTGAACCAAGCGATCGAGCGAGCCCGAGACGTTCAACGGCTCAGCGCCGTGGGCTCACCCTCGCAGCGCGCTGTTCTCTCTTGCCCGATCGACGAGCCGGCCGCTATCCGTCTTGCCCGTGGCTCTTTTCCCTATCGGACTGAGGGCCGCTGGGGCATCACTTGCTGGGAGACGTGGCAGTTCTCGCACCAGAACAGGCAGCACAGCCCTGAAGCATCGCCCAACGCTGTGGCATGCTCCAGCACGGCCTCTCGATTACCGAGGTCTCAACCCTCCAGGCGAGGCGGGCTTGCATGGCGGGTGGGTGTGCACGCCAGTCGCCGTCGAGTTCCGGCCGGGAGGGTCGGATTGGCGCCGCGGGGTACTCGGTCGCGCTCACTCGCGCCGAGCGCGCGGCGACAAGCAAAGCCCCGGCCCC
>VYAQ01000021.1 GCA_009844885.1 Gemmatimonadota bacterium
GGGGATAGGAGGGCGGCGGTGGCAGTCGCGGCCGCGGTGGCCGCGCCGAGCTGCAGCTTGTGGGGATCGGCACGGAGGAAGGTCGACCGGGTCACCGCCGTTGGCCTGGGCGCGGAGGGCGGTGGCCGCTCCGCCGATGCCGGGCAACGTACCGGCAAGATCGTGTTACTCTAATCTTGAGACCCTCAGGCCCGAGACCCAGATTCGGGCGACAGATCCGCCCTGACAAGGAGATAGCCTTGTTCGATCCACCAATGGAGTTCTCTCGAAATCGACTCGCGGTGGCCGTCACCGCAGTCGTTGTCGGCGGCGTGATTGTCGCGGCATGCGGCGACCGCGGGTCAGGCCCGACGCCCATCACCGACACGCCGCAGTACGGCGTCCGCGACAGCGCCGGAGTCAAGATCGCTGAAAACCCCCGTCCCTCAACTGATTCAAGGCTGGGATGGACAGTGGGCGCGGAGCCTCTGGCCTCGATTGGCACTACGGAAGCCACGGCGGACTTTCAGCTTCACGGGGTTGAAGATGCGACCCGGCTCGCCGATGGCAGAATCGTCGTGGCGAATGGGGGCTCCATGGAACTGTTGGTGTTCGAAGAGACGGGCCAATACCGGACTGCGTGGGGCGGTGAGGGCGAAGGGCCGGGAGAGTTCAGGGACATGAACCGGGTTCGGCCGTGGGCCACGGATTCATTGATTGCGGACGACCCCGAGCAGGGCAGGATCTCCGCTTTCGACCTGGAGGGCAATCACGGTTGGACCGTCTCGCTACGTGGCCGAAGTGAGACTACCGGGATCGTGGCAAGCGGGGTTCAGGCCATAAGGGGAATGATGGGACTCGCGATGAGCCCCGATGTCGTAATCGGCATACTGCCCGATGGAACCCTCTTCACGAGGGATGCCGAGTTCTGGCGGACGTCGGGGTTCTGGCGCCAGGATCACGCCTATGCGTTGAGGACCGTCGACGGTGACACACGCGCGTCATTGGGCAAGCATCCCGGGCCACAGACCTTCTCCGGCGGCAGCTATACGCAGGGCAATATGACGTACTTTGTTCCGCTGCGGCATCCCTTCGGCCAGACGACATACACCACGGTCTGGGGAGATCTGGCGGTCATAGGACGGACCGAGGCCTACGAGCTCAAAGCCTACCGGAGCGACGGGTCACTCGCGCGGATCGTGCGCCGCGACTACGAACCTCGCACCCCGACCCAGGCGGAGCAGGATGCCAGACTTCGGCGCCATGTGGCAACTCTTTCGGCAGAGCGACGTGCGACCCTTGTCGAGATGGCCCCGAACGTGCCGCTCGTCGACGCCTTCCCGGCTTTCGCAGGAGCCGTTGGAGACGCGCTGGGTCATCTCTGGATCGCCGAGTTCGAGCGCCCCGGGGAGGAGCACGACGGAATGCTCTGGACGGTCTTCGATCGGGAGGGGCGCGTACTTGGCCTGGTCGAAACGCCCGAAGGCCTCACGATCTTCGAGATCGGCCCGGACTACATCCTCGCGAAGGTGACCGACGACCTGGACATCGAGTACGTGCGGTTGTGGGAGTTGACGCGGTCGCAGTGACGGCGGCTACGATCGGTCGGTTACTGAGCCACACCGCTGGCCTCAACGTACCGTCAGTCCCGATGGTGCCGCTCAACCAATCGAACACGACGCTGGAGGCGACGCTTTCGGGCGAGATCAGCTGCCGCCGATCTACCAGGCGCTGTCTCTAACCAACCGGCAGCCAATCGCACGCGCTCGTATCGATCGCGTACCGCCGGATCCAGGTCATCATGGTATCCTCGGCCTCGTTGAGAGTACGGTCCAGCAGGTACAGCGTGTCGCGGGCCACCGAGTGGACCACGCGCATCTCGTTGGCGAATTCGACCGGCCCATCGACGCACGCGGTTCTGCGGTCGCGGGAAAGCACGCTGGCATGGATGGTCGCCAGAAGCTCGACCATCGGAGGCTCCCCCACCACCTCGATGTCGTGATGGATGAAGACCGTGGCGCCTTCCGACATGACGTAGAGGCCACTAAGAACCGACACCATCTCCATGCGCTCGTTGAACGTCGTCGACGGGTTTGCAACATCATCGATCCGCGCCTGCGCGTCATGCGGTACTCCCCTGCGCCGCACGTTGGGCAGATGCACGGTGTCGATCACCTCGCCGTCCCAGGTCGCGACGTACACCTCGTTCGTCCCGCCCATTCCGAAGAGCATCGTATCCGGCCACGCAGCCACAGTGCCGAGACCGAACAGCCCCATGAACGCGCTTGGACCGCGCAGCGATCGTCGGTAGGTCTCCGGCAGATCGATCACATGACGGAGGCTGCCGCCAGCCGGATCCCACACGACCATGGCCTTCATGCTGTCGAGATCGACGGATGGAATCAGAGCCACGCCGTCGACGACCGCTGTGGTGAGGCCAGCGCTCCCGGGGTATGGAGTGAGGCCCGCGTACTCGCCGGTCGCGGAGACGAAACGAGACAGCCGGCGGCGGCCCATGTCGGCACCGACGACCACCGAATCGTTGAGCACGAAGGCCGGGCCGATGCCCTGGAATTCGCCAGGACCGGACCCAGGGCGTCCGTAGGTCTGCACAACTGAACCGTCGCGTCCGAATCGAAACATCCGTCCCGAGTAGTGATCGGAAACCAGAAAGCTCCCGTCGAGCGTGTCCACGACCAGCGATGACGGATTCCCCAGGTAATACTGGTCGCTCTCCTCCAGCAGCACGGGCTCCAGCGCAACGATATTGGGGCCCTGGTATTCCGGATGATCGGCGACCCGGTCAGCCGGTTCACTGGAACAGGCATTGGTCAGCACGCAAAGGGTGACAGACCCCGCGATGACCCAGCACGTCCTCAAAGACCGGACACCGTCGTAGCCCTACCGCTCGTTGCCCGCCACAACTCGGCTGACCACGGCCCTCGGAACATCAAACTCATCAGTGCGACGCAACAAGACGACGTCTCCCCGTGCATCGAGTAGCCTTTCATCGGCGCCCAACCTGATTCTGAAGAGCGCCGTGGCCGGCTCCAGATCCCATACCCGCCACGTCACACTGTCCTGATCGGTGAAGTGGTATTCGCGCATCCAGAGTCTCTTGTCGAAGTCGATGAAGACCGAATCGATGGGCGGTGCCAGTTCGTTCGCTGGCCACAGGTCCATCGCCAGCGGGGACGCGTCAACGTCGGCCATCTCCTCTTCGGACCAGACCGTGCTCAGCATCTCGGCGTGCCTGGACGGCATTGCGGCCATGTACTCGCGCGCCACGCGAAGCTGATTCGCCGACACGCGAGCCGGCGGCGGCATCGGGATGCGGCGGACCTCGCTGCCGTCCCACCTGAACACCTGGATGGCTTCCTGATCGGTCTCGGCAATGACGAAATGATCTGCGGAAGCGGCCATCAACGACCGATGCCCGAAGAGCACGCCGCCGCTGCCATCGTTTCCGTAGTAGTGCTCGTAGCCCCTGGTCTGGGCGACGACCTCAAGTTCGCCTTCGTCATTCACGGCAACGTATTCGATCGGGTTCCATGTCCGCCCGCGAAAGTCGCTGAAGGCCCTGGACTGTGAGTCGCCGAAGACCACGCGACCGTCTCGATGAACAGCCACCGGCGGCGGGGGCAGCGGACTCTTGAACGGGGCGCCCTGATAGCTCAGGTCGCGCAGAAAATCGCCGTCGTGGTCGAGCCACACCACGCGGCGCCGGAGTATGTCCCAGAGCGCGATGCTCTCCGGACCCCGCAAGGCACGGGAGATCCGGCGGAATTCGCGTGGGCCACCGCCCTCCCCGCCGAACACGCTGGTTTCCGCGGATGCCATATCCACGAAGTGAACTTCGGTACGCTCCACCAGGGCGAGTCCATCGCCGGGGAGGAAGAACCCGGCGGTGATGAACGACAATGCGTCGGCCAGGTCCGGGTGGTCCGATGAGTCGAAGGTCGATTCGCCGGGAAGCATCAAGCGGCCTGTCGCCGGGCCTGCCGCCTCTCGTCGCTGCTCGTCCCACTCAAGGCTCGTCGCGGCAATCCACCGCCTGACCGCTCCGGACGGATTCAGCAGCAGGAACGCGAGCGTGACGGCGATCGCAATGCCGGCGACGTGCTTCCAGCGGTTGGGCTTGTCGGGGACAGTCATTGGGCGGCCGGGGGAGATCTCAGACGGTGGCTGGTCGCAGTGAAGGCCCGTGGTGAGACGAGAACTAGCACGTTAGGAGTTGAGCGGTCTCGCGCAAGGGGCGATTTACAGCCGGTGCTCTGGACCTCGACTCCCATCAAGGAGATCTTGCATTCCGTCGGCGCGATCTGGACCATTGTCCCTCGCTGGCCATGAATATAGCCCCTGCCAGAAAAGGAGTGCTCTGATGTCTGATCTCCACGAACTGGAAGGGAGGGTATTGGGTTTGGAGTTCCTGGTTAGTCTCATCTGTGTCCACCTACCGAGATCAACCAGAGAAAGTCTCTTGGCGTCCATACAAGAGCTGCAAGCGCAGTCCACGGTAGCATTGCATGACGAGACACTGACGGAGTTCGTAGACCTGCTGAAAGAGCAAATGGAAGACGAGGAATGAGCTCGCTAGCCCGCGTTTCTCACACGGCCTGCTTCTGGCACAGGTCCGCGCTGGACTCGAGGGACGACACCACCCCGTAGAGGAACACGTGACCGCCGTGCTTTCCCTCCATCCGGTAGTCGATCGGATAGGCTTCCGAGTTCGGGATCTCCGGTAGCGTATGATCGCGCTGGATTTGCTCTTCGTCGGCGGTCTGGAAGATCAGATCCGCAAGGTCGTCGTAGAACGTCGAGACACTCCGGGAACGCGAGTGAGGGTGAGATCGTAGATTCGCGTCAGCGCCCGACCGTACCGGAAGACGGCGTCGGACAATCGGTCCGTGGGCGTGTCCAGGTAGAAGACTCTGTGATCCTGCGCCACTCGTTCTTCGCCCAGGATGCGCTCTATGAGAAGCCCGCGACTTCCAGAAACGAATGCGTCGATGTCGTGGTCGTAGCTGATCCGCATCAGGGTGTCGCCTTTGTCGGAGAGGCGGACTCCTCCGGGCACTTCCGACAGGACGGTCACGGTTCGATGAAACGCGACTACCAGGAGATCGGGAGACCGCGCCTGTCGAAGGTCGCTGGCCGGTCGCCGCGGGCCTTCCGAGCCTGCTCACGGGCCTGCCTGGCGATCTCGATGCGTTCGCGCCAATCGGGATCGATCCCGGACGGCGGCGATACAGCCGGCCGCTGGTCAGAACTCGTGAAGGCGGTTTCGTTCCGGGGCCGGGGCTTGGTCATGATCGGTCTCCATGGCAGCAAGCGAGAGTAGTAGGTGTGAGACGCGTCAACCGCTAGCGAAACCAAGATAGCGGCTCGGATGGGCGGGTCCATGTCGCTGCGGGACCTTGGCCGCGCCGCGCGGACTGGTCGGTGACCTTCCATGGCTACGTTCACGATCAGGAGATGCTGTTGGCCAGGCAGGTACGGGCCGCGGACGATACCCGCACGTCGTCCGCCGGTCCGCCAACCGCGTCCGACCTGAATCGGAAGGCCACCGAGCACGGAGTCGCGGCGATCTGGCAGGATGCACGAGAATCGCTGGACTACAGTGTTCGGACGTACTACACGAAAGCCGGCATCACCTACCTGCAGCGGACGACCGCCCTGCCCGATGGCGTGCGTGTCCGCGGGCCGCACTGCGTAACGATCGGCGAGGCCGGACAGATACGGGCCACATTCTGTCGAGTGGAAATGGGGGCAGAAGAGGACGGCGATGACAGTTGCGGTCGCGGTGCCCGCAGAAGCCGCGCACCCGGAAAGGAGATCAAGACCCGCAGCGTAGACCTGACCTCGGGGCCGGGTGTCAGGTGCTTACCGTACTTGTACAGCCTATTGAGTCCTCAGAGGTTGTCTTTCAGCCACTTGTTCTTGCACAGGACGTTGTGCCACGCTGCTTCAGTGCCTGATTTGACGACAAAAACGCGATCATCACGATCGATGACCTGACACAGGTCATCACGCACCTGGACAGCTGTCCTTTCTGTTATTATCGCCCACGTTGATTCGGTTATGTGGGCCCAATTCGGATAGGACTTGATCGCTTTGTATAGACTCTCATAATCCCGGGTGCCCCGAAGATCGTATGAAATGATGTAACACCTCATAAGCCGTAATCCCAATTCCTTGTTATCACAAACACTCTTACTCTACTCGCGCCGACATTCGCCTACGCGCTCCCTACGGTCGTCAAAACCAACTCCAAGCTACCAAAATGGTCAGCCGATCGGGACCAGTCGCCGCCCCTGGACCTGTCCGGCGAACCGTCTGTCTACGTGCAGTCCCCAGACATGGGTGTCGGTAGCATCGCGAAGCATGAATTGTTCCGGCAAGAAAACGCGACGTGGCGGCGACGTTGGCTGCGTGCGGTTGATGGCATACCAGACGGCCATCGAGTCATTCGGCTCACTACTGCGAAGCCATACCTCATTTGATGCTGTCGCCACAACAGCGGTCACGGGTGGCAGGTGATCGGGAATGTGGAGGGCCGCTTCGACGAGGTCATGGAGTGTCGAAGCCGCCAGGGAGTCGTCGCTCGACCGCAGCCTCCGAGATATGCGTTGCATGTGCGACGCGATAGCCGCCTCTATGGTGTCCCGGTCCAGAAGCGACAACGGCAACTGTACTCGTGCTTCCAGCACGGTATCCTGGCCCGGGCCCACCTCGACCACCTCGACCTCGCCGGTACCCATGTTCCTGGCAACGATTCCCACCGCGCCGGCCGGCCGGTTCCAGTAGATCAAGTCGTGGTCGGCAAATGGCTGGCCCGAGAACATCTGGTTTCGACGCACTGCCAGCCCCAAGGTGCGCCCGGACGAATCATATATGGCCACCGTATCAGCCATCCATCCATCGTTGGCGAGCCGAAGATGCGCCACAGCAATCTGCCAACCGGGGTGTCCCAACTCCCAGTTGAATACCTGGTGCGGAAACGGAAACCGCTCGCGGGCAAGCAAGGTCCCATCGCCGAGCACGACGATACCCCCTTGAACCCATTCGTCGGGCGGGCTTGGCATCGTCCGCACAAGACGACCATCGAGCAGGAATCGCCCAAGCCCGCGATCATATCGGACCCAAAGCCCGGTCGAATCCAACTGGACGTTTCGAGAGCTACCCAATTGTGCAACATCGTCCCGAGGCCACAATTCCAACACAGGCTCACTCAAGTGACGCGAATCCCAAACCGTGACCCTGCGCGCCTGAACGACAGCGATTGTGGTGCCGTCCGCGGCAGTGCGCACGTTCTGTAGAAACGGCAACGCATCGTCGGTCCCCGGCTCTCCTCCGATAACCTTGTCGTATTGCGTTGACCAGTCTTGTGGTGCGGTAGCGGCATTTGCATCCCCAGGCGTCCCGACACCGATAGTGTAGGACAACGCGGCAAACCACAGCCACATGAGGCGTCCTGATGTTCCTTTTCCGATCAATCCGGATCTCCATTGTCGCGAACCAATCGGTGGCCAACCACATAGCGGACGTCGAAGGAGTCGAATCGGGTACCCCACAGAACGGATTCAGTAGCGTCGAAAGGCAGGAAGGTAGCTGGCAACAGGACTCGTCGGACGGGAGAGTCCCGCGCAACTCCAACCTGCACCGCATACCATACGTCCAGCGAATCAGCACCCGCGTCTTCTTGCGTCCTCATCCACATCTCCCCGTTGGACAGCAATGCCATGTCTCGAACGGACGGATAGTTTTCCGGCACGTAGAGAGCCTCTCGAACGGACCTTCGTGCATCGGCCAGGAGCGCATCCGACGTCCGGTTTGCTATGGTCGTGGCGAAGTTCTCGACAAGCTCCTCGACCTCTCTCACCGGCAGGGGAATGGGTGAAAACCGCAACCTCCGGAACCAAACGGTATCGCCGTCCGCTGACAACTCGGTTAGATCGACCACTCCCGGGTCCAAGCCGCCTTGTCGCGTGACGACAACCGTGTTCGACCACGAACTATAGCTTGCTTGGTCCGTGTCCCGGTACGGTTGCCGCGAGAACGAGGTCAAGCCGGAATTCGCGTCGTCTCTGCCGGTCGCAAGGATCTCGTTGCGAACATCAAGCATCGTCAGGACATCAACCGTCCAGGCCCCGTCGTGTTCCCTCAGACGGACGACGGGCAACTCCACCACCGGATCGTCGCCCCACCATCCGGACATGTAATCCGGTGAAACGCTGGGGTAGGCCAAAAAGCCGCCGTCGTCAAGCAAGAGTGCGGGGCGAAATCGGAATCCGCGATGGCTCACCGACAGGGGTATGGACACCGTGCGCAGGTATTCTCCGTCACGCGAGAACAGGACGAAGCGATCCCGGTCACGCACCCGGAATCCGTCAGACGTGACCTGGACTCGATCAGGGCGTCGGAACTCTCCCGGTCCCTGTCCTTCGCCTCCGACCGAGAACAGGAGTGAGCCGTCAGGCGTCCAGACGGTCACCCGAAAATCACTGGGATCGACAACGTAGACCCGGGTTCCCTCCTCCCCCAGGCTGACATCAGAAACCCTGGTGAAAGCAGCGTCTGCTCCGTGCAAGCTGCCGATTTCATACCGTGGTACGGTGACCCAAGTATCGACGCCGTTAAGGAGTTCCGGCGGTGGATCGTCACCGCACCCATAACCTGCGGCAAGGACCGAGGCAACGATCCACTCCCGCCGGACACCGGACGGCACGCCGTTAGCCTAGCTTCAAGCCCGGAAGTACTCCATCGGAACCTTGGGCCACGACAAACCCCACCAACGAGCCACCGCACTTCTTTCGGACGAGAAGCCGGTCGCCCTGAGTGGCTACGAAGTAGGGAGTGTCAGCGGGCAACATACCGCCGCCTGCCACGAGTGCGAGGACTTCCTGCGTGGCAGCTTCTTCCTCGACCGGCGAGAGCGCAAATCCTCCACACAGTTCGGAACCCTCGTCCGGGAGACAGATGCCTTGGCCGGAGACTGGACCCTCGCCAACCCAGCACTCGGAGAAACCGAACTTGCCGTCCGCTTGCTTGGCGCAGAGATCGGTGTCCAGGTCGCAGGTATAGCACTGCGCCATGGCGGGCGCTCCGCCAAAAGCGATTCCTAAAAGGGGAAACCCGACCATTAGCATTGCGCCCATGAGTTTCCTTTTCATACTGCTACCTCCGTTGCTGTGGGATTCGAGTGGCGACTCTCGCCCCTCTATATATTTGACAGATCTCGCGGCGGAAATGTGCAATCCGGATGCGAACGACCCGCGATCACCACAGAGCAGCTCCTCCCCCGCCGAGCGCCCGAGCCACCTCATCGAGGTCGGCGCCATGACCATCGGTCACGACCCGGCCCGCCTGGTCCAGGGCGACTAACCATGGGGTCCGTCTCGTCAGAATGGCGGCGTCCGGCTCACGGGCAGGATGCTCCAGGGACAGAACCTCAACGGGCCAATGGTGCTCGTTTGCGAAGTCGATTGCTTCGGCAAGGGGTCCCAACGAAATCGCTAGAACGCGCAATCGGCGAGCCTCCCTGCCAGCGAGCCAGGAAGACCAGGCTGGCGCGACACGACGCGAGTGGGCGCAGTCAGGATCGAATACGAGGAGCAGGGTGGGCTGGCCTGCCCCCACCTCGTCCAGGGTCCCGTCGGCATGCCTCACGGAAACTGACGACAGATTCAAGCCGACCGGAATCGGTTCAGGCCGCGAGTCGGCATCGAAAACCAGGGCCAACAGGACCACCACCTGACCAATCACCGATACAGCCAGGGCCGGGACGACCGCACGGCTTCGCAACGCTCGCCGTAGTCCGATCTTCCGGCTCTCGGTGCGAGTCATGGGAGACAGTCGATGGCTGAGTTCATAGGTGACGAGTGGGCCCACGCCCTCAAGAGTGATCGTCAGGAAATCCGCGTATCATTTGCCTCACCTCGTCTCCAAGTGCGCGGAGCTCGGAGGGCGGGTCCGCATGACCGTGGGCGATGAGCAGATCCAGGATCTCGCTGTGGAGATACGCCAGCTTTTCGACGCGCCGCAGTCTCTGCGTCAAGGTCAATCGCACTTCTGGAGTGTTCGTACCGGCGCTGTTGGCCATGAGGTGTCTGCTCCAAACGATCCGGGCCGGAATCTCGGTGGACTACCGAGGGCCTCTACTTAACTGACAGTTCTCGTCGCCCGAATGTGCAACGCGCTGTTCCACAGGCCGTGGGTGCGGGGCGCTCGCCAGCGTGGTAGGGACCGTGCCGCGGAGTTGGGGAGGAGACGCGGTCGGGGGCGCCCCGACCACCCTGATTGCACATTTCTCCTCTGAGAACTGTCAGTTAATGGGACCGCGAGATTCAATTCACCACATCTGGGACCGTCAGGTCCCGAACATGGAGGACGAGATTTGCGAACGATCAGGGTGGTCCTTATCCTGCTCAACCTCGTGTTGGCAGCGGCCTTGCTGACGCAGGCGAGCGCCGCGCGTTCGACCGACGCCAAGCGGACTTGCTGCCGAGGCGACGGCCCGGAAGCGTACTGTTGCTATGCCTGCTGCTGGCTCTTTTCGAACTGCGACCGGAACAGCGACTGTCAGGACGGATGAACGGCGGAGGCGGGTCTCCAGAGGGGCATGACGGCGACGATGGCGGAAACACGACGTGGACACGCAGCCTGGACGGGTGCGGTCGCGAAAGCGATGTGGCCCTGGTGTTTGCTCTTCATCGTCGGCAAGCCGCTATTGGAACTGAGGCGGCCTCCCTATGAGTGGTCCGTAAGCTCCCTGCGGTGGCTGTGGGGTGTGGCCGAAGATGCCGCGCTTGCTCTGCCGTTCCTGATCTTCGCGGGTGGCGTGGCGCTGGTTCGGGTGTTGGGACACTCCCGCCGCCTCGTACGAACGGCGGTGGCTGTCGGCATCTCGGTGGGTGCGCTTTCATACGCCCTCGGCGCCTGGGTGGCACCGGAAGTACACAGTCGCTTGCTCGTTGCCCTGGACTCCGAGAGCGCGGATCTGCAACGGTTCGGGCCAAGAACCCCGACCGGCATCGTCGAGAATCTGCGGTTCGTGGAGGCAAACCCTCCCGAGGAGTACACTCTGAATGTTGGGGCTCCACACAGGTTCCCTCCGAGTGTGCTCCGCTGGGAGCTGCATGGCCCTCCCGCCATGGCTGTGTTCGCCGTCGTCAACGTGCTCCTGGGTGTGCTGGCCGCGGCACTGACCCTCGATCTCAGTCGTCGCGCACAGCGTAACGCTCGACTGGCAATCGGGGTGTTCGGTGGGATCGCCTTCTTCGCGTGCCTCGCGGCAGCATCTCCCGTGGGGCCTTTTCTGCGCGACGGCACCATGCGATCGGGTGTTTTCGGTGCGTGGGCGCCGCTCGTCTTCCCGATAGCGCAGGCGTTCGTGCTCGTGTACCTGGTGCGCCGGCGAGAGCGCCGCCGACCCGAAACACGGGCGGCCGAGTCCTTCGGGAGATCACCGATGTGAGTCCGGCAACGGAACAGTGCGTGGGCTCCGATGAGTGAATCGACCCGGCCCGACTTCGGCAGCGCTCGGGCACTGATGAAGCGCTTTGGACCCCTCATCGAGATGGTCGCCGAGCGATATGCCGTGGATGGCGATGACCAGGATGATCTATACCAGGAGATCTGTATCCGCGTCCTGGATCGCATAGACCAGTACGAGGGCCGAGGCGCGCTGGGTGGATGGATCCAGAAGCTGGCACATCGCCTGGGCACGAATTGGAGTAACGCGCGCAAAGCTCACGAGGACCGCTTGGAACGATACGAAACGGAGACGCTGCCGATGGACCTTGCCGAGTCTCTGATAAGCAACCCGGAGAAACTGCATGACTTCAAGGAGTTGGTCCAAGGCCTGGGGGACGTCTTCGCCCGTCTCCCGGAACGACAAGCGGACGTGATGATCTTGATGCACCTGGAAGGGCACAGTATCTCTGAGGTGGCGGAGATCCTGAAGTCGAAGGAATCCACGATCCGATCTCATCATCGACACGCCCGAAAGAATCTTCGCAGGATGCTGGGAGATGGAGAATGACGACTTGTCCAGACCCGACGGCGCTCAACCGCACGGGCGCACATGACGCCGACCCGGAGTTGATCGAGCACCTGAAGACCTGCCCATCGTGCTGGCTCGACTGGCAGATTCAGCACGGCCTGCGCCACGTGTTGGACCCCCAGAGACCGGTTCGGTACGATCTGAACGAACGGGTGATCGCCAGGATGGCCCTGAGAGAAGCGCAGCTGGAAAGGACTCTGCGGTGGCAGGATCTCGCGATGTCCGCCGTGCTGGTCGTGGTAGCGACGGGCGTCTTCTTTCTGGCGACCGGTACCGCGGGCTCGGTAGTGTCCGTGTCCACGGCGCTCTACGCGATCGCGGGAGGTATCGCGGCCGCGCTGTATGTGAAGCGAGAGGACCGTAACGAACGCGCGGCGGCAGTAGCTGCGGCGGGAGTGCTGATTCCGGCGCATGCCGATCAGTGATTCCAGAGCATTCCGAGCACTCTGGGGGCGTAGCTGCTGTCGGGCACGGCGGCGGTGCGGGCCGTTGGAATGTCAACCGCAGTTTCCATTGTGTAAACTCTGGTTGACATCATAGCGGCCGATACCCGTACGCCGTCCGCCGGTCCGCCAGGCGCACGCGACCTGAATCGGAAGGCCGCCGAGGACGGAGTCGCGGCGATCTGGCAGGATGCCCGAGAATCGCTGGACTACAGTGTTCGGACGTACTACACGAAAGCCGGCATCACCTACCTGCAGCGGACGACCACCCTGGGACGCGACGCGCGCCGAGTCGATGGTATTGCCGGTGGGAAGAGGGGGGAAGAGGGCGGCGGTGGCAGTTAGGCCGCAGTGGCCGCGCCGAGCTGCGGCACAGGGGGAGGTTGACCGGGTCACGCGGCGGTGGGCTGGTCTCGGGGGGGCCGTCGCCGCCCGGTGGGCGGTCGCCGCCGCGCGGGGTGTAGGTCGCAGGGCGGCGAAGCATCCAGCTCAAGCAGGACCGGACTACGGGATGTCGGCCGCGCCAAGTCGAACTAGCGCTTCTCTCAGGGAGACCTCCCTCAACATTCCGAGAAGAGGGCTTACCGAGACGCCCTGCAACCCGGTTGAGCGATATACCTCAAGACCGCCAGAGAACACTAGCTCCATTGGGGTGCTGCTCATGTCCAAGGCTGGTTGGGACAGGAACCCGGATATCGGCAGTGGGGCCAAACGAAGACGCTCCCAAGGCTTGGGTTGCCTCGACAGCACGAGGTCAAACTCCCCAGGGTGCTCTCTTCGCCAGTCTAGCCAAACGGCTAGTAGATTGGCGCAGCTGAAGCACTGCGCAGGATCCATCACCAATACCACGGCGAGGTCCGTGTCGTGGACCAACTCGCCCAACGTCTCTCCGCCGACCATGATCCAGTCTGCGGAAATGGTCTCGACGTCGTGGCAGTTTGCCAATTGGATGGCGGCCGCCACAGCGACGGCGTAACCGAGTAACCGTGTAGCCACCAACGATGGTCTCAGTCGATCCCCGCTCACTAGCCGACCGGAAGCCAATCGCACGCGCTCGTATCGATCCCGTACCGCCGGATCCAGGTCGTCATGGCATCCTCGGCCTCGTTGAGAGTACGGTCCAGCAGGTACAACGTGTCGCGGGCCACCGTGTGGACCACCCGCATCTCGTTGGCGAATTCGATCGGCCCATCCACGCACGCTGTTCTGCGGTCGCGGGAAAGCACGCTGGCATGGATGGTCGCCAGAAACTCGACCATCGGAGGCTCCCCCACCACCTCGATGTCGTGATGGATGAAAACCGTGGCGCCATCCGACATGACGTAGAGGCCATGAAGCAACGACAGCATCTCCATGCGCTCGTTGAACGTCGTCGATGGGTTTCCAACGTCATCGATGCGCTCCTGCGCGTCATGCGGTACGCCCCTGCGCCGCACGTTGGGCAGATGCACGGTGTCGATCACCTCGCCGTCCCAGGTCGCGACGTACACCTCGTTGGTCCCGCCCATGCCGAAGAGCATCGTATCCGGCCACGCAGCCACGGTGCCGAGACCGAACATCCCCATGAACACCCCTGGCCCGCCCAGCGATCGTCGGTAGGTCTCCGGCAGATCGATCACATGACGGAGGCTGCCACCAGCCGGATCCCAGACGACCATGGCCTTCATGCTGTCGAGGTCAACGGATGGAACTAGAGCCACGCCGTTGACGATCGCCGTGGTGAGGCCAGCGCTGCCGGGGTAAGGAGTGAGGCCCGCATGCTCCCCCGTCCCGGAGACGAACCGGGACAGCCGGCGGCGGCCCAAGTCGGCACCGACGACCACCGAATCGTTGAGCACGAAGGCCGGGCCGATGCCCTGGAATTCGCCAGGACCGGACCCAGGGCGTCCGTAGGTCTGCACAACTGAACCGTCGCGTCCGAATCGAAACATCCGTCCCGAGTAGTGATCGGAAACCAGAAAGCTCCCGTCGAGCGTGTCCACGACCAGCGATGACGGATTCCCCAGGTAATACTGGTCGCTCTCCTCCAGCAGCACCGGCTCCAGCGCAACGACATTGGGGCCCTGGTAGTCCGGATGATCGACGACCCGGTCAGCCGGTTCACTGGAACAGGCATTGGTCAGCACGCAAACGGTGACAGACGTGATTTGCCTGGCAAACGGGCTCATGGTCATTGGGGTGCCTTCGTTGTGACGAGCGTCCGGGTAACCTTACAGCTGGAAGCACCAACACCCGGACGGGGGATCGTAGAACGGGCACCGTTTGTCGCACCGTGAGATGGCATTGATGAGGTAGAGCTGGCTTTGGGCATTCGCGGACACAGTCGTGTCGCTACGTACGGCCGGGCCGCTGAAGAGCGCCATACCAGCCACGCATGCTGCCAGTACCATTCTCATAACCTTGGATCGGACGTTCATTTTTCTGCTCCGGGTGATTCGTTGAACCGAGTGGCGACTCTCGCCCCTCTATATACTTGACAGATCTCACGGCCCGAATGTGCAATCCGGCCCCGAAGGACCCGCTATCACCGCAGATCAGGTTGTCCCCCGCTGACCGCTCGGGCCCCCTCGGCGAGGCCGGCGCCATGACCATCGGTCACGACCCGGCCCGCCTGGTCCAACGACATCGAACACTGCCACCGGCATTCTGGACCGTCGACCCGACCCCCCGCGCCGGAAGCAAGCTCCACGTCACCGATCTGGTCGATCGGAACCCTTCTGGCCGAGCGATCCGCCCAGGACGCCACCAACCGCATAGGGGACTTCGAGGAATGATACGGAAGCCGAAGCGGCGAGTCCCTCAGGCCCCTCACGATGGTCCTGGTCGGTCTCGGCCTCGATGCGAGCGCCCACCGAATGGTGTCCCAACTGGCGGACAGGGGCTATCGATATCCGCCTGGTGACCCTCCATGGCTACGTTCACGACCAGGAGATGCTGTTGGCCAGGCAGGTACGGGCCGCGGACGATACCCGCGCGTCGTCCGCCGGTCCGCCAACCGCGTCCGACCTGAAACGGAAGGCCACCGAGCACGGAGTCGCGGCGATCTGGCAGGATGCACGAGAATCGCTGGACTACAGTGTTCGGACGTACTACACGAAAGCGGGCATCACCTACCTGCAGCGGACGACCACCCTGCCCGATGGCGTGCGTGTCCGCGGGCGATGGGCGCCGAATCACGTTCGTCGCAAGATTTGGCGTTCTCCCTGTCGGAGTTCCGCCGCGCATTCTCGAACATTCGCGGCCCTCGCCGCCGAGGCCGGGTTGTCCACGGCAGCCGTCCGTGCGATTCGATCTGTGTTGCGAGCGATCCGGGCTGTTTCCATCTTTGGACCATCCGACACGCGAAACGCCGTGCTCTACGCCTCATGTGGTCTTCGCGTCGTCGCGCGTGAGGCTGGCAATCTCCGAACCGATCCGCGCTGCCCGCGCTGAGCGATGCTGAGGGGCCGGAGCCCATGACCGATGCGCCTGTATGAGACCTGACCAGAGCCTTCGCTACCAAGCCAACGAGTCGCTACGGCCGCTGGTCGGTATTGGGCTCGGATCGCAGCTGGCCCTGCTCTCGGTGCATTCCGCGGTGCTACTCCCTACGATCGTCTTTGCGGCCGCCAATGCCGGGGATTTCCTCATGTGGGCGATCTTCGGCGGCATGCTGGCGTGCGGCATCATCACCGCAGTGCAGGCAGTCCGGCCGGGCCAGCTCGGCGCCGGATACCAGATGCTCCACGGGTGCTCCGCGCCGTTCATCGCGGTATGTGTTGCGGCTCTGGATCAAGGGGGGCCGCCGCTGCTGGCGACTCTGGTCTTCGCGTCGGGGATGGTGCATGTGGCATTGTCCCGGCAGCTCGCCCTGTTGCACCGCGTCTTCACTCCGGTGGTGACGGGCACGGTCATCATGCTCCTGCCGGTCACCATCATGCCCATTGTGTTGCGCATGCTGAACGAGGTGCCGGCCGGTGCCCCGGCCGCGGCCGTCCCTCTGAGCGCGTGTGTGACGATTGCCGTGGCCACCGGGATTCACCTGAAGGGATCACCCCGACTTCGCCTGTGGGCCCCGGTGGTCGGGCTCGCAGCCGGGTCCGCCGTGGCCACGTTGATGGGGATCTCCGAGTTCGGGGGCGTGGCCGAGGCGGCGTGGGTCGGATTGCCCGAAGGCCGTCCCCCGGGGCTGGACCTTGGTTTCGGCCCAGCCTTCTGGGCGCTGCTGCCGAGCTTCGTTTTCATAGCGCTTGTCGGGACCACCAAGGCGGTAGGGGTAGCCGTCGCAACCCAGCGTGTATCCTGGCGAACCCCTCGCGCAGTGGATTTTCGCTCCGTACAGGGCGCCGTGGCGGCGGAGGGCGGCGGCAACATCCTTGCAAGCCTGGCGGGTGGGCTTCCCAACACGCTCCACCCCACGCCGATCGCCACGATCGAGACCACTGGGGTGGCGTCTCGCAGCGTGGGTTTGTTCGCCGGGCTTGTCCTGATCGCCCTGGCCTGCTTCCCCAAGCTGGTGGCCGTGATCGTCGGCATTCCGGACGCTGTCGTGGCCGCCGTGATCATCGTCACCCTGTGCACGCTCTTCGTGGTCGGCATGCGCGAGGTGGTTACCGGGAGTCGGAACAATCCGCGGTCCGGACTCATCGCGGGGCTCGCGGTCTGGGCAGGCATCGCCATTGAGTTCGACCTGGTCTTCCCGGACTTCTTCAACGACTTCGCCGGTGGACTCCTGAACAACGGAATGACCGCAGGCGGCATGCTCGCCATCCTGCTTGTGGGCCTGACGATGCCACGCGCAGCGCGGTTCAGGGGTAGACTCGACGTACGCGAACTGCCGGCCATCAACGAGTTCATTCGCAGGTTCGCACGCGGCGCTGGCCTGGAGGCGTTGATCGGCCGGATGGAGGCCGCCGCCGAGGAGACCCTGCTGATGCTGGTGGAGCCTCGCGGTACGGAGAAGGAAAAAGAGGACGACGCGGCGCGAAGCCGGCGCGCACTCCTGCTTACGGCTTCACGAGAAAAAGGGCACGCCGTCCTGCAATTCAAGGCAACTGCCGCGGGACAGGAGGAGCTGAACCTTCAGGATCGGCTGGCCTGGCTCGGAGATGAGACCGGGAGCGAACTCGAGGAGCAGGCAATCTCGCTGCGGCTGCTCCGGCATCTGGCTTCGTC